>NZ_CP179868.1:2994281-3318637 GCF_051379705.1 Ekhidna algicida | reverse complement strand
GTGAGTTTACCCGAATATACTGCTCTGATACTTTTAATCAAACCTCTCCAAAACTCAGGTCGTTCTTTCGCTGGGATCCGATACTCCGTGCCGATGCAAAGCATCTCAACACCTAGTGAGTCTGCAACCTGAGCATAGTTTAAGATATAGGCTGAAAATTCCTTTTCCCACATTTTCCATTCGCCATCGGAGGCTAACTTATAATCCCCAGTCCAACCCTCTCCCATCACCCAAACGTGTGGTTTAAGCATGACTTTGAGATTGTGAGACTTGGCATACTCGATGAGTTTGCAAGAACCTTCTTTTCGCTCGCCCCACCATTGTCCGTTGTGATCGAAAGAAACATGAGGTTTACCCGAACGTGAGAATGCATAAGGAATCACCGCTACCCATTCTGCATTGATTCGCTTCACCGTTCCCATTTCTGCAGCATCAATCACTCGTGGTGGATTGACGAGGTTCACACCATTTATTCGTTCTTCCTCTCCTGAAGGGAGAATGACCATGGCCGCTACCCCAAAGGTGAGCAAGAGCAAAACGATGGATAAACGCATGATGGAAAGATACGACAGGAAGTGGTTGGATGTTGAAAGAGATATGAGAAAAATTAACAAATACTCATAGTCGTTTATAAGCAAATAGAATTATAAAAACATTCTTTTGATTTTGTCCAAAATACTTCAATAGGTTCCTATTCCTGCGACCTGTTGAATAGTTACCAAAGAATAAAGTATGGAATCTTAAAGCAACCTTAATGAGGTTCTTAAAAAGATAGGCGAAGAAACAAAGATTGTTTGATCTATTGAAATCATACCATTTAGCTAATCTTTAAATGACTTACCCAAACCAAAAGCTATCAATAGGCTTATGAATACATTCAATAAACTACTACTTAGATTTTGTCTCGTACTTATTGCATTTTCCTGCGAAACACGCCAGGAAGAAGTCGACAGCATTCGTTCGCTAAGAAGCTCAAATTTCCTGGGGATTATTGTTGAAGATTAAAGAAATGACTGCTTAGAAGCTACTCTGGCTAGCCTCTTCTTTGATCCTGTCTGCCTCCTCTTTGCCCAGGTACCGATCGATCAGGTAATGACCCAAATAAATCAGAGGCGTAAGCGCAATGGCAATAATAAATTTGTAGATGTAGTTGAGCGAACCTACTGACATCACTTGAGAAATATCCCAGCGACTCTCGGCCGGTGCAAGAATGTAAAAAGCTATCGCTAACACAACAAAACTGTCAATGAGTTGAGAGATGAGTGTCGAACCCGTGGCTCTTAGCCAGATCATCTTCTCCCCTGTGATTTTTCGCAAGTGCTGGAATACGATTACATCCAATACCTGACCTATCAAAAAAGCAATGATAGATCCAACGATGATGCCAAGTCCCTGTGTATAGATCTTATTGAAGGCAAAATTCATGTTGAAGGGATTTCCCTCTGCATCCGTATTATTAACCTCCAACCAGAATGCCGCCGGGCTTAGCTTAGTAACTAGCCAAATCATGAGAAATGCATACATAATACACCCAACCGCAATGAAACTGATTTTTCTTACGCCTGCCTTTCCGAAGTATTCATTGATGATGTCTGTTGTGATAAAAACCACTGGCCATATCATTACTCCAGCTGTTAAATTAAAATCCAGTATGTAGCCGAAGATGTTTAGATTCGCCGGGTTCCAGCCTAGTGTTTCTTCCAACGAAAAGATCTTCACACCTATCAACTCCGCGAGGATGGCATTGGTGAGAAAAATAGCGCCCAGGATAATGAAAAGGTTTTGTTTCTTATTTCCCATCTACCACAAATTTGGTTCCTTCAATAGCCAGCTCCGAATGCTCAAATATCGCTCTTGCTTCATCTATGATGGAATCCAGCTCTTTATAACGAGCAGAAAAATGCCCAAGAATCAATTTTCCAATATTCGCATCTTTTGCAAATTGAGCCGCTTGCTCAGCAGTGGTGTGGTACGTGGCAATCGCTCGGTCTTTCATGTCATTGGCAAACGTTGCTTCATGATAAAGTAAATCCACACCTTTGATGGTTTCTAACAGTTCAGGTCTAAGACGGGTGTCAGAAAAGAATGCATAGCTGAAGCTTGGATTCGGGTCCAATGTGATCAACTTGTTTTCATACCTCACCGATCCATCTTCGTTAAGAATGTCTTCACCATCCTTGAGTCTAAGGATGTCCAGATTAGAAAGTTGCACTTCAGGCAAGACCTTACGATTGATTCTTCGTTTCTTCGGCTTTTCCTTAAATAGATAACCGGAACAAGGCACCCGATGATCCATAGGCAATGAAGTCACTGTAAACTTGGGATGATCCATAATCACCTCAGATTCTCCAGGCTTAAACTCGACAAATCGGATTTGAAAACCAAGTGAGGTTTCCGAATGTCTGAGTTGGAGTTGAAGTATTTCTTTCAGCCCCGGAGGGCCGACCAGGAGCAACTCTTTTTGTCTGCCAAACAAATGCATGGTGGACAGAAGCCCAATCAATCCAAAGTAGTGATCGCCATGCAGATGTGAAATGAAGATATGATCTATCCGTGAGAGTTTCACCTTGTGCCTCTTCATAAGAAGTTGCGTACCCTCGCCACAATCAATTAGAAAATTTTGATCCTGAAGTTTAAATACTTGCGCGGTATGATGTCTGCGGTGTGCGAACGCCGCTGAATTAGATCCAAGTATCAGTAGTTCAAGACTCAAGTTTATTCTGCTGAGCTCTGACCTTTGTTGATCTCCGCTAAGAGGACAGCATCAGCCGCTTCTTCTTGACTTGCAACTATATTCATGACTTTATGCAATTGGCTGATAGAGATCAGCTTCATCACGTGATCAGTCACATTGTAAAGCACAAAAACGCCTGACTCACTGAAAGATCGATTCCCAACTAAAAGCGCACTTAGCCCACTTGAATCTACATATTTAACATTTGCCATATCCACGATTAAGCTTTTGACTCCATCCTGAGCGATGTTCATGAATTCTGACTTCAATTCAGGAGAAACAGCAGAATCTACTTTTTCCTGATTGATTTTAGCGATTGAATAGTTTTCGTATTTGTCTACTGTAAATTCCATAATTCTTTATTCTACAATTTGGGCAATTTCCTCTTTAATGCGGGCTAATTTATCTGAGTATTCGTCCTTAACAAACTTTTCACCTGAGATGTTCTCATAAAGCTCGATATATCGGTCAGATATCATCTTAATTCTTTTTTCTGGCATTTCCGGTATTTGCTGACCTTCTTTCCCTTGAAAACCTTCTGAGATCAGCCATTGTCTTACGAACTCTTTAGAAAGTTGTTTTTGGGGTTGGTCATTATTTAACAATTCCTGATATGGCTTTGTATAAAAGTATCTGGAAGAATCAGGTGTATGAACCTCGTCTATGAGATAGATTTCACCATTATACTTTCCAAACTCATATTTGGTGTCCACCAATATCAATTCACGCTCTGCTGCTATTTCTATTCCTCGATCGAAAAGCTTTCGTGTATAATCCTCCAACTTCAAATAGTCTTCTTCTGAAACAATCCCTTGCTTGAGGATTTCTTCACGTGAAATATCTTCATCGTGTCCTTCATCAGCTTTGGTTGTCGGTGTAATGATAGGAGATGCAAACTTTTCATTCTCCTTCATCCCATTTGGCATGGGCACACCACAAAGCATTCGTTTTCCATCTCGGTATTCTCGCCAGGCGTGTCCGGTCAGATAGCCCCGAATCACCATTTCTACTTTGAAGGGTTCACAACGCTTACCGAAAGTCACATTCGGGTGTGGCGAGCATTCTACCCAATTTGGGACGATATCATTGGTGGCTTCTAAAAACTTTGCGGCCAATTGATTCAAAACCTGCCCTTTATATGGGATCGGCTTGGGTAGGACGACATCAAATGCAGAGATTCGATCTGTCGCAATCATTGCCAGTTTGTCCCCAAACTCGTATACTTCACGAACCTTTCCGGTATATTTTCCGGTTTGTCCTTTAAATTGAAAATTGGTAGAAATGATGCCTTGTGACATAGACGGCAAATATAGCCCGATGTGTACGATTGCATGAATACTCGAGCAATGAAAAAAACTGTCTTTTTTATTCTGATATTAAGCGCCTGTGAATTTCGAATGGAGGATTCAGAAGCAAAAGAAAGTCTCGAATCCATTGAAATTCGGTTTGAGAACTTGCTGGTTGGTTCCCGAAATATGCACTATGCCTATATAGATCAGCAGAAGGATACGATGATTGCTTTTATTCATGGCTCTCCAGGCTCATGGAGTGCATTTATAGATTTTTTCAAAGCAGATACACTTTTAAAGCAATTTGACATCATATCAGTTGATAGGCCTGGGTTTGGTGAATCAGGATTTGGTGAGGCAGAGCCTTCGATAGAGATGCAGGCTTTTCTGATTAACGAGGTTTTAAATCAATTTCCAAAAAAACATAAGATTCTAATTGGCCATTCATTGGGCGGACCCGTTGTTGCTCGAATGGCCATGGACTACCCAGATACGTATCTGGGAATGATTTTAGTAGCTCCTTCAATAGATCCTGAAATGGAGGAAGATGAATGGTACAGGAAGGTAATTGACACGCAAGTGGGTGCATTCTTCACTCCTAAAGAATTTGAGGCAAGCAACGATGAGATTATGCCACTTAAGAAGGAGCTAAGTGAAATGGTCCCATTGTGGGATAAAATAAAAATACCAACGATCGTCATTCAGGGAACTGAAGATTCGTTGGTACCTAAAGAGAATGCAGCTTTCGCACAAAAAATGCTTCCAGATTCATTGCTGGAAATTTATATGCTTGAGGATGTAAATCACTTCATACCCTGGACACATCCTGAAGAGATAATAAAAGCCATCCACTCGTTAGCGGATGGCCATGTTTATTATCCATAGCTAGACGCTAAGCGTCTGTTTCATAAAAGTTTCGCATTTTTCTCTGCTGCCAATGTATAGGATGCTAAAGCCTTTCTTTACCATCCAATCACCTGTTTGTGATTTCGTTAGCCTGATTCTGTTTTTATCTCTCCGTTTTGCAAATAACCTAAATAGATTCATCGTGAGTATATATTAAGTTAAAAATTGTATCATTTATATATTAAACATAAATATAATAATAATGTTGTATAAATAGTCATATTTTTTATTCAAATATTTCTATTTAATACGAAATAGGGCAAAATAAAAGGCAATGCCTGATGAGATGCATTGCCTTTCTTATTGCGTATCCGTTTGCCGGTATCTAGAATGCGTGACTCATATAGGTCTCACACTTATCTTTTGATCCAATGTAAAGAACGGTAGATCCCTTACGCACTACCCACTCTCCACTAGCCTCCTTTTTAAGTTTAAGTTGATTTTCGTCTGTTGACTTTCCGAGTAGAGTTTTTACAAATTTCATTCGCTTTTATGATTTATGGTCGATTTATACTTTGATGAGAACAAATTTAACTATTCTAAGTGTATAATTAAAATAATTAAATAAGTTCTTTAAAAAATGCAATTTTAAAATTGCCAATACTTTATTTATCGATAAAAACGTGCGTTTTGTCCAATTAGGATTTTATCAAATGATATAGAAACCTACCACCTGATGAGTGCCGATGCCCAGGTAAATCCGCTTCCGAAAGCTGCGAGACATACCAAATCACCATTTTTGATTTTGCCTTCTTGAAAGGCTTCACTCATAGCAATTGGAATTGAGGCAGCTGTGGTATTACCGTACCTCATGATGTTGTTGTAAACCTGATCGTCAGTCAGTTTCATTTTAGCTTGAACATACTGGCTAATTCGTAGGTTGGCTTGATGTGGCACCAATAAGCTAATATCTTCAGGTTTTTTATTATTGGTAGTTAGTGCTTCTCCTATTACTTCCATAAATCGGGTAACCGCATGCTTAAAAACGAAGTTGCCATTCATATACGGATAATAGCTTGAATCCTCGGGATCATTTTCCTTGATGATCTCCGGAACCCACCTTCCCGTGTTCGGACCAATAAGCGCCAACTCCTCAGCATGCTTCCCTTCAGAGTGCAAGTGCGTGGAAAGAATCCCTCTATCCTGCTCTTCGCACTGCTGGACTACTGCTGCACCTGCGCCATCACCAAATATTACAGTAACTCCCCTTCCTCGATCGGATCTTTCAAGGCCTCCGGAATGATTTTCTGCGCCTATCACCAGTACATTTTTGTACATGCCCGTTTTCACAAACTGATCTGCTATCGATAAACTATACACAAATCCGGAGCATTGATTGCGAACATCAAGTGCGCCAATTTCTTTAATGCCTAATTGTTCCTGCACCATCACACCAGGTCCTGGGAAGTAGTAATCTGGGCTAAGGGTAGCGAAGATGATAAAATCAATGTCATCAGGAGTCAATCCTGCATTCTTGATGGCCATTCGGGCTGCCTTTGTTCCCATAGTAGATGGGCTATCATCTGTTTTAGGGTCTATCCACCGACGTTCTTTGATACCTGTTCTTTCGGTAATCCATTCGTCACTTGTATCCATAATTTTGGACAGATCTTCATTGGTCACGACATTATCGGGTACATAATGTCCTAGACCAGCAATAATTGAGGTATACATGCTGTTTATTTTATGTATCTAAATATACGGGAAAGAAGGATTATTATCTGACGATAATCTCGATTCTTCGATTGAGCTCTCGTCCCTCTCGCTCATTGTCGTTAGTTGCGAGTGGTTGATTTTCACCGTAGCCTTTCGCTATCATCCGATCTTTCGAAACACCATTGGTAATTAGCCAGTTTCTCACGGCATCCGCACGCTTCTGCGAAACCCACTGATTGGTTTTCTCATCACCTACGCTATCTGTGTGTCCAGCAATCTCAATCCTCATTTGAGGATATTCGATCATCTTAGCCAGAATTGCTCTCAATATCGGTTCACTATCGCCGGATACTTGTGTATCACCAAAATCAAAATAGATGTTTCTAACCACCGCACGATCACTTGTGCTATTCATCCGGCCTAAATCCTGAATCTTTGATTCGTTTCGTTGAGGTCTAATTGGCTGAGTAGTAGGCTTTGGAACCTTTGGTGTGTTGATTGTAGGCCTGGTGGATGCAGTTGCCGCAGATTGCGCTGGCACTTCACCAACGTAAAAATCTTTAATATAAGTTGTATTAGCTCCGCCTGTAGAGTGAATTTCAAAGTCATCAAGTTTAACTGTCTCATTTTCCATTTTCACCTCAACTTCATACACATCATCTGCATTGATCACCATCTCATATTGTCCTTTTTCATCAGTAGGTGAGAAAAAATACATATCGGTGTACTCAACAGGCCGGAAGAAAATACGGGCATCCGTAATTGGTTTTCCGGTAGGCCCATCGATTAGTCTTCCTTTTATTTTCACTGTATGTATTTCCCAGAAAAAGAAAATATCATAATCGCCAATCGTGTGCAATCGATTAGATGTAAAGTAACCCGACATCTGATCATTGTTCAACTTGAAATGGAGCTCGTCGTCTGGAGAGTTTACCGGGAAACCCATATTTACCGGTTCTGACCAACTTAGCGTAGTGGAGTCAAACTCAGACTTGAAAATATCGTACCCGCCCATGGTCTCATGTCCATCAGAGGCAAAATATAGGGTTTGCTCATCCGGGCTCAAGTAAGGACTATCTTCATTGTATTCACTATTGATCGTGGTGGCAAAAAGTGCAGGCTTACTCCAATCACCGGTCTCGTGATCTCGATACGATTGAAATAGATCCAGGTTAGGATCTTTCTTACTTCCTACATTCTTGGCAAAAATGATTCGATCTTCATGTTCGTTGATAAAGAAGTGTGAACTAAGGTGTGTCGAAGATATCTTGCTATCGAACTCTTTTGGTGCCGACCATCCTGTTTTGGTATCTGTTGGTTCGCTATAGAATAGATCTCCACCTTTATCAGATCGAAACTGGAATAATCGTCCGTCTTCTGCGACCACTTCGATATTCGAGTTGTCGCGGGTAAATGTCCCCACATTGTAAAGCACCTCTGGCTCTGACCAAGTTCGGTTTCCTTCATGTCTCGAATGATAAATTTGAAATTGATCAGGCTTGGATTCGTCCCGATTGGATAGAAACATTAGTTCTTCATTATCTGAAAAATACACAGGGCTTAGCTCAGCATATTTTGTATTAAGTCCCTCTTCCAACAAGTGAATCTCATAATACATAGGATTATCCATGAATTTCTTTGCGGCTGTTGCCCAATTAGCCCAGCGACGAGCTTCTTCCATAATCTCATCGCTCTTTTTTTCTGGCAGTTGTATGAATTTCCTCAAAGATTTCAGAGCTTCTTCAAACTCATATTCTTTCATGAGTATTCTTCCTTGCCAGTAATAATAGAATTTGTCTCGATCAGACATTACCTCTTCATAGTCATTAAATGGCATCATATTCTCATACTGGGTAATTGAGAGCAGCTTGCATATCTCAATTTTGTAAAGAACATCTTCATATGCTGAATCTACTTCCTGAATTGCCTGATACTTCTCTAATGCCTCTCCAAACCTCTCATCATAGAAGGTTTCCTCCGCTTCTTTATACATTTTAAATGTCCGCTGAGCCTGTAATTCTGTAAAAGCGATCATAAACAGAATGGCACAAAACACACGAATCACTCTAGTCATAGCTTCGTTTTCTTATTCTTGTACAAGTTTAATTAAATAACCCTAAACGTCTATAAATAAATAAGTTATTGGTTAAAATAACCAATGCGGATACCAGCTGCAACAAACAAGCCGGAAAAATTACTTTCATTCAGGTTCGCCAGATTAAGATTCCTCATTTTTTGATAGCCGATACTGGCATGAGGCTTTATATACCTTATTTTCCCAATTTCTACCTTTAATCTCATTTTGATTAAATCAAATTCATCCCTTAAAAAGTCTTGACCATCCTCAAGGCTTCTCCAAACGGCATCTCCTTTATTATAGCTTCCGCCTGCAGAAACATTGAGCAGCTCATTCTGATAAAATTGATATCCTAAGTAAACCCCGGCATATCTATATTTTAATTCAAAGGAATTAGGAAACACAACCAGTGACTGAGATGTTCCCTGGAAATCATATCGATAGAATCCAATCATCCATTTTTCATATTGGGCTCCAATACCTAAAACACTAAAAAAATTACTTTCAGGTGCGCTAGCTTCAAAGCTAGCACCGGCATCTACATAAACCGCTAGATAATAGGCAGGAGGTTCTATTTCGGTAGTATCTGTAACTAACGAATCTAATTCTTGAGCTGAAGCCAAAGAAGGAATCAGGAGGATTATCCAAAGGATTTTTTTCATTTTTTCAAACTTATCGTCTAAAATTAACAACAACATGCAACCCATCTCCCCTTTCCAAGTCTTTACACTGAACTAACCTAAAAATTGGAAGCTAACACGGTAAATATTCACGCTGACCTAATAGCAAGGTGTAGAAAAGAAGATCGCTCCGCACAGTTTGAAATATACAAGCTGTACAACAAAGCGATGTTTAATACTGCACTAAGAATTGTAAGTGATGAAAATGAAGCTGAAGATGTATTGCAGGATGCATTTGTAAGTGCTTTTCAAAATCTTAAAAGCTACAGAGAAGATGCTTCTTTTGGAGCATGGCTGAAAAGAATCGTGATCAATAAAGCGCTGAATCAAGTACAGCGGATAAAAAAAGACTTGATGTTGGCGCAGGATATAAAAGATGAGGTCAATGAATTTGAACCGGAAAAAAGCGAGCCTGCCTATACGGTAGCGCAAGTTCAAAACGCAATGAATGAATTGCCGTCCGGCTTCAGAACGGTACTATCACTCTATCTTTTTGAGGGATACGACCACAAAGAAATTGGCGAAATACTCGGGATTACGGAATCAACTTCCAAATCCCAGTACAAGCGAGCAAAAGACAAATTGAAAATGATTGTAACACAGGAGGTGAATTATGGGTGATCAATTAGAAAAATTTATCATGGAAAACCGGGAAGCATTTAATGATGCAAGTCCGAGTGATAAAGCATGGGAAGGTATAGATAAGAAGCTGAGTAAAAAGCATGCGATCTGGCCGACCGTCTGGAAAGTGGCAGCAATGCTCTTTATGGTCTCCACGATTTATTTAATGATAGATAAGAGTCAATCTGAATCTTTAGATGGCCCAATGCTAAGTGACGAGTTTACACAAGCGGAGGATTATTACGTGTCTCTGATTGCTCAACGAAAGCAAGCGATTCAGGAGCAATTAACCTCTGAGCAACATGAGCAATTTCTGGTGGAAATCGACCAACTGGATTCCATGTATTTGGAATTGAAGAAAACCTACCAAACTAACGCTTCCAATGACCGTGTGATGGACGCAATGATCAACAACCTGCAGTTGAGACTTGACATCCTGAACAAACAACTGGACATTTTACAAAACATTAAAAACCAAAACAATGAAGACAACATATCCATTGAAATATAGAATAGCTACACTTTGCCTTCTACTGGCGGTATCGGTATTCGCTGGTAAGCAGGATCAAAAGAAGAAATACGTAGAGCGCAACTTTAAAGTCAGTGCAACTACCAAGCTGAAGATCGAAAACAAGTTTGGTAAAGTAGAAATCAACTCATGGGAAAAAAGTGAGTTTGATATTAAAGTCGAGATTATCGGTAAAGGGCGTAACGAGGATAGAGCTCAAAATATTCTTGATGCCATCGATATCGATATCACAGAAAGCTCAGCTGAAATTGTATTCGAAACTGAGATTTCCAGCACAAAAAACAAGAATGAGGAAGGGTTTGAAATTAATTACACCATTTATATGCCTGAATCAAATCCTCTGGAAGTTAAAAATAGCTTCGGTGATGTAACAATGGGTGACCGGAAAAATGATCTGGACATCAATGTCTCATATGGTTCTATGCGTGTAGGAGATGTAAGTGGAGACACTGAGATTAAACTCTCCTTTGGTGGCGGGAGTATCGGCATGATCAAAGACGGAGAGGCAACAGTCAAATACAGCAATTTTGAAATAGATGGTGCGGGTAAACTTGATTTGACCCAAGGTTTTTCAGAGATTGAAATTGGTGAGGTAGCCGATCTGGAAGTTGAAAGTAAATATGGAAAGCTAGAAATAGAAAAGGCCGGAAAAATAGATGCTGATGCTCATTTCTCAGGTTTTGATATCGAAGAGTTGACGGGAAGTATCGAGCTGGACTGCAGCTATCTTGGAAATTTCAGAATTGATAAGCTGGCAAAATCATTCACACTTGTAGACATTGATGGGAAGTTTGGCTCCTATGAGATCGGACTGGAAGAAGGCTTAAATGCTAACATAAATGCTGAGTTCTCATTTGCAGACCTGAAAGTATCATCCGATGTTGACGCCACATTCAACTACCGTGTCAAAGAATCTAATAAAAGCACTTATAAGGGAAAGATAGGGAATGGCGATCCAAGCAAGGAGATAAGGATAGACTCCAGCTACGGAAACCTCAGGTTAAAAATGGACTAGGTTTCAAAGAATCAACTAACCGAAAGACATGCTCATTTGCCGAGCATGTCTTTTTTGTTTCCTACTCAGCTCATTTCTTGGTACTTTTCTTGTCCAATTTCAAATCAAAACCTATGAGAACAGTACTCACCTTTTGCTCCTTTTTTCTATTCATCTCACTGCATGGCCAGGATCGAATGATCTCTGCCAACGAAACAACTTCCACTACTCATCAGGTAACGATTAAAGGAAAGTCTATTCCCTATACTGCTACCACCGGAACACAGCCCGTCTGGAATGAGGATGGCAAAGCCATAGCCGCTGTTCATTTCACTTATTATCAGCGAAGCGATATTAAAAACCGAGCAGCAAGACCGCTAGTCATCTCATTTAATGGCGGCCCAGGATCTGCTTCAGTGTGGATGCACCTTGCCTACACTGGTCCGAAAATCCTGAAAGTTGACGATGAAGGTTTTCCTGTTCAGCCCTATGGTGTAAAAGACAATCCGAACTCCATCCTTGATGTGGCAGATATTGTATTTGTAAACCCTGTTAATACAGGCTATTCAAGGATTCTGGATAAGGAAAATACAAGTAGAGATCACTTTTTCGGAGTGAATGAAGACATCTCCTATCTAGCGGAATGGATCAATACATTTGTGACACGCATGAACCGTTGGGAATCTCCTAAATACCTAATTGGAGAAAGTTATGGAACCACTCGTGTCTCCGGCCTGGCACTAGAGCTGCAAAACAGGCAGTGGATGTACCTCAACGGAGTGATTTTGGTTTCACCAACTGAACTTGGTATACATAGTGGTCAAGGGAGAAGAGATGGACCATTGGGAGCAGCGCTCCGCGTACCCTACTTTGCCGCAGCAGCATGGTACCATAAAAAGCTCCCGTCAGATCTTCAAAGCAAGGATTTACTTGAGGTATTGGAAGAAGTAGAAACATATTCTGTTCAAGAGTTAATGCCAACTCTGACAAAAGGAGGTTTTGTTGGTGACGATGAAAGAGGAAATGCAGCCAAAATGATTGCTAGGTATTCGGGCATTTCGGAGAAGGCAATCCTTCAATACAATCTTGACGTACCCACATCATTCTTCTGGAAAGAACTGTTGCGTGATGAGGGCTTTACAGTTGGTCGACTAGACTCGCGATACAAAGGTATAGATCGCACTGATGGAGGTGATCGACCGGACTTCAACTCAGAACTAACCAGCTGGCTTCATGCGTTTACTCCGGCAATCAACTATTACTACAAAAATGTGCTCAAGTACGAGACGGACATTAAGTACAACATGTTTGGTCCTGTGCATCCTTGGAATAGAGACGGCAACAATACAGGAGAAAACTTGCGACAAGCAATGGCTCAAAATCCGTACTTGCATACGATGATACAGAGTGGATACTTTGATGGAGCCACCAAGTATTTTGATGCTAAGTATACTATGTGGCAAATCGATCCCAGTGGAAAGATGAAGGATAGACTTTCATTTAAAGGATATCGTAGTGGACACATGATGTACTTAAGGAATGAAGATTTAATTAGCAGCAACGATCACCTTAGAGCGTTTATTCAGAAAACGCTTCCAGGTAATAAACCTGCTAAATATTGATCAGTACAATTTGCCTTACCATAAGGCGTTGGTCGGATAGATGAATAGACGAATACCACTTGTTTCACTAGCTATAACAATCTGCGCGATTTCTCTGGCGCAGATTCCGTCTAACATCCAGTCTATCAATGTCGAAAAAAATGATAATTTCATTGGTTTTGATCAAATAGAAATTGACAGTAATCGGGTATTTGTGTTGGCGGAACATTGGCACAACATTCGCTCTGTTCCTCAGGCTACAATGAAAGTCTTGCGGTACTTACATCGCAACGGGAATGTGAGAATTTTAGCGATAGAGCAAGGTGCTAGCGTGGCTCATATGATAAACAGTTACCTTGATTCAGGAGATACCACAATGCTTCGTCATATAGTGCGCAATACTATGTTTTGGGGTAAAGAGAATTGGGCTTTTTTTGAGGACCTGCGCGAATTCAATCTGACACAACCTAAGAAAGAACGAATTTTCGTTAAAAGCATTGACATTGAATATAAGATGGAGTCAGCCATTTATGTAATCAATGAACTGATTGGTGAAAGAGATATTCCAGCATCATTGAATTCAACTCTTGGCGTTTTCAAGCAGCTATTTGAAAATACAAAAGCACACCGTGAATCCTACCAGGGTCTTTCTGTGATGTACTACTATGATAGGGAAGTGGTAGAAAGCCTGGTACTTAAAACCATCGATGAAATGGAACGAAAAAGTGATGCATATACCAGCTTTTTTGAAGACGATTTCGTCCAATTTGCTACTATGATTTTAGAGATGGATGACGGCCTGACATTCGATTACACTAACCCCAATAACAATTACAAATTCAGGGATCGATTGATATATAAAAAGTTTATATCGCTGGTTGAGGAATACCCAGATACAGGCGTATTGTGCGTCATTGGCATGCGACATGCCACGAAAGGTTCCTCAATTTCAAAACTTGATAAGCTAGATTTTTCTCCTTTAAAGGATCAGGTGATGATTATTAAAATATCAGCTCTCTTCAACAAACTGATAATTTCCAGTGATTTGAGAAAAGTCAATTTCAACTACCCGGATCAACTAAAAGTAAACCCTGCCACTTTGATCAAACACACGATAAGCGATGCAGCTTTGAAATCAAGCAAAAATTTTGACTACACGCTTTTCATCAACAGTTCCGGCGAACTGACTCCTTTTGAGAATGTCTATAAGGGAGATAATTAGACAGACGCTCTTTTTAACCGATCATTGATAGCTCTTCCTAAACCCTCGTTGGGTAGTACTTCGGCAAGTACTGTGTTTATGTGAGGTTGATCCATTTTGCGAAGCGCCGCAAAAATATTTCTCGCTGCCTCATCGAGATCACCAGTCGCTGAGAGCACAGCCATATTTGATTCAGGCACATCATGTGAGGTGCTGAACGAAATAACCCCAGTGTTTGCGGAATCTAATGATTTCAAGTTTTGCTCAATGTCTCCAACCAACATCTTTCTTCCTGGCGAATAATGTGATTTTAGCATTCCAGGTGCAGCAGGATTGGAGCTCATATTTACTTTAATTTCAACCTTGCCTACAATGGATTGAATATCTTCTACTTTGGTGCCACCTAAACGATACACAACCGTTTTTCCATCTTCAAAGCCCACAATAGTGGATTCCAAACCAATCCTACATGGTCCTCCATCCAGTATATATTTAATCTTTTCTCCAAGCTGATTCTGAACGTGTTCTGCCGAGGTGGGCGAAACATACCCAAATGGGTTGGCACTTGGAGCCGCAACAGGGAAGTCAAGTTGAGATAATAGATCCTGGGTCAGCGGATGGTTTGGTATTCTTACAGCTATGCGATCCAGTCCCGATGTGAGAAGATCTGGTACTTCAGCTTTTTTTGAAAGTAAGATGGTCAGTGGGCCAGGCCAAAATTGCTCGGCCAATGCCATCGCTTGATCAGGAATTTCATGGACAAGATTTTCAACTTTTTCTAATGTATCTACATGGGCAATTAATGGATCAAACTTAGGCCGATTCTTAACTGTGTAGATTTTGAGAATAGACTTCTCATCCAAAGCGTTTCCAGCTAGCCCATAAACCGTCTCAGTTGGTATAGCCACCACTTCTCCAGTGCATAGTAGTGTTTTTGCTTTTGCGATATCGTTTCCTATCTCTGCCATGGAATTTCTTCCTTCGGCAAAGATGATGAACCTTTTGAATTTGTCATGTGGCTGTTAAATACTTATTTTAGTCTAAAACCTATTCCCATGACAAAAAGCACACGAAATACCTTACGCATCGCATCGATAGTTCTCGCCATCCTGGTCATTTTGATGGACTTGGGCTTCATTCCAAATATTGTGAATTATCATTTTTGGGTAATGGTGATCTCTTATTTTCTCTTGGTTTTGAGCATCAGAGCCTAGCGACGCAAAAGCAGTCTCCCCGACAGACTTTGTCCTTGGTATTGGACACGATAAAAGTATATGCCATTGGCTAAGGAAGTACCTGACGCATTGTTTCCATCCCATGAAACCGTATTTGTTCCGGCATACTGTGGCGCCCAGAGTATGGTGTTTATCAAACTTCCATTTGACGTCAGGATATCTACCCTGACCTCCCCGTCCTCAGGTAATCTATACTGAATCTGAGTATCCTGATTAAAAGGATTCGGATAAGCTGCAACTAGTTCAAATGTATTTACTTCCTCTTCCTCTAGCATCAATGCTTTAAAGTCTGGAATATTGGTTGTAAAGACACCATTACCGTGAGTTGCGATGGCAAGCCTACCGTCACCTGGTCGATAATCCATCATAGTAACAATGGCGCTTCCCAATAGAGCAGGTGATTCTTTGATCCAGGTAGTAGTACCTGAGGTTGACTCTGTTGTGTAAAGTCCTACACTTGTACCAACCAGTCTTAATGTTCCAGAGTTTTTTGGTACAATCTCAGCCCACCTTACACTCGGTCCATTTCCTGATCCATCCGTATTTTCCTCAAGATTTCCACTTATATCTGTAAAGGAGATCCCACCGTCGGTGCTTTCAAAAATTGAGGGAACACTGTAATTAGAGAATACCACGAGCAAATGTTGATTGTCATCAGGATTTACTGCAATACTTGAGACATAAGCTCCAAAAGGAAATTCATTGGAGGAGATTTCTTGTAAGTCAAATGCTGTCTCATCACGAGCGTTATCAAGCCGGAACACCCGGCCGGAAGAAGTTCCAAAAAATACTTTTTCACCATCAAAAGACGCTTCCACTGCACTAACTAATCCATTGGTCAAAGCTGTATCATTCACTTTTTTCCAGCCAATATTGGTAGGAATTTGTGAACCTCCGGGTATCTGAGAAATATTTGGATGAAAATAGAGGTGATTTCCGCCTCCACAAAACATTCGATTCTGATTGATTGGATCTAAAATAAATGGATTCACAAAAAGATATAATGAGCCGGATTTCTGAACGAGACCTCCCGGATCCACACGTCCAAAAGAACTGATAGATTGACCATCATTTAAAGTTATTCTTAGCGTTTGTCCCCTTTGGAATGAAGCCAGCCAAAGCTGATCGTCTTTTGTGGTAGCCGCATATGCTCCGTCCCCTCCAATAATTCCATTCCATGAAGTGCTCCCGTTCCTTGTGAGATCAGTGCCATTGTCTTGCATCCCACCTATCAGCGCTTCGTCACCGATGGTCTTGGATTGTGCAATCGTAAAAAACTGTGAGGTCACAAAACCACTATTGCTACTTTCCCACATGACCGAATCAGCACGAATGTCGCTGGTTTTAATTAATCCACCATCGCTGGCAGAAAGAGCTGCATCCGGGTTGCGTGGCAGAAAGAGTAAATCATGTTGATCAGGATGATGATTGACGTATACTCCACTACCATCTGGATCATATCCACCGATCCACTTGATGTTATCTGATGTTCTAAACCCATCAGTTGATCTAAAAAGGTTGGTTCCTCCGATAAAAACTATATTCTCATTGGTAGGGTGTACACGTATCATCATATTGTAAGAGCCCTGGGTATTCAGGTCGCCTTGATCAACATCGAACTCTGGTATCACACGAGGATTAGGGTCAAAACCGTTGATTCTGTTTGGATTATTGAGTTGAGATAATTTATGCTCTATGATAAATATCGGACTGGAATCAATCATGAAGTAGGTAATATCCGGATTAGACGGACTCGATCCAATCACTGTTCTACGATACTGAGATTCGTCTGTAAGTGGTGTGATATTTGCCCAATCATCACCATTCAGCGAGTAGTAGATTCCGGCTTCCGGGGATCTTTCGCTTGTGCCAGATTCTGAAGACAGGGCGGCATAAAAAACATTATCCTCTGATCGTTCCAAGGATGTATAAAAAGAGGCATTACTTTCATTTAAATCGACCGACTCATCCAAGTTATACAGCTCTTGCCCAACTTCGACCTGCCAGGTATTGCCTCCATCCAGTGATCGTAGTATTCCGCCATATGCTGCGACCAATACTTCGTCTTCATCAAGATTCTCAGGGTTGGTTTCGATATCCCAGATATATTGAAACTGACTATTGAAAATATTAGGTTCTGAATCCTGGGTTGAGGTTAGTGCATTCCAGGTTTCTCCATTGTCAGTAGACTTATAGATTCCGTTTCCACGAAATGGAGCTGATCCACCTCTGGCGCTATTCCCCACAATTTCACCTGTACCATGATACCATATATCTTCTTTTCCGGGACGTGTATCCTGCACTATGCATGTAACGCTGTTACGATTTTCAGGATTCGATTTTCTAACCCAGGTAGCTCCTCCATCCTGACTTTTCCATACACCTCCGGACACACCTCCAGCCAGTATTATATTCTCGTCACGAACATCAAAAGCAACTGCCCGAGTTCTACCTCCAACGTTTACTGGTCCGGCCGATTCTATTGTCAACGCTTCGGTTCGGAGTTGAGCAGTTTGAGTAGTGAGTCTTTTATCAAATTGAAGTTCAGCTACACGTATATCTTCGGGTACAAGCCCGGTGGATGGATCTGCCTGAAGTAAGCTTAGATACTCATTTCTCCCCATCAAATCTTCTCTGCCTTCAATTTCTGAGGCAGCATCAACTATTTGAATGGAATATATTGGCTTGAATTCGTTGAGAGAGTCACCAAGGAGTAAAGCGATACCTAGGATAAAAAGTACTTTTCTCAACCTAATCAATGACCGTGTTTACCTTATTGAGTTTTCCTTCTTCCAATTCACCTGTTTTTACACCAGCTGCATTGTTATTCTTATCCTCAAATTTTGCCTCTACGAAGTATGCTATTGGCTTAATCTCCTTGAAAGTGACTCTGCCTTTTTTGTCAGCTGTCATAGTTGCAACGGCATTTTCACTTGCCAGGTAATCTTTCTCACTTTCGTAAATCGAGACTGTAGCGCCCTCCACATAGTTTCCAAGTCCGTCTATTACCGTGACTCTCAATTTGGTGGGCAATAATTGTGCTTCAGCTGTGTTGATAGAAGCGGATCCCAAAAGGATGACCGCAAAAAGGGTAATAATTCTCATTTTTTAATGTTTCTTAATTGAAAAAATATATTCTGCTAGATTTTCAAAATCATCAGCTTGTTTGTATTTCCTGTCAGGATACGAATTTGCGATAAGTTTGATTCGTGTTGGTTCATCATTTTCTTCGATATACTCGATCTGCACGTTACCATATTTTTGATCAATAGGTTCAATAAAACCTCGCTTTGGTTTTAAATAATGCATTTCTTTCATCTCAACTTTATCATCTTTCTCCTGCATGGTATGCCTGCTCATGACTAATCGGTAGTCTAATAATTTGACTTGATCTTTGATATAGTCGAAAAGATATCTGAGACTATTTTTTCCGTACTTGGCTTCATAACTAATGGCAAAACCGTTACTATAGGTGGATTCCAGCAATAAGATATGCGGGTCTTTATCCACACCTTTCTTTTGCCAGAAATAGGACTGCCACAAGTCGTTTAGAAAATCGGCACAAACCTCTGATCTCTTCCATGCTTGAAATCGATCGACAAAGGACTGACTCCTTTGAATGATTTCGTTGACGAGCACCTTTGTTGGTGTTGCTTCAGACTTACTAAAAAGTCGGTTATATATGTAATCAAAGTAGCTCATTATCTTATAAGCGTAACAGACCCATATTGTTCAATAGTTCCCAAATCAGGAGCCAACGAACTGGAGAATTTCATAATGAATGCATACGTTCCCGGAGGAAGCAATTTACCTTTATAAATTCCATCCCACTGGAAATCCTGATTGTTTGCGGTAAAGACCAACTCACCCCAGCGGGTGTATATCAAAATCTCAAATTGATCTACATAATCATTAGGATAAACAAAGAACTGATCATTTACTCCATTCCCGTTTGGAGAGAACGCATTGGGAGCTACGATGGTTGGTCGGCAATCTTCTACAACCTCTACCTGGTCTGTGGTGCAGGTGAAACCATTGTAAAGGGTGACTTCATAGGTACCCGCGGTTCCTACATTCAGCACCTGATCTGTTGATATGATTGCGTCATCGGGCAACAACCTCCACTCGTAAGTATTAAATATCCCTGGATCCAGGTCTACGGTAGGATCAGTGGCATCCCCAGAACAAAAACCAGCTCTTTCAGGAAGTAATAAATCTTCTGGATTGATCGGAACTACAGCGATATCTAGTGCATCAGTAGCGGTACAGAGTCCCGATTCGTTGGTAGCAACTACGGTATATCTGCCTGAAACTGAAACAGTGAGGATTGAATCTGTAATTGGCAGTACTGTTCCACCTCCGTCTGTCCATTGATAGGTCACTGAAGGATTGAAATAATTGGTAGTCGCTATGGCAAGTACATTCCCGTTATCACAATCTGGCTGTAGAGTCATCGCAACAGTAAATTCGGGTTGAATTTCAATGTTTGTGTCTCCAGATGTTACTTCACAACCTGTGAATTGATCGGTAACAGTTACATTGTAAGTGCCTGAAGTTGAGACAGTATTCTGCATGGCGCCTCCCCCATCGTTCCAATTAAAAATATATGTTCCACTACCACCAGTTACATTAGCCACTAAAGTGACTTGACCTTCGCAGGCATCCCCATTGACTACAACATCTACGGTCGGTTCAGTATTAAAGTTGACAAGAATATCCTCAATTCTATCACAGAAACCTGGGGCTGATGCAGTAACTGTGTAGGTCCCGGCTTGGTCCACAGTAATAGTTGTTCCGGTCGCTGCACTCGTAATGTTCCCGTCCGTTGTGGTCCATGCATACGAAACACCCGCTGTACCTCCATCAGTAATTATTACATCTCCTGAAGTTCCACATATATCTTGAATGGCGTCAAAAGTAAAGACTGGTTCATTTCCTGGTGCAATGGTAATTTGTTCTGTTTCCACGCATCCTGGAGGGGCATTATCTGTTACCTGAATGGTAAACGTGCCTGTATTCAACCCTGAAATCACCAATGGATCCACACTGTCAGTTCCATTAGCCACAATAACGCCGTTTTGGTTTTGAATCTCGTAATCGTAGCTGGCTGGAAGCGTTGGAGTTGTTCCTGAAATGGTTAATTCAACTGTACCATCACAAATTCCACCTGTGTTTGAAACATTCATATTGAAGCTACCTGGATCCTCCACCGGGACAACCTCAAAGTGACTACATCCGGTCACCAGATTTGTAACAGTGAGATTATAGTTGCCCGGAGGTAAATTACCTGGAGGAGCACCTGTTGGAATTGAGATTGTTCCAGGCCCATCAAAATTGAAAGGTCCTGCTGTACTTGGCCCTGAGATTTGATACGAATAGCTACCCGCCACATTAAATGTGATATCTATCGATCCATCATCGTTACCACATCCCGTAGTGGTATTTGATACAATAGAAATATCGGGTGCTTCCTGAATGGTGACCATTAATGTATCCCTGCCAATACACCCAAATGAATTAGTGACCTCCACGGTGTACTCAAAAATGCCAGCGGTAGTTGTGTCAATATCAAAGGTTCTATTGGTTCCAAGTAAGACACCATCAATAGACCATTCATAGGTGGCTCTCGCCACCTGGGCATTCAGAGTGATCGTAGGATCATTTTGACATAAGGATCTATCCGGACCAAGGTCCACAGCAGGTCTTGCATCCGCAAGGAAGACCTGAAGTGTATCCGAAGTACATCCAGTGATTGTATTAATGATCGCCACTTCAATAATTGCGGGATTACTCACCGTAATCTCTCGAGTAGTTTCTCCTGTGCTCCAGTAGTAGTCGAAATCAGGATTGTCCACAGGCCATGCGGTCAATACAATCGATTGATCACAAAGCGCTGTATCAGTAGGAACCGTTGGGTTTTCCGGAATATTATTTATCGTAATGGTTTGTGTCAGTGTGGTGTCTACATCACATCGATTACTCAAAACAAGTTGAACATTATAAGTGCCTGGATTTGCATAGGTATGGGTGGTATCCTGAACTGCTGCAGAACTTCCGTCACCAAAAATCCATAGATAGTTTTCAATCAGATTATTGGGGTCTCTACCTACCGCTGAAAAAGAAGTTGGTTGGCCTGCACATCCTTCAGAAACAATCATGCTTGGCTGCTGTATGGGAGGAGTTTGATTTTGAGCAAAGTTTGGCAGTCCTAATCGACTGGTTCGGCCTGAGAGATCAAAACCTGCTGGATCAAAACTATTGCCTGCATCGTCACCATCTGGAGCGCTTATAGTACCAATGGTGCCTGAGTTGTCAACAGCCATATATATGGTTCCATCCGGCCCCAGCTGCAATGCACCATAGTTTGTGCCTTGTGGATATCCATCAAACTTTGTTGCTTCTATATCTGTAACAGGGTTTGCTGAGTTCAAGCTATCTAAATCGTATTGAATGAGCTTGGATGCACCTGAACTTGTCGTTAAATACAAGCGCAACCCTCCGGGTGAAAACTCCATCCCATAGAGATCACTTTCTCCAGTATCAATTAGTCTGGGGTTAGATACTTCTCCCTGATTGAAGTCTAAAATCTCTACCTGATTCGTTCCCGGGATGTTTACAGCAATCTGATTCAGGTTAGCAGATATTTTCATGTATCCGGTAGCACTCAATTCTTGCATAAAATCATGAATCTCACCACTGGGTGAGAAAATCGCACCGCTAAGACCTGCTGCGCTCGTCTGAAATGCTCTGAACGTATTATTTCCAAATTCATGAGCTACGATCAAATCATTACCTGTAAATCCTGACCCGGTTATCCGCTCAGTACTATTATCCATGAGCTTTATATTCTTGACTATGACTTTCCCTAATCCGTCGCCTTCTTTCATATCAACAACAGAATATCTGAGGGCATATTCATCATCTCCATAAACACGCTCAGTTGTGAAGATGTAGAACATGGTTTCATCATTACCGAAAGGCATGATTAACGAATTTTGCGCTGAGCGAACCTCTCCTCCTATCGTATCGCCATTAAGCATTACTTCATGATCTCGATTCCATACCGTAACTCCGTTTGTATAGAATAGTAAAGCTCCATTAACATCAGAAATAGTGGCACATCCTTCACGTGCATCCTGATTATTTCCATCAAGAATTGCTATTGGTCCATTTGTGAATTCAATACCGGCTTGCTCTCCAAAATACCATTGATTAGACGTCTGGTTTGCAACTCCATATTCCGTAACCTCGATATCATCAAAATCCGTACAGCCAGTAGCGTTTGTTACTTCAACCCAGTATGTGCCTGCTGTATCAATATCAATTGTTTGGGTGAGCGCTCCTGTATTCCAGACGAAAGAGGAGCCAGATCCCGCATCTAAGGTTAGAATTTCATCAACACAAATGGTCGTGTCATTCCCCAGGTCAACCATAAGGTCATTCATTAATATTTCCACTGGCTGACTAATGGTCTGCCTGACGCCATTTACTTCGGCAGTCAAGCTGACTGTATAGCCGGACTCCATTTGATACTCGTAGTTTGGAATCCAAGCATTGGAGGTGCTTCCATCTCCAAAATCCCAGATCAGGTTGTTTGGTACCGGTTCTATAACAGGAAAAAACTTCGTGACATTCGTAAGGCAGCTATCGATCCAATAAAAATTAAGCGTATCAAAAGTGAAGTTGTAACCAGGCGTAAACTCCGGAAACTGCCGTGTGTTGAAATCATCCGGAAAAACGATAGCTTGATATTGAACTGAATCCACTATACTATCTGGAAGGTTGATTCTACCCAGATTAAATGCAGATCCATTTGTGGTCTGATAAAGATGATAGACACGATCATCCGGCGCTCTTTTCAATCCCAAACTACGAAAAATTGGTGTGGGCAAAATTGGATTAACGGCCATGGTTGTATCGTTGAAATCAATTTGATACAGCTGGCCAGTAGTGCCCGAACTTCCAAATCTCGACAAATAGAGTTTAGATCCATCACCAGACCATTCCACATCATAGACAGACTCACCTTGATCATCATTAAACCCTGAGCCAACAAGGGTTGTGTCAAATGCCAATACACCAGTTGTGTTGTCAAAATCCATCAACCAAATATTTCGATTGGTTCTCCTGGGTGCCATGGCCAATTTCGCTGAATCAGCATTATAGGCGAAGTGTGCTGCTTCAAACCCTGGGGTTATTCCACCTGTGAAATCGTAATTAGTGGTTGCACCAACACCTCCACCATCTATTTGTGTCACCTGAATCTCAAACGAATTTCTATCTTGCGAAATAAGCCAAAACAGTTCACCATCTCCTGCCGGAATAATCAACATTCCCCCGGCAGGATCAGTAAGACCTGTCGATACATCAAACATCCCTGTAACTACATCACCATAAGGAAACTGGGCAGTGCCATTGCCAGGTATGGTGGCATCAACTACTGTATATTGAATTTCATTGACTCCTCCGGAACCTGAATTTGTAAAAAGATAATATTGTCCCGGATTGTCTGTGACCGGACAGGTGACTACCGGAACGTTGATGCTAGAAACACCTGACATTCCAGCTCCATTGGGTAGAATGAGGTGTGATGCATCGTAGATATTTATCCCATCTGTATAGAACAGGAGATTGCCTGTGAACTGATCAGTAATCGTTACCGCACCAGCTGTTCCAAATGGAGTTGCCTGATCTGTCTGTAGATATACATCTCTGCCATTTCTATCAAAAACGAGATTTTCAGCAGAGTTTCCAAAGTACCAGCGTGTTTCTGTAATATTTTGTGACCACAGCAAATTGGCTATCAGAAAAAGGACTACAGATAAAATCCGCTTGCAGAACGCAGCGGCATAAGGGGTACGATTCATAAAAATGTCCTTAGTCATACACAACACTTTGTAAAAATAGGATTAACCCCAATAATAAGGGACTTAATCTTTAACAATGTAAAAACTCTTGCATCGCGATGCGCCATATTTTAAATTCATATTCAGGCTTCTTAAAATTTCAACGTTATACTCGTCGTTACATTACGTATGCAAGTCAACAAAAACTTAATTTGATTTATATTATTTGTCTAATTTGCTCATTGATTTGGAATTAACATTTGCATGATCAGGAAGGCTTTTTTCTTCATTTTAGTCATTGGTGTCCTTAGTCAGGAAAACACTTTGCAAGCGCAAGACCCTCAGTTTTCGCAGTACTATGCAGCGCCTTTGTATCTGAATCCTGGGTTGGTTGGAATTAATCAAAAAGGAAGGATGGGAGTCAATTACCGTACCCAATGGCCCAATCTGGATGCGAATTTTGAGACTTTCTCTGCCTATTTTGATTATCACTTTGAAGACTACTTCAGTAGTGCAGGTATCATTTTCACCACTGACAAGGCAGGATCTGCAGGATTAAAATCGAATACCATCGGTTTACAATATGCCTATCAATTGCAAATAAATTATCAGTGGACCTTCCGTCCTGGTGTGGAAGCGGCTTATACTTTTCAGGATTTAAATTTTGATAAACTGATTTTTGGTGATCAATTGAGCGCTACTGGAAATACTGGAAATCCAACGAATGAAGTCTTCAATAGCGGATTAAATGCCAGATTTTTTGATCTTTCGTTTGGTGGGGTTTTTTATAATCCCTCGATATGGTTAGGAGCTGCCTTGCATCATGTTTTGGAGCCCAATCAAAGTATTGCTGGAGGTGACGCACCACTTCCACGAAGATTTTCAATACATGGTGGATATCGTATTCCACTGAACCCAAGTACTACGAATACTTCTATCGGCGAAAGAAGCATTACTCCAAGTTTTAATTATAGAACTCAAGGTGATTTAGATCAGCTGGACGTAGGTGCTTACTTTACGCTTGACCCTATTTTAGTCGGGCTTTGGTATCGAGGACTTCCCATCAAAAACACTGACGGTGTAGTGAATAATGAGTCTATCATTTTCATGGTTGGTATGCAGACTAATAGAGCCACATTTGGCTACAGCTTCGATTATACGCTTTCTGATCTGGGTATAGGCACTGGTGGAGCGCATGAGATCAGCATCGCTTATTCCTTTAGTTTGGGTGATCCATTGAAGCCAGCAGCAGATGTTCGAAGGCTCAAGTGCCCTATTCCGTTTATTTTCTAAGTGACAAAGTCACTCTAATTTTACCTCATGACAGAAGAAACCATATTCACCATACTCTTGGTGATCATAACATTTGATTTTACACTCGAGCGAATCCTGAGTTTTCTCAATCGGAAAAGTGCAAAAAAACCTATCCCAACAGAATTGGAAGGTATATACGATGAAGCGAAGTATGTAAAATCTCAGGCTTATAACGAAGAGGTTTCCCGATTTGGCACTTTCTCAGCAACTTTCAGTTTCGTATTGCTTATCCTGGCTATCTACAATGGATGGTTTGGTATGCTGGATCAGTGGATCCGCACTTTTTCTCCGTTGAGCCTGGTTTCTCCACTCATCTTTTTTGGCTTCCTGTATGTCGCCTCCGATATCATCGGCACTCCATTTTCGATCTATCGAAACTTCGTTATTGAAGCGAAGTATGGGTTTAATAAAATGACTGCAAAGACATTCATATTTGACAAAATCAAAGGATACGTTCTTACCGCCATCTTCGGGGGACTACTGCTAGCTGTATTGATTTATCTCGTAAATGCCATCGGAAGTGATTTCTGGTACTTTTTCTGGGCGATCATGGCGGCATTCGTTCTTTTTGCCAATTTCTTTTACACTTCTTTAATACTTCCTTTGTTTAATAAACTCAAGCCTTTAGAAGATGGTGAGTTTAAGTCATCTATTCAGTCGTATTGCGATAAAGTAAATTTCCCTCTCAAAAACATTTTTATCATGGACGGATCAAAGCGAAGTAGCAAAGGCAATGCCTTCTTCAGTGGACTCGGTAAAAAGAAGAAGGTGGTCTTGTTCGATACTTTGGTGGAGAAACATTCCATTCAGGAACTAACGGCTGTTTTTGCTCATGAAGTTGGACATTACAAAAAGAAGCATATACTATTCACCACCATTTTTAGTATTGGTTTGATGGGATTTATGCTATTTCTATTTTCCCGAATGGCATACAGTGCTGAAGTAAGCTGGGCAATGGGAGGTCAAACCTCGGCTCTTCATTTAAACCTTCTGGCTTTTGGCATTCTGTATTCTCCAATATCTACCATTTTGGGAATCATCGGGAATATCATTTCTCGCAAAAATGAATTCGAAGCAGATGCTTATGCAAGAGAAACGTATGACTCTACTCATTTGATTACCGGATTGAAAAAGATGAGTTCAGACCATCTATCAAATCTAACACCTCATCCGGCATATGTATTTGTTCATTATTCGCATCCACCACTCAAAGAAAGAATAAGCGCATTGGCTGGCTAGTCTTCTGAATGTGTATCAATAAAGTCTATTTCGGCTCGGAAAGGAAAACTCATTAGGTATCCGTGTGCTTCCTGAATGGTCATTTTGTTGTGAATGATCCTGTGAAGCGTTTCTGTGATCGGGCATCTGACCTTGTAGGAATCAGCTAGCTGCTTCACGATATTGATGGTCTTCACACCTTCTGCCACCTCATCCATCGACTCAATGATTTCTTCGAGTGTTTCTCCTTTAGCCAAACGAAATCCAACGGTGAAGTTTCGGCTGAGATTGGACGTACATGTTGCTATTAAATCTCCCACACCTGCGAGCCCAAGGAAGGCCTGCGCATTTCCTCCAAGTGCTTTCCCGATGTACACCATTTCTACCAATCCCCGACTAATGAAGAGAGATTTCGCATTTTCTCCAAGGTCCATACCGGCGATTGTTCCAGCACCTACAGCGATGATATTTTTAAGTACTCCACACAGCTCAATACCAATGAGATCACGACTCCCATAAATCATGAATCGATCGTTTTTCAGTAGTCGCTGACCAATCTTTACGACCTCATCAAAATGAGAGGCTACCACAGTAGCTGCCGGCTTTCGCTGATCTAGCTCACGAGCCAGGTTTGGTCCCGCAAGACAACCAACCCGAAGAACAGAAGTTTCCTCTTTGATCACTTCAGAAATGGTTTTCACGTGCTCTCGGGTGAGCGGGTTGCTGGAGTTGATTTTTTGCTTTTTAGGTACAAAGAGATCAAACCCCTTGGTTCCGTGAATCAGTACATGATACGGCTTCAGGTGCGGGGCCAGCTTGATAATCATGTCCCTGAAATTGGCTGAAGGAACCATCGGAAAAATTACTTCGCACTGCTGAGGAACTTCCTCCAGATTATTGGTGACCTCTATATTTTCGTGAAGCTTTTGCCTCGAACTCACACGCTCCTTGGCAATCTTTTTTGTTTTTTCAGGATCACGGATATACAAAATTACTTTTGCATTATTCTCCGCCAGAATATTGGCGATAGCAGTACCGAAGCTACCTGCTCCTATAACACCTATTATTTCCTCAGATGTACTTTTCGAGTCCATAGCCATTCATTCTGTTGTGATAATAGTAAAGCGTATTGGTATCCTGAACGATGATTTTATCACCTTTCTTAATAAGCGGACGCTGATCGTGGTAAAGTCCCACATTTTGTAGACCATGCTCGATCGAATCAGTTGCTCGTTCTTTCATATGGTCTGCCATGTCTACTTCTCCTTTCTTATGGATCTTTTCAAGTCGATCTCTTAGTTTTTTGTAGTTCTCTTTAAATTCTTCATAATCCAGAATCAAATCTTCATCCGGAAGACGGAGGACATGATACAAATCCAGTTTTGGATTCTGTCGCTCAAGCATTTTGAAAGCAGTAAACGCCACCAGGTGACTGGCAAATACCCGATTGTACTTATGGTATTCTTCTACGATCCGTTTTGATAATACGCGTACATATTCCTTTTCTCGCTGTGCATCAAATGTGATTTTCTTATCCCTCAAGAAGTAATCGCGAACATTGATTGGGTTACCGTTTTTATCAAAGCTATTGCCATCACTGTCTACATAGTTTCCAAGAATGTCTGTTCCTCGTCCCACGTTAACGGAGATATCAGATCCTTTTGTAAAGAACTTGAACATGAATGTTCCCAACTTATAAGAAGTAGAAAACTCATCTGCCTCCACATAGTATCGCTCCCTACCAGTTCTTTTTAGGTAATCACGGATAAGGGATGGAGCTTCCAGAGTGAAGTGATAATTGATTACCACCGGAACGATGAAAACTTTGCGCACTTCCTCGTTTTTCTCGGCATTCAGATACAGTTCCCTCTGCGCCTCTATGGCAGTGCCGAGTAATCCCATTCGTAGGTTTGTTTCTATTTCGCCAGATCTGGATCGCGTTCCACCCGGAAAAAACAAAGAGTGGCATCCTTTTTTGATTGCGTTTCTTGAATATGTCTTCAGTGTCTCCAGATATATCGGATTTTTCTTTCTCCGATCCACTTTGTAAGCACCAAGACTATTCATGAAATAAGCAAGTATTTTAATGTTGAAGAGATTTAACCCAGCGCCGTAGATAAATGGCGGTAATCCAAGATGCTGAATGGCCCACCCGATAAGAATAGAATCCAGGTTGCTGAAATGAGTTGGCACCATTACCACAGTGCCTTTTTTAGCTAAAGTGCGAATATGCTCTGTCTCCCCAATCACATGAACTTTATCATCTAAATCCAACTGACGACTAAACAAGGACAAAAGTCCCTTGACCCGTGCAGCATTGAGCAGACGAGCGAATCCGAAGGTTATGAAGCTTTGCGCAAAGCGATAGGCTGATTTTTTGAAATTCCCCGCTATTTCCTGGGTATATCGATTGATGATTTCAACAAGCAGTTCTTTTTCAAGTGCTTCGGCTTTCTCCTTTTCATCCGGATTGATATCTAGCAATCGTGCTTGGATGTTCTTCCAATACACTTTTTCATCAGGTGGGTCTACGCGCCAGGGATTTGCTTTCATCCTCAGTTTTTCCCTGTGAATGGTCATCTCAATCTCTTCACGGAGCGATCCATTCTTAGAACTGACTAGGTGATCGTATGTCTCATTGGTGACTTCATCAATAAACTCCCTTCTATATTTGGACAACTTAACAATTGGCCATTCACTCTTGTTAGGGATAATTTCTGAATACCTGACTTTCTTTCTGCGCATTTACCTGTTTTAGAAATTGGCGGAAAGATAATTCTAAGAGTTAACATCTGTATAATTGCAACCGGAATGACACTTAAATTAAAAGACATCCAGGCACCTGTAGCTACAGAAATGGAAGAATTCGAAAAGAAATTTCGACAATCCATGAAGAGTAAGGTTATGCTTCTTGACAAAATCACCGGATATATAGTTCGGAGAAAAGGTAAGCAGATGCGCCCACTTTTTGTTTTTCTAAGTGCCGGAGCAACAGGTGAGATTTCTGAATCTACCTATCGAGGAGCATCACTTATCGAACTGCTCCACACCGCATCACTGGTTCACGATGATGTAGTGGATGATTCATCAACACGTCGAGGGTTTTTCTCAATCAATGCTTTGTGGAAAAATAAGATTGCGGTACTGGTGGGAGATTTCCTACTTTCCAGAGGCCTTATACTCTCCATGGAAAATGACGACATTAACCTTCTTAAAATAACAACTGAAGCAGTTAAAGAGATGAGCGAAGGCGAACTTCTGCAAATGGAGAAGGCGCGGAAACTCGACATAAGCGAAGATGTTTATTACGAAGTGATCAGACAAAAAACTGCAAGCCTAATTACATCATGCTGTAAGGTTGGTGCAGCTTCTGCCGGAGCGGATGAAGCCACCATTCAAAAGATGGGAGAATTTGGACTCGCGGTTGGCATGGCCTTTCAGATTAAAGACGATTTATTCGATTACGGTACTTTCGAGATTGGCAAGCCTAGAGGAATTGACATTAAAGAGAAAAAGATGACTCTTCCACTTATTTATGCACTTAACAAGGCTTCGAAATTGGAAAAAAAGAGAATTAAACGACTGGTGAAGCGCGCAGAGAAGAAACCCAAGCTTGTACATGATGTGATTGATTTTGTGAAAGCCTCCGGAGGAATAGAATACGCGATCTCTGTAATGGAAGATTTTCATCAAAAGGCTAAAGATATCTTACAGACTCTTCCAGAATCTGTTTTCAGAAACTCACTAGAGGATTTGGTTCAGTTTACTATCGAACGAACGAAGTAGTCACCTAAAAATCACGCTTCTAACCCCTTCAATAATTAGAATGACTAACACAAGAATCATAACGGCTGCTGCTGCTCCGGCCACTTCTGGTGTATCCACTTGTTTTTCTGTGATCCCATAAGCCGCCCAGGCTACTACTCCACCAAATATCGGATCACGGTACCTGATGATCATCACTGTTCCTACAGCACCTGCCAATGCCAATTCTACAAAAACCCAGACAGTTTTGGTCATGATCCAATTGTCCATTCCAATTACCGTTTGTTCCACACTGATATTCGCAAGAGTTGCCACAGTAATCCATCCGAGATATAAGCTGAAGGGAATTCGTATGAATAACCGATCTCTGAATCCCTCCATTTTATCTGGCAGAATGTGTCGGTAAATCCCAATCAGTGAAGTCAAAATCACAGCCATCAAAATCAATGATAAAGTGATAAGCTCGTAGTGCCAGCAAATGATCCAAAGTGTATTGGCGATACAATTGACTACAAAATGCCGATTGATGCGATCGAAATTGGTTCTGAATTTATTTCGAGGAAGCAATTGGAAGATTACATAAAAGATTAGCAGTGTGTAGATCAGTCCCCAAATAGAAAATGTAAAGCCTGCCGGCGTAAACAATGTCGGGTAAGTTGAAGAAACCTCACCGGTTGTTCGCCCACCAATTGGAAGATAATTGGCTAAGAAGTTTACGATCAGCACAACAGACAGAGTGAATACGGGAATGATTCGATTCATATTGCAAATTTAGGTATGAACTGCTGGCCGAAGTGATTGTTCACCTAGTCCATTTGAAATAGGCTTCTTATGTTTGCGGTTCTAAAATTTACGCGCGCATGAAAACTATTCAGGATTACGATTTTAAAGGAAAAAAAGCATTGATACGTGTGGACTTCAATGTTCCTTTAAATGCAGACATGGAAGTAACCGATGAAACTCGAATCAACGCTGCAATTCCCACTTTAAAAAAAATCCTGAATGATGGTGGTTCATGCATCCTGATGTCCCACTTAGGAAGACCAAAAGATGGACCAGAGGACAAATTCTCTTTGCGACATATCATCAAGAATCTTAGTGAGAAACTCGGTGTAGCCGTGAAGTTTGGCGGTGATTGCATTGGAGAATCAGCCAAGGAGATTTCGAGTCAGCTACAGGGTGGTGAGGTTTTGCTACTGGACAATGTGCGTTTCTACAAAGAAGAAACTGCCGGAGATGAAGCTTTTGCTAAGCAACTTGCTTCTCATGGTGACATTTATGTGAATGATGCTTTTGGAACAGCTCATCGTGCGCATGCCTCCACAACTGTAGTGGCTAAATTCTTTGAAGAAAAATGCTGCGGTAATGTGATGAAAGCAGAATTAGAAAATGCACAAAAAGTGCTGGAAAAGGCCGAACGACCTTTTACCGCAATCATGGGTGGAGCAAAGATCTCCGACAAGATCATGATTATCGAGCGGCTTTTGGATAAGGTAGATCACCTGATCATTGGTGGTGGTATGAGCTACACTTTTTTTAAAGCCATGGGTGGTCAAATCGGCAATTCACTTGTGGAGGAAGATAAACTGTCGCTCGCAAAAGAATTAATCTCGAAAGCAAAGGAAAAAGGTGTAGACCTTCAGCTGCCAAAGGATTCGATCATTGCCGATGATTTCAGAAATGAAGCAAATACTCAGACTGCTGATAATTATGCTATTCCTGACGGATGGATGGGATTGGATGTAGGTCCGGAATCTCGAACGGTATTTTCGCAGATCATAGAAAAATCAAAGACTGTACTATGGAATGGCCCGATGGGCGTATTCGAGATGAGCAACTTTGCTGAAGGAACAAATACGATTGCACAAGCGGTGGTGAAGGCGACTGAGAACGGTGGATTCTCGCTTATCGGCGGTGGAGATTCTGCAGCAGCCGTAAATAATCTGGGCTATGGCGACAAGGTGTCCTACGTTTCTACTGGTGGTGGCGCATTGCTGGAATACATGGAAGGAAAAGTGCTTCCCGGAGTGGCGGCACTTGAGAGCTAAGTCAGAGAAAACTTTCCCTCTTGCTCGATTACTTTTTTGTCATTGATCAGAATGCGCAACGCCTCCATAATTTGATCTTCTGTATAGTTGGACATTAATGCTCGAAGCTCTGTGATATTTCGAGGAGCTTCTAATACTTCTTCCAGCTTTTCAACAGGAATCTCGCTGGCTTTTAATCTTTTCTTGATCTCCAGGTCATTATCACATATTCCGCAGGTTAGAGAAGTTTTTTCATCAAAGTAGTGTTGGAAAATCTGCGTTCGACAATCCTTGGATTGCATGTAATCTATTACAGCAGCAGCTTTTTCTTGAGCTAACTTCCTGCGCCACTCTATCTGTTTGTTGTCTATTGGTAATTTATCGGCATCCAGACGAGGAGTGAGAAAAGTAATGGTAGCAGAATCCAAGGCAGGTTGATAATCAATCACCTCACTTTCATTTAGGAATTTCAGCCACTTTCTTACCTGCACCTTGTCCGTCTTTAGCAATGATCCTACATCCTTCTCCTTGATTTTTGAATAACCAACAAACACTTCTCCACCATACAATCGCAACAAAGTCTTGATAAAAGGATCGAGCTTGGGATTCGCTATCTGAAACTTGTATGTTTCGCTTTTGTCCAGCAAAAAGGTGATCTTGGATTGCTCGTAAAAACCTTCTGTCATTTGAATCAATCCTTCATCACTCAGCTTTTTCAAGGCAGCATACGTCTCGATCATTGGCAGATTGTAGGTATTTACAAATTGCTCATAGTTAAAAGGGAAACTTGAAAATGCATGACTTCCGATAGCCATCTTGTAGTAATTGGCCAAGGCCTGATAGGTTCGTTTGATCTGCTCAAGCGAGACCACCGAACGATCCGTTCGTTCCCTCAGCTCATCGGTGTCGTGTGGATGATACAAGGCAACCGCGTATGCTTTCTTTTCGTCGCGTCCGGCACGACCAGCCTCTTGGTAATAGGCCTCAAGTGAATCCGGCAAATCTAAATGGATAACCGTACGAACATCCGGTTTGTCTATGCCCATACCAAACGCATTGGTAGCAACCATAACTCGGACTTTGCTATCTATCCAGGCACTTTGTTTATCTCCACGATCTTTTCCCGAAAGTCCTGCATGATAGTAATCCGCAGAAATGTTATTTCTCTTGAGTAGCTCAGCGACCTCTCTGGTACGTTTACGACTTCTTACATACACAACAGATGTACCATGTACGTTGCCCAGTATTTCCATTAGCTTACCTTCTTTATTCTCCAACTTAAAGGCAGAGTAGGAAAGGTTGGCTCTTGCAAAGCTTTTCTGAAAAATCTGAACATCTTTCATTTCCAGTCTTTCTGCAATGTCTTTCTTCACCTCCTTGGTAGCTGTGGCTGTAAGTGCTATCAAACGCTCGATACCCAGCTCATTTTTGAATGTAGCTATCTCCATATAAGGCGGTCGAAAATCATAGCCCCATTGCGAGATGCAATGCGCTTCATCGATAGCTAGAAGGGAAATATTCATCCTTCGGGCGCGCTCTATGAATATTTCCGTTTTCAATCGCTCAGGAGAGACATATAGAAATTTAAATCCACCGTAAACGCAATTATCCAGAGTGATATCAATTTCACGTTTACTCATTCCCGAATAAATCGCTGAAGCCTTTATTCCTCGGCGCTTCAGTTGCTCTACCTGATCCTTCATGAGGGAAATCAATGGCGAAATAACAATGCAAATACCGTCAAGCATCATAGCCGGGATCTGAAAACAAATAGACTTTCCTCCACCAGTGGGTAGCAAAGCCAGCGTGTCTTTACCATCTACCACAGAGCGAATGATATCTTCCTGCATTGGGCGGAATGAATCGTAACCCCAGTATTGCTTAAGTATTTCGGATAAATTCACAATTCTAAGCTAACATTGAAAAACGGTTGTACGACCTATTGTAAAAGAATTATTTCCGGTAATTGAATTTAGCTATTGAAAAGAACTTATGACGATACGTAAAGCTCTCCTTACCATCCTTACATTTATTATTTTTCTATTCACCGCCCATTCACAAATTATACCAAAATGGACAGTTGAACTGAAGGGCCTGGGAACATTTTCCTCGCCTCGTGTGGCTGACCTCAATCAAGACGGAATTAAAGATATTATCGTAGGATGCGGACGTGAAGAATTTGAACAGGCGGATACAGCTGTTATCGCGTTGAATGGAAAAGACGGTTCCATGATTTGGCATGTAGGCGCTCGTGATCAAATGTTTGGGTCGGCGGCCGTCTATGACATTGATGAAGATGGGATCGATGATGTGCTCATCTCTGGACGTTCAGCTGAGCTGAAAGCAATAAGTGGTGCCACCGGAAAACTTATTTGGGAGTTTACCAAAGTATCAGAACCCAAAAAATTGCGCGAGCTTGGTTTCTACAATTTTTACAATCCTCAGATGATTGATGATCAAAATGGAGATGGAAAACGTGATATCCTCATAGCCAATGGTGGAGATGTGACTAAAAAAGCAGATGAAAAAGATCGACCTACCGGACAGCTTTTCATCCTTGATGGACAAAATGGAAAGATCATCTCACGGGCCATGATGCCGGATGGAAAGGAGATTTACTGTTCAACTGTGATTACTAAACTTTCCCCTGAGGCTAAAGACTACTCAGTCATTTTTGGAACCGGCGGAGAAACCGTGGGAGGGAATATGTACATCAGCACGCTAAAAGACGTACGAAATGAAGACCTTAGCAAAGCAGTCTCAATAGCTACCAGTCCAGAAAAAGGATTTATCGCGCCTCCACTATTAATCGACGTAACCAAAGACGGAACGCTGGATGTTTTGATTAACGCAGTTGATGGACGGATGATCGCAGTTGATGGTAAAAACAAAGAGACACTATGGCAGTCTTTAACTCCATCTTCAGAAGCTTATGGTTCAATAGCAGCTGGTAATTTTTTTGAAGCAGATAAACTGGACTTTTTCTCTGTGTATGCCTCCGGTGTTTGGCCAAACCTTACCAACTCAAAGCAACGATTAATAGACGGGCAATCCGGAGATGCCATCTTTACTGGCACAATGGGATCCGTGCAAACCAGCACGCCCATTATTGCAGACATCACACAGGATGGGTTTGATGATGCACTACTCAGTGTCAACATTTTGGTAGAAACGTTTCCATTAAAAGACTACTTTAACGCGCTGGTGTTGTATGATTTCAAAAACAAAAGTGTACATCAGTTTACCCGTGCGCAATTCGGAATAAATCTGGCCTCTACTCCATGGATCGGTGATCTTGATGGTGATGGCAAATTTGATATCATCTACTGCAATCATACCGAATCCAGGAATGTCTTTGCGATGAATAACTTGAGAGTTAATCTCATCAAAACCGATATCGAGATTAAAAATCCAGTGAAGTGGGGAGCCTATATGGGAAGCGATTACGATGGAGTGTATAAAGACTAAATGAATCGCTAGTTCAAACAGTTGATCATTTTGCTTGTTTCATTGAAAACAAGTTTCATGCTTTATCTCTTAAATTTTATTCTCATTATGCTGACTGCAACTCCACAGGTCGTTTTTGATTTCGACACCTCAACTAATCCAAATTCCTGGCAAATAGTCGATGATGTGGTGATGGGTGGAAGATCCGATGGAAACTTTGAAATCAATGAAGAAGGTCACGGCGTATTTTCAGGAACAGTCTCATTGGAGAATAACGGTGGCTTTTCGTCTGTGAGACATAGTACTCGCATAAATGAAGTTTCTGCTAATGATAAGCTCGTGATCAAGCTAAAAGGAGATGGTAAAAAATATCAATTTCGAGTAAAGCAGGATTCCAGAGCCTACTATTCTTACATATATACTTTTGAGACTTCCGGTGAGTGGGAAGAGGTAGAGATTCCTTTAAAGGAGATGTATCCTTCATTTCGCGGAAGAAAACTAAACAGTCCTAACTTCTCGCACGATACTATCCGAGAAGTCATCTTCTTGATCGGAAATAAAAAAGCACAAGACTTCAAGCTTATCATTGATAAAATATTAATTGGGAATTGATACAGTTATTTAGGTATTGAATTTTGATATATAATTATTGTTTTTCAATAATTAATTGTATAATTGCAAAAATTAATTACCTATGAATAACAAAATTCTACGATTAGCAAAGCTCACAACCAGGATACTGCTGTTTGGTGACATCCTACTAGGATCCATTCTAATCATACTGATGATTGTGTGGCAAATTGATGTCGATTTGTTCGAAAATATCCGTGTGGTGCATGATGGCAGTATATTCAAGTTCACCAATAGTGACAATGCTGAAGGAATGCCTTTAAGTAAATACAGTAGTTTTTATTTCTACTTCTTAATTCTTCGAGCCTTGATCATAGTTGGAGTGCTATACCTAATTCTCCAGACTGCCCATCGCATCATTAAATCCATAGAGCACCTGGATACCTTCAGGTCAGAAAATGTTGCTTCTTTCCGAAGAATGGGAAACCTGTTTTTAATATGGTTTTTATTGGCAATTCCCACAATCAAAATTTACGATGAAGTTGCGTCTATTTCAGTAGGTTTCTATTTCAATTATGCAGTTTGGGCATTGATCTGCTTCGTACTAGCAGAAATATTTTCAGAGGGAAACAAACTGATGGAAGACAACAAACTAACTATTTAAGCCATGCCAATCATTGTAAACCTAGATGTGATGATGGCTAAACGAAAGATTCGCTCAAAAGATCTTGCTAGCCAACTTGGAATAACTGAAGCTAACCTTTCTATTCTGAAAACCGGGAAAGCAAAAGCCATGCGCTTCACCACGCTTGAAGCACTTTGTGAGGCGCTGGATTGTCAGCCTGGAGATCTGCTGGAATTTCAAAAAGACTAGCTGATTTCCACCACCAAATCATCCTGCTCTACTAGCTCGCCAGCTTGTAAATGCATTTTCTTCACTGTACCGGAAATAGAAGAAGATACAGTGGTCTCCATTTTCATCGCCTCAATAACAAAAAGCACATCATCTTTCTTCACCTTGTCTCCTTCCTTCACTTTGATCTCAGCAATTTTGCCTTGCAAGGGTGAGCCTATTTCCTTGTCGGTTTCAGCCTTGCGGTTTGATACTTTTTGTACAGCCACATTCCTGTCCCGAATGCTAATCTTTCTGGTCTGACCATTGAGCTTGAAAGAAACCGTGCGCATGCCTTCATCGTCCGGCTCAGTAATAAAGCCCATCTCAATGATGATGCTCTTACCTTTCGCTATCTCAACGATGATCTCCTCGCCACGCTTCATACCATAGAAAAACACAGGTGTAGGCAAATGGGTCACCTCATCAAAATCCTGTAGATGCTGATAGTATTCTTTGTAAACCTTTGGATATAGTTTATAGGATAGAAAATCATCGATATCAGTACGAGGGAATTCCGTCTGAAAGGCAGCAAACTCCTTATCAAAGTCCACCGGCTCCATGTTGTCATTGGCACGCCCTTGCAAAGGCTTTTGATTCTTCAGGATCAATTTGCTGATTTCGGCAGGGAATCCTCCATGTGGTTGTCCAAGGTCTCCTTTGAAGAAGCCGACTACTGATTCCGGAAATGAAAGTGTATCTCCTTTTTCAAAGATGTCTTCAGCTGATAGGTCATTAGCCGTCATAAACATGGCCATGTCTCCTACTACTTTAGAGGATGGAGTCACTTTTACAATATCTCCAAATAGCTCGTTGACCGCTGCATAGTTTTTCTTAATGGTTTCAAACTTGTGCTCTAAGCCTAGTGCAATCGCCTGCGGACGTAGGTTTGAATATTGACCGCCCGGGATTTCATGATCGTAGACCTCTGCAGTACCTGCTTTCAATCCTGACTCAAATGGATAATAGAATTCTCTTACATCCTCAAAATAAGTCGAATGAGTGTTTAGGGATTTTAGGTTCATTTCCCTGCCTCGTTCGTGATATTGTAATGTCGCAACTAGTGAGTTGAAGTTGGGCTGAGAGGTTAAACCAGACATGGATGCAAGTGAAACATCAATGATATCTACACCTGACTCAATGGCTTTGAGGTACATAGCCGCCTGCATCGACGAAGTATCGTGCGTATGCAAATGAATTGGAAGATCCACTACTTTCTTTATTTCAGAAACAAGCAATTGCGCACTGTATGGCTTAAGTAAGCCGGCCATATCCTTGATTGCAAGCATATGTGCACCTTCGTCTTCCAACTGTCGAGCCATATCCAGATAATATTGCAAAGTATATTTCTGCTGAGCATCGTCTTGAACTTCTCCAGTATAGCAAATACATGCCTCAGCCAAGGATTCGGTGCGTTCACGTACCGCTTTAATGCTCACTTTCATGTTTTCGATCCAATTGAGTGAATCGAAAATTCGGAAGATATCCATTCCATTCTCTGCTGTTCGCTCGATGAATTTTTCAATCAGGTTGTCCGGATAGGCAGTGTAGCCTACGCCATTGGATCCTCGCAAAAGCATTTGAAATAATATATTCGGGACAGCCTCCCGCATCAATTGCAGCCGCTTCCATGGACTTTCCTTGAGAAAGCGCATAGACACATCGAAAGTTGCGCCTCCCCACATCTCCATGGAAAAAACTTCCGGATTTTGCTGGGCGTAACCTGCTGCTACTTTTAGCATATCTTCAGTCCGAAACCTGGTAGCTAATAGCGACTGATGCGCATCCCTCCAGGTGGTATCTGTGAAGTGGACTTTAGGGTCGTCCTTGATTGATTGAACAAACTTTTCCCTTCCAAGCTTTTTCAGTAGATCACGCGAACCTTCCGGAATAGCCAATCCTTTTTGCAACGATGGAAGCTTCGGTTCTCGGAACGCTCGATTCGGGTCGAATGACTTTACGTCCGGGCTTCCATTGACTGAAACCTCACCAATGTAGTTAAGTGTTTTTGTACCACGATCAAAGCTCTTTTTGATTTGGAAAAGCTCAGGATGACTATCGATGAAGTTGACTGTAGCTTTTCCTGTGAAAAAATCTTCGGTATAAATCACGTTCTCCAGAAAGCCAATATTGGTCTTTACTCCACGTACTCTGAATTCTCGTAATGCCCGGTGCAGTCGTTGAGCACTTCCTTTCAGAGTCCTTCCTTTAGCTGTCACCTTCACAAGCAGCGAGTCAAAGAATGGAGAGATTTTTACGCCGTTATAGACATTTCCCGCATCCAATCTAATCCCAAATCCACCAGCACTTCGGTAGGCGATAATGGTACCATAGTCAGGTTTAAATCCATTTCCAGGATCTTCTGTAGTCACCCGACATTGCACTGCAAAACCACGCGTCTGGATGTCATCTTGTGAATGAATAAAAATCTGTGGGTGCGAAAGTTTGCATCCTGCGGCTATCAATATTTGTGATCGTACGATATCTATACCTGTTACCTCCTCGGTAATGGTATGCTCCACTTGAACTCGCGGATTCACCTCAATGAAATAGATATTCTCATCTGGGTCTACGAGGAATTCGACCGTGCCGGCGTTGTTATAATTTACTTGTCTGGCAATCTTCAGTGCATATTCATATAGCTTTTCTCGCGTAGCATCTTTTAGTCCGACGCTCGGCGCAACCTCTACTACTTTTTGAAATCGCCGCTGTACTGAGCAATCACGCTCGTAGAGATGCACAATATTTCCTGCATTGTCTGCTAAAATCTGCACTTCTATATGCTTAGGATTTTCCACATATTTCTCAAGGAAAATGGTGTCATCACCAAAAGCTTTTCCTGCCTCTGACTTTGCTTCATTGAAAGACTTCATCAGCGAACTTTCATCTCGAACCACACGCATGCCTCTTCCGCCGCCTCCAGCAGAGGCTTTCAATATCACAGGATATCCGATTCTTTTAGCTTCATCCTTCGCAATTTGCTCACTAGATAGTACCTCCTTGTTATCCTCAATTACAGGGACTTTAGCCGCTCTCGCTACTTTCTTGGCCATCACCTTGTCTCCCAACTGCGACATCACTTCAGGTTCCGGACCTATAAATGTGATTCCTTCTTCTCTACATCTTCTGGCAAACGCTACATTCTCAGATAGAAACCCATAACCGGGATGAATAGCATCAACTTCATTCTCCTTGGCGACAGAAATGATTTCCTCAATGTCTAAATATGGCTTCAATGGTTCCTCATTCGGGCCAATCTGATAGGCCTCATCAGCCTTATATCTATGTAGTGAGTACCGATCCTCATAGGTATATATAGCTACTGATCGAATGTGTAACTCTGAGATTGCACGTAGTACCCGAATGCCAATTTCCCCACGATTGGCGACCATGATCTTCTTGAAGAACTTTTGATTTTCCATACACGATGGAAATTAAAGAAATCACGAGACAATCCATAAACTATGTAGACAACTACATTTATTTTTCCTATATTAGTGTAGTCAACTACGTAAATATGAAGTACGATTTTGTAAATGAGCTTGGGTATTTAGGTCTTGCTGTTCGTCTGAAGCGACTAAGTGAGGCGATGGTCCATAGTGGACGGCAGATGTATAAAGCCTTGGGTAAAGACATTGAACCCAATTGGTTTTTGATGTTTAGGCTTTTGAAGAAGTATGAGCAGCTTTCAGTTACTGAGATGGCAGCCAAGCTTCACTTCTCCCACCCTTCTATCATTACTATGGTGAGTAAGATGGAAAAGGCAGGATATCTGGTGTGTACAACCGATAAGTCAGATTCAAGAAAAAAGAATTTTACACTCTCTCAAAAAGCGGAGGATAACCTTCCTGAGTTCGAACAGATATGGGAGGCGGGTATAGCAGGTGTTCGCAAACTCTTCCCTGAAGACAGCAATTTCATGGATCAGCTGGAATCACTGGAAATACTCTACAGCCAACAAGATTTTAAAACACGAACGCTAAATGAACTAGGTAATGAATAACTCACTCGACTTTACACCCGAACGCTTTGAAGAGCTTCTGAACAAAACCTCAGATCTGGTTTTGAGCCAACATGCAAACATGGAGGAAAAGAAAGCTTATCACTACTTTCCCCAATCAGAAATAGAAGCCTGGTTTGATGAAGAACTACCTCATGATGGCTTACCTCCTGAGCAGGTACTGGATTTATTCAAAGAGAAAGTAATGGACACAGCCACCAACAACCTAGGACCATACATGTATGCCTATGTGATGGCCGGTGGTTCTCAGATGTCGCTTTTGGCTGAAAAGCTTACAGCAACCATCAACCAGAATGTGGGCAAGTGGCACTTAGGACCAGCTGTGAGCGAAATAGAAAAACGCGTAGTACAATGGGCCGGTGAGCTTACGACCTTTGGTGAAAATTGCGGTGGCGTGATGGTAAGCGGAGGCTCAGCAGCCAACCTTGCCGGACTAACCGTAGCTCGAAATATATTCTTTGAGAAGTATAAAGTAAGAGAAAAGGGTCTGTTTGCCATGAAGCCATTTACCGTTTATGCCTCCACTGAGGTGCATGGATGTGTGGACAAAAGCATGGAAGAGTTGGGCATTGGTACAGATCAATTAAGGAAAATTGAAGTAAATGAGGACTTTACCATAAATACCGAAGCACTAAAATCAGCGATTGAGGAAGACAAAGCAGCCGGTTTCACTCCTTTCTGTATAGTGGGTACAGCAGGCACAGTAAACACTGGAGCGATTGACGATCTGACGGAACTCGCCTCGATTGCAAAGGGACATGATATGTGGTTTCACATCGACGGGGCATATGGAGGGCTGCCTGCTTGCCTTGATTCTATTCAAAAAGAATATAAAGGCATTGAGCTGGCCGACTCTTTAGCTCTTGATTTTCATAAGTGGATGTATCAGACTTTCGAAGCGGGCTGTCTTCTGGTGAATGATTTCAGCCTTTTGCAGCGGACGTACTACAAGCGTGCTTCCTATCTGGATACCAGATTGGAAGAACAAGGTCGCACTAATTTCAATGAACATTATTTCCAGCTAACTAGAAATGCGAAGGCCGTAAAAGTCTGGATGAGCCTAAAGACCTATGGAATGCAAAAGCTGCGTAGCATGATTCAGAAAGACATAGACCTTGCGCATTACCTGGCCGAGGAAGTAGAAAAAGCAGATGATTTTGAATTGAAAAGCACATCACATCTGGCAGTTACTTGCTTCCGATTTACCAACGGATTGACGGACGAATCTAAAATCGAGGAACTAAATCGAAAGCTAATTCCAGCATTGGAGCGTGATGGTCGGGTGTTTATTACGGGTACAACCATTAATAAACAGTTTGTGATACGCGCCTGCCTGATCAACCATAGAATGCATAAAGGAACGGTGGATTATTTGGTTAAGGTTGTGAGAGAGGTAGGAAATGACTTGGTTTAGATTCACCGAGATCAATTTTCGTCATTCCGGTTTTGGAGGTACGATAAATACCGGAATTTTATGCTGAGGTTCAGAGAAGATTTTTGAACTATACTTTGTTTCGTCAGGAATGATACAAAAAATTACCTCCGCTCGTTCAACTGGTTAACGGCTGTTTGTAGCTCGCGCTTGAGTTTTGCCTGAACCTCTCTCGCTTTTCCTTTGTGTTCTTCAAACTCAGCATTGAGCGTGTCGTACTCTTTTTTCACGCGAGTGGTCACCCGATTGCTGCGCATGAACATCAGGTAAGAAATTACACCTAGTGTAGCCAAAACAATAATTATCAGCCACACCATCAGGTGATAGCCCAGTTTAGAGAATTGAATACCAACAAAGCTTATGGAATCATTCACATTCAGACTCTCATCCAGCCTGGTCTGCAGGTCTGCCACATTCCCCTCCAGGGATTCGATGGAAGCTTGTTGTGTTAAAATCTGAGATTGCAAGTCATTGATGGTCCGTGTATTTCGTTGCAAAGAATCACTTACCTCGCTCCAAAACCCACGCAATGTCGTGCGCGGAATAACTTTATACTGCTCATAAGTTTCAGTACTTTCCAGCATGGCATCATACTTTTCTTGCAAAGATTCCTGTGCTACAGACTGAAGTTGCACTGCACAAACAAACATTAGAATTAAACTAAGTCTCAAGGATTTCATTTCGGTTAAGCTTCTTAAATCAACAATTCAATTGTATCGAGACGCGAAGTAAATTCTTTTCATGAAAAGAGCCCAAAAGAATTCAAAAAATAGGTTTTCGAGCATCACAGTCTCGAAACCTTAACGCACAATTGATGTAGAAAATTATCCCTTCCAAAAACGAAAAAAACCGGATAAATCCGACTTTAGATATTGTAAGTTGAATAATACTATTCCATTTCAGTATATGTACTTGCTACAATCGTACGCGGAAATGAATAACCTTTTCCACCGTAACACAAATGAGAGCAACCAATCATAAGTGTATCACTGGCAGAAACCACATACTTTCTGGGGATGTATCCTTGATCTCCTTCAATGTCATAGTCACCACGAATGATAGTGGTTATGGAGCGATCTGACGTGTTGATAAGTGATAGACGCTTACCACAATCACCTTCACCACATACATTACCTTCTGTGATAACTAAAAACTGAGTAAGGTCATTGGGCATTTCCTCCCCATGCCACTCGATGCCTTCACCTTGATCATCATAAACCATCGCAACGACATCCTGATAAGTTAACTGGTCGACCTCTTGAGTAGTCTCTGTTTCTGCTGATTCTTCAGTTTGTTCGGATTCTGAACGCTCGGATGAAGGGCCGCATGAGATCAGTGCAATGGAAATAAAAAATAGCAAGAAGTACTGGTTTGATTTTTTCATTTTAGTTGTAGTAGGTTATAAGAAAAGGCTGTCACTAATTTATCCATTGATCACATAATAACAGCACTAAGTGCTTAAACTCGTAATTTTATGTTGAGATAAAAGTCGATAAATCATTAATGAACATCAGGAGTTTTAAGACCAAACACGCGTTTGTACTTGCCATTTTGGTAAGCGGCCTCCTTATTCTGCGTCAATACATCGATTATCTCATCAATGATTATGGTTACGATTTTAGCTGGTTTGCGGTTGCAACGCGCATCACAATCAACTATCTTTTGTGGGCGGCCATCTTCAAAGGCCTGCTTGGAATTGCCTTCTACTTTCAACGAAGACAAACTGACTTAAAAAATATCCTTTTGCACATCACTACTAGCATAATGATTGCTGGTGCCCACCGACTCATAGCTATTCGATTGTATGACTTTGTCTACTATGCCAATACTGGTTTTCTGCGGGGATTCTTCACTCCCGGAAACAAGGTCGCAATGAGTGCTGGCCTTTTTTCGAGCTTTCTGGAGTATTGGGTCATAATCTCCCTGATCATGGGTGTTTCCTATTATACACGTTATCAGCTACAACAAAAAGAATTGAATGCAGCTAAGCTCAACGCCCTGCAAATGCAATTACACCCTCATTTCCTATTCAACACTCTTAACTCCATCACTTCGTTGATCGATATTGATCCCAAAAAGGCACAGAAAATGCTCACTCAGCTGGGCTTCCTCATGCGAGAAATCCTGGAGCAAGACAAGAAACATCTCATACCATTAAAGAGCGAGATGGAATACGTGAGAGCTTATTTAGAAATAGAATACATTCGATTTCAAGACAGATTATCGTTGGATTTTGTCATCGATGAAGATGTCAATAATGTCGCTATGCCGGCCCTTTTGCTGCAGCCGATCATTGAAAACGCCATTAAACATGGCATTGCCAAACGACCTGAAGGTGGAGTAATATCAGTGCAAGCTTCACGCGCTAATGGCGCGAAGGTGACCATTGAAATTACCAATGATTATCCAAACCTCAATGGAAGTGCCAAGTCTGAGGGATACGGCATTGGTACTGCCAATGTAGCTAAACGACTACAACAAATGTATGGTGAGGAACAAACGTTTCAGCAGCGCAAAGAAGGCAGCAAGTATATCACTCAAATAACCTTTCCTATTCAGAGCCTATGATACGAGCTATTATTGTTGATGATGAATTCCTTGCACGTCAGCGTGTTATGAAGCTGTTAGAATCACAAGATGAAATAAAGGTAGTAGCTGAAGCAAAGAATGGCGAACTAGCTGTTAAAGCTATCGACATGCAAGAGCCGGATTTGATCTTTTTGGATGTCCAGATGCCGGATTTTGATGGTTTTGAGGTTGTAAAGCGTATGAAGCCCAAGCACTCACCATATATTGTTTTCACCACAGCTTACGACAGCTACGCCATCCAGGCCTTTGATATCCACGCACTGGACTATTTATTGAAACCTGTTGATGAAGATCGGTTCAATGAATCCATCAAAAAAATCCTTGAGCACTTCGAAGCACAAAAGACTTCAAGTTTCAATAAGAAGTTAATGAAGATGGTAAAAGACTTTGAACGACCACCAAGTAAATTCATCCATCAGATTACCATTGCGGATCGTGGCTGGGAACAAGAAATTGACCTTGATGAAGTCTTCTATGTCGAGGCGAATGGCAATTATGTCAACCTTCAAACTGCTGACAAAACTCACCTCTATCGGTCCACCATGAATACACTTGCCAATCAACTAGACCCGAAAGAATTTCTTCGAATCCACCGTTCTGTTATCGTAAATAGGAGATACATCAAGAAGTGTACTTACATCAGCAACAATGAGTATGAGTTTATCATGAAAGATGGAAAAACGCTGCAGTCTGGTCGATCCTACCGACAGGAGATCATGCAATACTTAGGCTGATTTTAACTGTTCATCACTTCATTCACACCTGATCATAAATTTTCATTGTGAGGATGCGTCTTCGCGTAACCATATCCAACAACCGATAAAACAATGAAAATCATGAACTACAACTCAAACAAGACAATCACAATCTTGGCACTCATGCTTGTGTCATCATTCGTATTCGCACAAAACTTAACCCTACCACGTCCCAGCCAATATGCTGAAGTGACGCAACGAGTAGGTATTTCAGATGTCACAATCACGTATCACAGTCCAGGTGTTAACGGACGTCAGGTTTGGGGTAATTTGATCCCGTACGGTGCTATGTGGCGAGCTGGTGCTAATGAAAACACAACCATTACTTTTTCCCATGATGCAGAGATTGAAGGTCAGCCCATATCAGCTGGAACTTACGGTCTTTTCATGTTTGTAAAAGACAAGGAAAATATTCGCATTATACTGTCCAAATATGCCAAGTCATGGGGCACTAACTATCCTGCAGAAGCTGATGCCGTCCTAATGGCTGATGTTCAGACTAAAACCATTTCTAGCCAAGATTGGCTCAGCTACGACTTTAAAGATCGATCCGGGGATGATGTTACTGCATTTCTACGTTGGGCGGATTTGGAAATTCCATTCAAAATCTCGTTTGATGTGGATGCTATTGTCATAGATAACGCAAGAGCAGAGCTCAAAGGACCTGCTGGATTCTCATGGAGAGGCTATATGCAAGCTGCCAACTACTGCTTACAAAATGATGCCAATCTGGAAGAAGCGATGACCTGGATTGATCAGTCCATTTCTATGAGTAGTGGATTCTCTAACCTTCAGGTAAAAGCTGGATTACTTGCCAAACAAGGGAAGGTTGAGGAGGCCAAGAAAGTAATGGACGAAGCTCTTCCAACAGCAAACGCATTTCAGTTAAATCAATACGGCTATCAGTTGTTAGCTAATGGAGACACCAAAAAGGCCATCGAAGTATTCTCAATGAATGTGGAGAAAAATGCTAATCATCAGTTTATCTGGGGATTCACTGACAGCTTGGGTGAAGCTTACCTGAAAGATGGGAATAAGAAGATGGCTCTGAAATACTATAAAGAAGCTAAAAAACTAGCACCTGAAAATCAGCATGCTTACCTCGATGGTGTTATCAAGGGAATAGAAGGAGAATAATATGAGCAAGTTTTTAACATTAGTGCTAATGGGTCTCAGTACGAGTTGCTGCAATGCACAGACCTCAAAGCGGGAGTTTAAGTCATTTAATTATCAAGGTCAGAAGATTAGTTATGCTATTCAATTGCCAAGAGACTTTGATGCAAATAAGACATATCCTGTGGCAATAGGTCCATCTGAAGCAGCTTCAAACGATGATCAATCCTACTACTGGCGCGGAATAAAGGATACAAAAGGTTGGATTCTACTTGATTTTCCCATTTATGAAGGTAAGAAAGAGGGAGTTTCGGTATTTCTGGATTACATCAATGCGAATTACAATGTTGAAGGCAATAAATTTCACACCATCTGCTTCAGTGCGAACAGTGCAGGAATCTTTCGGTTAGTGATGAATATGCCCGAGTACTTTCATTCCATTACAGGCATGGCCGGAAACCCCGGGACGCGAGATGAAAATCAGCTCAAAAAGCTAAAAGGCGTGCAGGTGAGATTCGTTGTGGGTGACAAAGACACCTATTGGATGAATGCTGCGAAAGACCGCCATACTAAGCTTTTAAACACTGGTGTTAATAGCGAAATCGAGATCATAAAAGATGGAAGACATGTTCTTACCAATCTAATCGGCGAAGGAACACTCACAAGAATGGATAAACTAAGAGTAAGGTGAGCAACTTAATTTGTCTATTTCTTGCTACACTGTCAGTGATCAGTCAGACACCTAAAAAGAAGGAATTCGAACTGACTGGTGGGGTGAAAATCACCATGATCTGGGTTGAACCGGGAAGCTTCACAATGGGAAGTCCAGAAGATGAAGCGGGCAGAAATATTGCCCGTGAAAAACAACATGAGGTGATCATCACAAAGGGGTTTTGGCTGGCTGAAACAGAATTCACACAAAGCGATTGGGAGAAGATCATGGGAACCAATCCCAGTACACGTAAAGGAAAAAGCCATCCGGTGGAGACTGTTTCGCATGAGGACGTTCAAAAATTGCTAAGAAAAATCAACAATGGAGGAAATAGCTTTCGCTTGCCAACGGAGGCTGAGTGGGAGTACGCATGTAGAGCAGGGACAACAGGTCCCTACTCAGGAGATCTTGAAAAAACCGTTTGGCACTTAGGTAATTCAGGAAGGGTTTCTCATCAAGTAGCTACAAAAGATCCTAATCCATGGGGGTTTTATGATATGCAGGGTAATATCCTGGAATGGTGTTCCGACTGGCTTCAGGAGGATAATACCAATGAAAAAGTAGACCCGAAAGGGCCAAATATTGGTGAATATAAAGTACAAAGAGGTGGTCAGTTTACTGGTAGAACAAGGCATACGCGTGCAGCAGATCGTCAAAGAGGAAATCCGGAAGCCAGAGATTTTTATGTAGGATTCAGATTAGCAAAAAATGAAATTGACTGAATCAATTGAAATGAAATTTTTCCTAATTGCTCTTTCTATTTTGAGCTGTATAGTTACACAGGCCCAACAGCTCATCTTCACGCGCCAGATCAATAACAATGACAACTTAATGATCATGGATGAAAATGGAGGCATAAAAGCCCTAACTGATCATTCCAGAAAAGACAGTAGTCCAATGATCTCTCCGGATGGCAAAATGCTTGTATTCACCTCAGAGAGAGTGGGCTGGTGGAAAATATGGACAATGAACTTAAACACTAAAGAATTCAAACAACTAACAAGGTCTTCAAGTGCGGATTATAGTCCTGCCTGGTCTCCTAATGGGAGTAAAATTGTGTTTACTTCCTCGCGAGATGGTAACCAGGAAATCTACACCATGAACAAAGACGGTAGCAACAAAGTCAACATCACTCAATCTACGTCTCCAGACCTGATGCCATCATGGGGCAAAGATGGATTTATCTATTACTCCACACGAGTAAATGGAATATACCAGATAGCTAGAATTCGTCCCGATGGCACAGATAAAGAAATGCTGACTAATTCAAAAGACAACAAACTAATGCCTCAGATTTCTAACGACGGTGAAAAGATGCTCTTCTACGGTGATAGAAATGGGAATATGGAAATCTATTTATTGGATGTCGATAGAAAAGAAATAACTCGACTAACCAATAACCCGCTCATGGATATGCGACCAAGATGGTCTCCAGATAATACCAGAATTGTGTTTGAACGAGGTGATAAAGGCAACAACCATCACATCTATATCATGAACGCTGACGGAAGCAATGTGAAGCAACTAACATTCAAAAATTACAATTACACACCGTCTTTCTATCCAAACAACTAAGATTATGAAATCTATCTTAAGTCTACTCATCCTCCAACCTGCTTTATTATTTGCTCAAGAAACTATTTTTTATTCCTCCGGACATGAGTCAAGAGGTCGTGATATTTATGCATTATCGATGGATGATGGAAAGAAAAATAAGATGACAAATTCAATGGGCAGTAGTCACTACCCACATTACAACAACCCGAAGCTATCTCCAGATAGATCTACCCTCGTCTTTCAAAGTGACCCGGACGGCCATGATCGCTACACCATCTGGACCATGGAAATCGATGGTTCGAACATTCAAAAAATCACTCAAAATGAAGGACTTTATCCCAACTGGAGTCCGGACGGAAAAACGATCGTATTCAGTGGTCGAAGAAATGGGACATGGGAAATATTAACCATCCCAGCTTCAGGAGGAACCGAGCAGATTATTTCAAACAATAGAAAAAATGGAAATCAACCTGGATGGGGAGCGACTTGCAGCTTTCATCCGAATGGTAAATCGATGATCTACTCCTACATCAAAGAGAAAGTGCTCTATTCCTACGATTTTGAAACAAATGAAACAAAAAGGCTAAGCGATAAAGGCAGCTATACGCATCCTATTTACTCAAAAAGGGGTTTAATTGCCGTGAACCGAAAAATTGGAGAAGGGTATGACTTAGTTTTAATTGAGGATAAAAAGGAAACAGTAATTGCTAAATCCATCATCTCCTACTCGGCACCTGACTGGTATGCCAATGACTCTAAACTACTTTTCGTGGGAATGGTAAATGGTAACCAGGAATTGTTCACCATTGATATTAAATCGGCACAAGAAACTCAACTAACAAAAAACGATACATTTGATGCCATGCCAGTGGCTCATTAATGCTTATCAGTTTGATTCATAAACTATCAGCTTACCTCAGACTACTCCAATTATTCTATTGCGCTCAAAAAGAAAATTAAGCGTTTCAAATCGCCATGGACGGAAAAGACCCGATTCGAATTACGGTGTCAGATAATCTACTCAACCACTTCTACCACCAGATTATGATTGGTATAAATACAGATATCCGCCGCAATTGTGAGACCCTCACGTACCATCTCCTCAGCTGTGAGATTGGAGGCGTGTTTCTTAAGTGCCAAAGCAGCTGATCGAGCATACATGCTACCTGAACCAATAGATGCAATGTCATTGTCTGGCTCAAGTACATCACCTGTTCCTGATACTACTAATACTTCGCTTTTATCTGCTACAATCATCATCGCCTCTAGCTTGCGCAGATATCGATCAGTTCTCCAATCTTTAGCTAGCTCAACAGCAGCCCGTTTCAAGTTGCCTGAATAGTTGCTGAGCTTCTCGTCAAAACGATCGAGCAAGGTGAAAGCATCTGCTGTAGATCCTGCAAAACCCGTTACAATTTTACCATCACCCAATTTGCGGATTTTCTTTACGTTGGACTTTGCTACAGTATTTCCGAGTGTTGCCTGCCCGTCTGCTCCGATGGCTACTTTGCCATTATGCTTGATAGCAAGCACGGTTGTCGATCTTATTTTTTCCATAGGATGTTTTTTCTCTTACTTAAAGGAAAAGTTGCTTCACTTCGTTCAGTAGTTGAAGTTTAAAAGGTTCAATTCTTAAATAAGAATTCTTACAGGGTCTTCCAGAAGTTCTTTGAAAGTCTTCAGGAAAGCGGAACCTACGGCACCATCAACTGCTCTGTGATCACATGAAAGAGTCACCTTCATCACATTACCTGCATACATCTCACCATCTTTCACCACGACAGTTTCTTTTATTCCACCCACAGCCATAATGCATGCATCCGGCGGATTAATTATAGCAGTGAATTCCTCGATTCCAAACATACCTAAGTTGGAAATGGTGAAGGTGTTTCCTGAGAATTCTTCAGGCTGTAATTTTTTGTCTTTAGCTTTTTGTGCCAGCTCTCTAACTTCTACCGAAATATGAGATAACGACTTGCTGTCTGCAAATCTTACCACTGGCACAATCAATCCATCTGGAATAGCTACCGCGATTCCCATGTGTATGTGCGAATGTTTCACCATATGATCACCCATCCAACTCACGTTTACATCTGGATGCTGACGCAACGCAGCTGCTGCTGCTTTCACCACCATATCATTGAAACTTATCTTAACAGGAGCTACCTCATTCATGGATTTTCTTGCCTCGATGGCTTTGTCCATGTTGATTTCCATTGTAAGATAGAAATGTGGTGCTGCGAACTTGCTGTCGCTTAGTCGCTTTGCAATGACTTTTCGCATTTGGGAAAGCTCAACTTTTTCTGACCTTTCTTCGCCTACTACTTGCGGTATATTGATTGCCGGCTGATCTCCAGATGCTGCTTGCTGAGGCTGTGCCGAAGGTGTGAAATCTTCCACATCCTTTTTTACAATCCTACCCTCTGTGCCAGAGCCATTGACTTGTGAAAGATCAATACCTTTTTCTGAAGCAATTTTTTTCGCTAGCGGAGATGCCTTGATCCTACCATTGGTCGAAGTTGTCGGAACAGTTGGTTGAGGCGTAGCTGTTGGAGTTGATGATGCAGCGCTAGCAGGAGCTTCGTCTTTTTCGTCTTTTACTTCCTCCTCAGAATCGTCTCCGCCTTGTTCTTCTGCTTCTAGTAAAGTCTCATAATCTGCACCTTCTTCACCGATGATGGCGATTACGCCATCCACGGCAACACCACTACCTGCTTCTACCGCGGTATAAAGTAACGTTCCATCTTCATAGGCCTCAAGTTCCATGGTGGCTTTATCAGTCTCCACCTCTGCCAGAATATCACCGGACTCAACTTCGTCTCCTTTTTTCTTAAGCCATGAAGCAATTACACCTTCTTCCATGGTATCGCTCATCTTAGGCATCCGAATAATAGAGGCTTTGATATTGCTTGTGTCGATCTTTTCGTCCCCGCCCTTAGGTTTTTTTTCTTCTTTAGGTGCTTCGCTATTCGCAGACGAAGATTGCCCGTTGCTTGCCTCTTCGAGAAGATGTTTGAAATCTTCACCTTTTTCACCAATCACGGCCAGAATACCATCTACCGGAACAGATTCCTTTTCTTTCACGCCGATATGCAATAACACACCATCCTGATAGGACTCTAGCTCCATTGTAGCCTTATCGGTTTCCACTTCAGCCAACACATCGCCTGAGCTCACCTCGTCACCCTCTTTTTTCAACCACGAGGCAATTACCCCCTCTTCCATGGTATCGCTCATTTTGGGCATTCTTATTACTTCCGCCATTTAGATCGTCTTTAATTCTATGTCAAAATTAACCCATCCATTAAAATAAAAATTTGCTTTTGACACAAAATGAAAATTGAGTTACCCATGTTCTCGTGTTAAATTGCCAAAAATGCTGGATCGATATACCATAACACTAAAACCGGATGAGCTTGCGCTTGTTTTGGGAGCCGAGGTTCCTGAGACCTACGAACCTCAATTCAATGCTGCTCCAACAAAGATATTACCGGTTATAACCAGTATAAATCCAGAAAAAATTTCTTTCTTCAATTGGGGCTTAATGGCCTTATGGTCCAATAATAGGGCAATGAGCCCCAAATTCTTCAACCTCCCCATGGACTCGGTCATGAGCAAGGCCAGCTACAAAAAAAAGCTATCCACACACCGATGCGTGATTCCGATGGATGGGTTCTATCTCTGGAAGCAGGTCGCCAAAAAACAACAGGTACCTCATTATTTTTTTTATCCGGACAAAAAAGTATTCTCGGTAGCCGGCATGTGGGAAGAAAATGATGAAGGATCACATTCTTTTATTATGATTACCAGGCCTTCGAATAATCAGATTTCTGATTTCCAAGATGATATGCCTGCCATAATGGATACTGCTTCCACACGCAGATGGCTGGAATCGGAAGATCAGGAGGAACTTAATGAATTGCTAAGTAAAGAACACACGGAGGAATTTTTATCGCATACAGTTACTCCCAAAATCAGGGATATCGATGGCAATGATGTTTCATTCATGAAACCTGCTCCAGCTTCGGATCAGCATGGAAATTATACGTTATTTACCTAATGCGAAAAACACTTCTATTGGTCGCTGTCTTATTCTCCTCATGCTATGTGGCTGACGAAGTGGCTCCAGACCAGGAAATTTGGGAATATGAATTGCCTGATAATGAGGAGCTTTCAAATCAGGGGCTTTTAGAGTTAAATGAGCTCATCCAATTAAATCAGTTTCAAGAGATTAATGGACTTATAATTATTCGAAATGACAAGCTGGTATTTGAAAATTACTATAACCGTACTTCTCCATCTCAGGGTGTTTTAATTCGTAAAACGACTCTACGGAAAAGAGACTCAACATCGAATATTGGAAGTGCAGGGCTTTGCTTTGCTCTAGCTGCTATTGGAGTCGCAGAAGATATAAGGCTCCTATCTATAGAAGATCCAATCGCTGATTACTTACCTAATTATGCGGATATTTTTGAAGCAGATCCGGATAAGGAGGCGATTACCATTGCCGACTTGCTCACTCATAAGAGTGGATTTTCCTGGAATGAGAGTATTCAGCCATTTAGTCAGGAAAATGACCTTAACCAAATGAAGCTTACCAATGATTGGATAAGGTTCATTCTTGAAAAACCCATGGAAGCGCCGGCAGGTCTTCGATATAACTTCAATTCAGGTGCTGGTATCATACTTTCTGAAATAATCGAAAATGCTTCTGATCGAGATTTTGATGCATTTTTAATTGAAAATCTTTTAGATCCCCTTACTATTTCAAATTTCAGAATTGATGTAGATCCCCAAGGAAATTTCAATAGCGGTGACGGTATTTCAGTCTCTTTATTAGATTGGACAAAGCTTGGTTATTTGTTTCTAAACAATGGCACCTGGAATGGGCGACGAATAATAGATCCGAATTTTGTTGCAGAGGCAACCACTTTGCAACATACCGTATCGGAATCATTCAGTGTTGGGTATTTCTGGCAGTTATTTGGCAGCAATTTTTCAGGGATTCTCCCCATTCCCCATGAAGAAGCCTATTTCATCAGAGGAGGAATAGGTCAAACCATTTACATAATACCATCTGAAAACATGATTGTTTCTATCTTCGCGGAGAACTACTTTTTTGGATTAGTAAATCCATCATTAAACTTGTTCGCAGAAATTACGAATACGCTTCAATAATCCACATGACTCCTGAAAATGACCTTTTGCTTTTCCAGCAAGTGAAGAGTAATGACTTCTCATCATATGAGGTCATATTCAAAAGGTACTATAAGGAATTGTATCGTTTTGCATTCACCTATGTTCGAGATTCTACTATCGCCGAAGAGATGGCACAAGAGGTATTCCTATACATCTGGGAAAAGAGAAGCAATATTGAAATTCAGACAACATTAAAAACATATCTCTACTCGGCCGTCAAAAACAAATGCCTTAACTACATCAAACTAGAACTGCCAAAGCAGCAGTCTATGGCCGATGTAAGTGAGGTAATGCTTAGCGTAAGCATGCCTAAAAAAGATGAAGGGGAAAATGAGAAATTGAAAAAGTATATTCAGACAGCAATAGACGCACTTCCTACGAAATGTCGCAAGATATTTATGCTAAGTCGAAACGCTGGAATGACATATGAGGAAATAGCTGAAGAGCTGGATCTCTCAAAAAAAACGGTGGAAAATCAAATGGGAATTGCACTGAAAAAATTGAGGGAATCACTCGAGCATGTGTACAAACACTATAAGGAACATATGAATTAAAAAAAGTGAAAAAAAATTGGGGGTTGCCCCCGGTTTGATTGACTGACAATTAAGTATGGCGAAAGACCTGAAAGTATATAACCACCTCAACTATCAAGAGCAACCTTCTGAAAAGGAGGATGGTTTTGTTGAGTTTCTACTTCAGCATTCCGAAACAGATGCACCCGAAGTAGATGAAAATCTAGCTTGGGAAAGATTGAATCAAAAGATTCATAACCCTAATAAAGGTTTTGTGTGGATGAAAGTAGCCGCTGCAGTAGCTATTCTGGCAATACTTACGATATCTGTCTTCCTATACAACCCTACCTCATCTCAACTCCATGTAGCCTCAGCTGACCAAAAGGTAAGTGTTACTTTTCCTGATGGTTCTGTTGGTATTCTAAATGCCAATTCATCGTTTACTTATCCTGAAGAATTTGGAGATGAGCGAAATGTGTCATTTCAAGGTGAGGCTTATTTTGATATTCAAAAAAGCAATAAACCATTCATCATCGATGTAAATGGAGTAGATGTCAAAGTATTAGGAACTGCTTTCAACTTGATCACAACTGGGGAAGAAGTAAAGCTTTACGTAGACAGAGGCTTGGTCGCATTTGAAAAAGAAGGGCAGCAAACACAAGTCCCTGCTGGTAATGAAGCCATTTTCAATAGAAAAACTGCTTCAGTCAGCTTTAGTGAGATTCCTTCGGAAAACATTATGAGTTGGAGAAATGGTGTATTTAATTTCGATAAAACACCTTTAAGTCAAGCACTAAAAGAGTTAGGAGAATACTATAACGTAGAATTCGAACTATCTAATACTAAGCTTCAGAATTGCAGACTCTCGGTTTCATTTAATAATGAACCGCTAAGCAAAGTTCTTAAGACCATCAGCACTGCGCTAAGTCTCAAAACATCTCGCAAGAATGATACTGTAAAAATTTCAGGTCAAGGCTGCTAATTTCCACCTTCTCGTTTCATTACTTTTGCAGACGTGTTTATCACCTGCAATTCCAAAATTCGCATATTTTTAGGCATCGCACTTTTGTGTTGCATGAGTGTATTGTGTGCTCAACAAAACACATTAGATCAAAAGCTTAGTTTCTGGGGAGACATCACACTTTTTGAAGCACTTGATTCTTTGCGAGCAAGTGATTTCAATGTAGCCTACAGCGCGGATAAACTTACCAATCAATCTCTTGAAATAAAACGAGGTACCACCGTCCGGGAATTCTTCGAGCTTATTAAAGAGGAATTAATTGCAGACATCACCTACACTGGAAGTCAAATAATTTTATCTCCTCATATTCCAAAAACTTATACAGTCCATGGATTATTGAAGAATGCTGAGTCAGGAGAGCATATAATCGGGGCTTCAGTGCAGGTTCTCGGTACAACCTTGGGCACTACAACAAATGGATACGGCTACTATACCATCACCTTAAGGGAAGGCACCTATGAACTTCAGTTTTCTCACCTCGGGTATCGGGTCAAGAAATCAGAAGTTTCACTTTACCGAACAACCTACCTGGAGGTTTCCGTATTGCCAAAGATTACCGAACTGGAAGAAGTTGAAGTTTCATCATTATCTGATGACATCAATTTATCCGAAACAATACCATCAATCAATCGCATTTCGATAGATGGCGCAGATGGACAAATCCCTTATTTCCTTGGTGAAGTTGACGTTATTCAAAATGCCCTCCTCAAACCTGGAATCCGAGCGATCGGCGAGGATGCCAGTGGTATCCATGTGCGCGGAGGTGGTGTAGATCAAAACCTCACCCTGCTTGATGAGGCCACGATCTACAATCCTAACCATTTGTATGGTTTCATCTCAGTTTTTAATCCAGAAGCTGTAAATAATGTTCGGATCATGAAAGGATACATACCTCCCTCCTATGGTGGCAGGACATCTTCAGTTATTGAAGTGCGACAGAAAGAGGGGAATACAAACCGACGAAGCTTTTCAGGTGGGATAGGTGCAGTATCTGCCAGAGCATTGTTCGAGGGACCAATCCATGAAGGCAAGAGTTCCTATCTGATCTCAGGCAGGCAAAGTCTACTTAACCTTTCTATTGATGATTTTGCCAGTACTTCCGTACAACGAAACAGGATTCGTTTCCAGGATTTAAACCTTAAGTTAAATTTCAAATATAGCCAGGCAAGTACCTACTATTTGTCGGGATACATCGGCAATGACCGCAATGTAGCCGGACTTAATTCTACCAGAAATTGGGGCAATAGAATGTTGAATTTCAGGTGGAATTATCTTTTTACGCCAAGGCTTTTTTCTAACATATCTGCCTTTGTATCCGAATACAATTATAGAATAGAAAGTACTGAAGAACCAGGAGCTTTCGTAGGCAGATCTAAAATTTCTGACTATAGCATTAAAGGAGATTTGACATATGTTCTTAGTCCAAGTAATGAACTTACGTTTGGGTGGAGTGCAATATATCATCGATTAAAGCCGGGATCGCGAGAACCCTTAGATCAAAATGCAACGACCAATCGAGTGGAATTAGAAAACGAACAAGGTTTTGAAACAGCCTTCCACATTAGCCAGGAGATACAGAAAAACAATCTTCAGTTAAACTATGGTTTAAGAGTAAGTAGCCTCCATAACATTGGGCCAGGTACCGTATTCGAATATGATGATGAAATACAAATAAATGATTCAACCATAGCCGATACATTGAGATTTAATGGTCTTGATCTTATCAATAAAGATTACAACATTGAGCCACGGGTTTCGGTTAATTGGCGACTGAATGAAAAATCAGCAATTAAAGCTTCATTTTCCAGGACTGCTCAGTATCTGCACTTGATTTCAAATACTATATCACCATCTCCTACAGATATTTGGAAACTAAGTGACACCTACATTCCACCATCAACCACCAATCAGTATACCATTGGTTTTTACAAAAATCTTAAGGAAAATACATGGGAACTATCATCAGAGATTTACTATAAGGATATTGACAACAACATTCAGTATAAAAGCGGAGCCGATTTGGACTTCAACGAGAATATTGAGACTGAATTGATTTTCACACAGGCACGAGCTTATGGCTTAGAGTTATATGCAAAAAAAAAATACGGCCGACTAAAAGGCTGGATCAGCTACACACTATCACGTGCTGAAAGTAGAATCCCTGAAAACAATAATGAGCGTTTCATTCTGGAAAATCATGATAAGACACACGATTTTTCAACATCCTGGAGTATGGAGCTTTCGCCACGCTTAAGCGCCTCTGCAAACTTTTTATTTAACACAGGGATACCTGTAACACTACCTACGGATAAATATATATTTGAAGATAATCTCGTACCACACTTTCAATTTAGAAACAATGCTCGACTACCAAATTATCACCGTTTGGACTTGTCTTTGCGCTGGGAAGGCAAGAAGTTTAAAAAGAACGATAAAAGAAGAAAGAATAGAGACTATTGGATATTTACAATCTACAACGTATATGCACGTAAAAATGCATACTCCTATTTCTACAGAGAATCCCCACTTGATCCCGGTACAGCACAGGTAGTCAAATATTCAATTCTTGGTACAATTATTCCTGCAATCACTTATAATTTCAAATTTTAGTGAAACGACTCATTTACATATTGATACCATTGATAATTGCCTGTGAGGAAGTGGTAATAATTGAGCTTCCTTTGTCTCAAAATTTGATTGTGGTTCAAGGTTGGATAACAGATTCTTTGGGCAACCAGTCTATCAGGCTGATACGCTCAAATGGCTTTTCAGATAATACTCAAGTTCAACCTGTAGAAACAGCTCAAGTCATCGTTCAGTCCAGAAATGGGGAAGTTTTTAGCTATTCATATCGGGCGGATGGTTACTACGATGCGGACGTTCCTTATAGAGGCAGTAGCGGTACTGAATATCGAGTAAGAATAGTCATAGACACCACTGAGATTCGTTCAGAATGGGATAAAATGCCTAATTCTGTTTCTATAGCTAATTTACAAATTGATTCTTTCGAGGAAAATGATCCTAATAATAACAATCAGCAAATCACTGTTTTTTATCCCAAAGTGAGAACTCGAGATCCGAGCGATGAAGAAAATTATTACCGCTGGATATTTTTTAAAAACGGAGATCGCCTGAATGAACCAGAATCCATTACAATCCAAAATGATAGACTCTTTAATGGAAACCTTATTCCAAACGATTTTCAGCAATTTGGATATGAATCTGGCGATGAGATGACGGTCCAGTTACAATCAATATCCTCTAGCTCGCATGATTATTTGGCCTTGTTAAAGTCTCAAGTGACTACACTTGGAACCACATCAGGAACCACGCCCGCTATTGTAACCGGAAACCTGTCCTATGTAGATGCAAATGCACCCTTAGTGCTTGGGTATTTCGGAACTGTATCAAGCAGTGAAGGCTCTCTTAATGTTCCTTAAAAAACCTTAGCTCATTAGGGGTTTACCATAATGATCATGACTAAGGAGTATGAGAAAAAAAATAACATTATTGATCGCTTCGCTGTTGCTAGCCGCTGTAGGAATTAAGATTTCACAAAAATTGAGAAAGGCTTAGGTTCAATAGAATTACTGGAAGCTAATTGACCATGGAATAATTCTCTGGTCATTTTTTTTACTAAAACTTATGAGGAGATAAAAAGCAAACGGAGCGCCCTCACCAAAGCAACTCCGTTCTAATTCAACCAGCTATGGATTGTCTTTGAATTTCTTTATGACTCAAGGTTAGCTAAGATTTTTCTAACAAAAGGGGGACATTCGTCCACCTCTATGAAATATTAGATAAACACTAGTTTCCATCCGATTAAGGAAAATTGGATTGAAATATTCTTAGAACAATAGGATTCTAGTGCTTATTTGGAAGTTTTGGATAGTATTCTTCTATGATAGTTTATTTGACCCAAATGATAATTTAGGTGACTATGTAAATGGATTAGGAAATATCTGGTTGTCATTGGATAGCCAAACGGCTGCAATGGATATACCTCCTGATAGTCAGCACTTGGATCACTTTGGAAGTAGTCAGCTAAAACTTGTTTGGTCTTTTCTACCTCTGACATTAGTTCATTGAAACTAACCTTTCCATTAAATTCAAATTCACGATTTCTTTCATAGCTTGATTCAGCCAGAATAGCTCCAATGAAGTGTTGCAGATTGCCAGATAGATGCATAAATAAATTACCTGCCGTATTATTAATTCCATCAACCTTAATCCAAAGTGACTTCTCGTTGGGATAGGCATCAAGCTCTGTCATTAATCGGTCTAAGTCTCTATCAAATAATTTTTTGAAATCGGAAGCTATCATTACTCTTCAATTATAAATTCAACAGTATAAAAGTCAGTTGTTTTTTCATCAAATGCCGAAATCAGGTCCTTTTTAATGTGTCCATGAATTTCACATGACAATTGAAAGTCTCTTTCTATTACCTCAATCTCGAATTCGGTAATCAACCGCTCAACTGCACTCATGGCATCATATGGAAACTTCATGATTAATGACTTAGTCTCATAGATAGCCACTTTTTTAGCTTTCTTTAACGCCTCCTCTGTTGCCATTCTATAGGCATTTATTAAGCCGCCAACACCAAGCTTGGTTCCACCAAAATATCGTATGACAACTACCAGGACATTTGTTAGCTCGAAAGACCGTATCTGGCCTAATATGGGATCTCCGGCAGAATGTGCGGGTTCTCCATCGTCGTTTGCGCGCCAGGTCTGATCATCCATTCCAAGGACCCATGCAAAACAGTGGTGCCTTGCATCATAATATTGTTTTCTTAGATCATCTTGTATGGACTTCACCTCATTTTCTGAGGAAACCGGATAAGCAATAGCAATGAATTTACTTCCCTTTTCTTTATATAGGCCTTCGGTGCTGGATTGAATGGTATAGTAAGTGCTCAAAGCTTAGATAATAGCGTTTTTGCTTCTTTCTCCACTTGCTCTGTTTCGGCATATTTCAGTGAAAGATTCAAGAGATCTTTTGCTTCTTGATTCTCTCCTATATCAACAAGCACTCGCCCCAAACCTAAGTAGCCAAAGCTTTTGAAGAACTCACCGTGATTTGGAATTTCCTGACCGTATTCCAATCCTAAGCGATAGGCATACTCTGCCTTTTCTTGATTTTTAACAATCTTTTCTTCGAAGTAGCCCAGAAAGACATAGCCAGCCAATTTATAATATGGACTTTCGTGTGTAATTAATGAATAGATAACATCTACAGGCACAGTTTTAAAGTCTATGGGATTTGCTAAAGATTCGAGATACTTGGCTTTGGCGTAGTAGTTATTTGGATATAAGCTGCACAATTCAGATAGATATTTTTGGGCCACTTTCGGGTCAAATTCATATCTCAGGTAGATGTAGCTGAGATATACATACGCTTCAACACGAGTCAAAAAAGATTTTGTGCACGCTGCCTCCAGCTGCTTCAATCCAAGCTCCTTATCGCCACTTCTAAAAAACCACAAAAGTGGCTTATAAATGGGATGACGCTCGGGATACTTTTCGCGGAAATAATTGTATAGACCAGTTGTCAAAAGGAATTGCGGATGCTCATCTACAATTTGAAATCCTTTTTTCATGAGTCCATATGCTCTATTTGCTTCCCCAACAGCCTTCATGGTATAATCTTGGTCTGCATAATACTCTGCCAGCAAACCATAGGAAGCCATGGCAAAAAAGATCATTTCAGGATCTTCCAGATCAGGATCTCCTTTTTTAGCTAAAAAAATAGCCGAATCTAACTGCACCTCCATCTTTGCGAATACCTCTTCAGAAATTATTGGGATATTATACCAAAGCATCGTCATTGCTCGCATAAGCGGAATCACGGGATGATCTGGAATATATGCTTCTGCTTTGGCGATATAATACTCAGCAGAATCAGCAGATGAATTGTAAATATGATCTGTCCCTTTTTTAACCAAATCCTGAATATGACCAGGCTCAAAAACCTGAGCCGGTAAATAAAAAGCGGTCGTGATAAGTATTGTGATGAATATCTTTCTCAAGGTGATTAAATTAAGATTTTATTGCAAAAATCTAAGATGCAAGATAAGGCTCGAATTGAGCATAGGAAAGTGTGATGAGTTTTAATTTTGCAACGCATGTCATTAAACATTCATACCTCAATCAATGAAGTTCCTCAAGAACTCTCATTTGCCTATTTTCAAAAAGGATACTTTCAATCTCAGGCATATGAGCAGTTTATCTGCTACTCTAATGATGATTTTTTTATTCCATTTGATATAACTCCCAAAATTGCAATTAGTATACCAAGGAGTCCATTTGGATCTATCATTCGTCGAAATAATACCTCTCATAAGATCGATTCCTTTATTACTGACATTTGTGCTGACCTGAAGAGCAGAGAAGTAGAACAGCTAGAAATTTGCCATCCGTCTGCTATTTATCAAATGTTTGCTTCCGTAAATGATCTTGAGGGAATGGACTTTCAGGTAGCGTTCAATGACATCAATCAGCATATTGAGTTATCAGATTATTGGGAGGATTCCATCCACAACATGCAAAAACGAAAACTCGGATCGCTGCGCTCTGAAGGTTTTGAATTTAGAAAAATGGAAAGAGACGAGTTCGAGACTGCTCATAAGTTTATCCTGGTATGTAGGCAAGCTCAAGGTCTTCAGATCAACATTGGATGGCAGCAGTTGAAGGACTTAATCGATCGCCTACCCGATACTTATCATTGCTTTGGGGTTTTTAGAGAAGATAAGATCTCAGCGATATGTATTACTGTAAATGTGACCAGTGAGATCGCCTATTACTACCTACCGGCGACAAGCCCAATGTTTCGAGATAAAAGCCCTATGGTACTTTTAATTGACGGGATGGTTAAATACTATAGAAATAAAGGCTTTGAATACCTTGATTTAGGTATTTCCTCTTTGCAAGGAAAACCTCAGGAGCCACTCAGGATTTTTAAAGAACGCATGGGTGCTGTAGAAACAAGCAAGCCTACCTTGCTAAGGCCTGTTTGAGCAACTCTTCCAGACAGTTGATCCATTTAGCAGGTGAAAATCGTTCTTCCATTATTTTCCGAATGACGTGAGAATTGAAAGTATCCAGGTTTTCCACCATTCGTTCAATCTGGTGTCTTAAATCTGAAGCATTAATATCTGCCAGATATCCACATTCAGGCAGTAGTATTTCTTCCGGCCCGCCGCATTTGGTTGCTACTACAGGCTTTCCACAAGCCATGGCCTCAAGCAAAACATTACCAAAGGTTTCATATCTACTAGGAAGTATCAAAAACTGGCATTTTTGAATCAAGTCTCTTATTTCCATTCGATCAGCTTCCCCTATCAAACTTATCCTGTGTTTCAGGTCTAGCGAGTTAATTTTAGCTGCAAGTTTATTTTTGCCTGTGCCAGTTCCGACTATCTTAACTTTTAAATTCTGGATCTTGGAAACTGCTTCAATTAATAAATCAAAGCCCTTTTCCTCCTCAAGTCTGCCAATTGCTAAGGCATAATCTTCAGGCGATTCCCCAAGTTGAAAGAAGTCAAGTTCTACCGGATTGTGAAGTGCTCTGGCCTCTGAAATCCAGCGCTGTACCTCATTCGCATGAAAATGACTGGTTGTAGTTACTAATTGAGCTTTTGAAATGGCCGTTAGAAGGTCTGGTTTTATTGAACCAAGCTCTTCAAGTAAGTTTTCAAACATGAATCCTCCAAGACGCACATGTAAATGCACAGGTACATCATATTTATCTGATAGATAGTCCGCTATCAAAATTCCGGGATAGCACGCCTGTACCATGATGACATCCGGCTTTCCATTTTCAAGCGTATGCCTCTGATAGTTTAATTCATTGCAGCGAATGATCTCTCGCAAGTTTCCTTTTCTAAATTTCTTTGTCCAGCTCAGAGCAGGTTGATAGTACTCTTTAAATCCAGCCGCTTCAATAACTACAGCTTTATCAACACCATGTTTGTTGACTTTGGAGAAATTTCTGACGTGATCCTTAATCCAAAGGAGCTTTTCCTGATCTCCTTGCCCCCATGTGCTAACACCTATTTTCCAATGAGGTCTTTGATTTGCCATCATTGCGATTTGCTCCTTCACAAATATGCCATAAGAAGGATTTGACGCAGATGGGTACCACGATGGGACGATAAAAAGATTCATTACCCCGAATTTAATTGGTAAAAAAGTCCTGACATGTGATATTACCAAATGAATCAATTACCGTTGGTTTCTGTCGTTTGCCTGAGTCACAATCATTCGTCCTATCTCAGTCAGGCCATTCAGTCTGTTTTGACTCAGTCGTATCCACACATTGAGTTAGTTGTGGTTGATGATGGAAGCACTGATGGTAGTAAAAGAATAATTCAAACACTCGCACAAGAGAAGGGCTTTCCATTTGTTGATATACCAGAAGCCATTGGCAATTGCGCTGCTTTTAATCGTGGATTTACAATTACCAAGGGTGATTACATCATTGATCTTGCTGCGGACGATCTGCTTCTGTCGGAAAGAGTATTGAAAGGAGTAAACACTTTCTTAAAATCAGATTGCGGTGTGACCTTTTGTGATGTGATGAATCTTGATCAAAATGGCATTGAAATAGGTACGCACTTTAAAAGAGATAGAAATGGTGATCTAATTGAGGAAGTGCCGGAAAATGATGTTTATCTGGAGCTGATCAAAAGATACTTTATTTCTCCTCCAGGAATGATGATAAAGCGTGAGGTTTTGGAAGAAATGGAAGGTTATGACGAATCACTCAGCTATGAGGATTTTGATTTTTGGATCCGGTCGTCTAGAAATTGGAAGTATGCATTTACAGATGAAGTACTCGTAAAGAAACGAATATTGAAGGGCTCTTTATCGCAACAACAATTCTCTTATAAATCAAAGCATCAGAAATCCACCCTTCGAGTTTGTCAAAAAATCAAAGAGCTGAACCGATCTAGGGAAGAAAATTCAGCTCTTAGAATCAGGTGTTTGTATGAGGTAAGACAGTGCATTAGGCAAGGCAACTTCAGCCTTATTCCAGGCTTCCTTAGGCTGTTGAACTAGTTATTTATTCTCTTTTAGAAAAAGCAATCGCTGCCTCTAAAACACTATCACTTTTACTATTAATATCCTGAAGTGTGGTTTGTACTTCGATATCTACTGAAGTTCCTTTTCCTTCATAGTTTTTCATATCAGTGGAATAATATCTCTGATTACTAAGTGTCACTCTCCAGCCATTCGGAAGTTTCTTCCCATACAAATCAGAATATGAGCCATTGGATGGCTCACCAATGATAGTAGCGTTCTGCACTGAAGCCATCATCAAGGCGAGTACATCAGCTGCACTAAAGGTTTGATCGTTGGTTAACAGAATCACCTTACCAAGGAAAGGCTCTCCTTCGGGCTTGATATACTTTTCTTTTATGGAACCAAATTCGTGCTTTCGTCGTGTCTGCTTCTTAAACCCTACTTTTTTTTCTTCCACAAACCTTCCGGCAATTTTCTGTGAAAATGCATCATCGCCGCCCATATTGAATCGAACATCTATTATAATTGATTCCACTCCATTGAAATATCCGAAAATTTGGTCCAACTGACTATCGAGTGATGGACCCACCATTTTGGCAAGCTTGCTAAAGGATCTAAAAAATCGCAAGTAGCCTAAATCTTGTGTCCTGGTGTAAGTAAACAAAGTATCATCTTTATAAACAGGTCCAAGTTTTTTCACTTCCTCAAATCCATTATCATACAATGTCTGATCCATCATACCCTCAATGTATGGTTTCTTTCTGCCATCCAGCGGTCGAATGACTTCTTTGACCCTCGAGTATCTATCTGCACTAAATGCTGTATCAATATTTTTGGCAATCAGATTGACATGCGCATCACCAAGTGGCTTTAGCATATTGGTAATTATGATAAATAATTCACGATCCGTAGTGTTTTCATTTACCTGAGGCTTATACTCTCTATATGCCGCATGCCAATCAATGCCTTTTTCCTCAAAGCTTGCATAGCTTTCATCAAAAAGATTCCAACAAGCCTCGAAGGTCTCTACCGGTTTATTTGATTGGGCACCAACATAAGGAGTATGAAGAATCCATAATGAAACTAATAATGTTAACTTTTTCGAATGCATTTTCATAAGATATCTTTCTTCTCGATGATCTTGATATAGTTCCTCAATAACCTCTTTTTTGTCTGGAAAAAAACGGGTTACACAACCCTTTAAATAATCGATCTGCTAACCCTTTAATCATCTACTCGTACTTCAGTGTTTCTGCCGGATCCAGCTTTGCTACCTTCAAGGTCTGATATCCTACTGTAACTAGAGAAAAAACCAAAACAATGAATAAGGATATGCCAAGCAAGATCCATGGGAAACTGATTCTGTAGGCGTAATTATCCAGCCATCCATCCATCAAGAAATAAACCACAGGAAACCCTACCAATGAAGAGAGGGCCACCAATGTGAAGAAATCCTTGTAGAATAGAAATATGATTTGTCCTTCGGATGCTCCCAGTACTTTTCGCACACCAATCTCCTTGGACTTCTGAATTGACATGAAAGAAGCCAGTCCATACAAGCCAAGGATGGCAATGAAAACAGCCAGGATCGCAAAAATCATAAACGTATCTCCAAAGCTTCGGTCTTGTTCATAAAGAGAAGCGAAACGATCATCCAGAAAGGAATAATTCAGTGGAGCATCGGCATAGAACTCTTTCCAGGTTGACATAATGTGATCCAATCCTGCATTGTAATCGCTTGAACTCAACTCAATAACAAGATCGTCTGCATTGAACCAAGGAAAATAAAGACTGGGCTCTACCTGCTCCTTTAGTGTCGTTCTATTAAAGTCTTTTACAACTCCGATTAAAGTATACTTGGTATTGGTATCCCTGGTGCCAAACTGAAGTTTCTTACCTACCACAGACTCGAAATCAGGCACATTGAGTCTTCTCAGAAATGCCTCATTGGCCATCACAGCAACCGAGTCGGATTTTATTTCCTCGCTGAAATTTCTTCCTGCAACAAGTTCCATGTCTACAGCGTCAAGAAAACCTTCATCATTGTATTGAACGTAGGTTGTTCCTTCTGTAGGCTCGGTATCTCCTGCAAATCTTACTACCGTGGTAGTAGAATTAATATCTGCCACATCTCCTCCTGGTAGGTTCGAAGCTCCACCAACTGATTCGATTGATGAATGATTGGCTAAAGCTTTCTTAAAAGCTCTGAGTTTATTCTTGGCTGCTTCATCCTCTTCCTCGGTCTCAGCATCTGATTCAGGAACTGTAACATTAACAACCTGATCGACGGAAATACCAATATCCTTTCCTTGCATATAGCTAACCTGTTGGTAAATGGTGAATGTAGAAGCTATCAAAATAAGGGAAGCCGCAAATTGAGTAATTACCAGTCCTTTTCTAAGTGCAATTCCCTTCTTAGAGTTTTGAAAATTACCTTTCAGAATACTGATAGGCTTGAAGTTTGAAAGCACCAGCGCTGGATAAAAACCAGAAGCAAACGTTCCGATAAACACAAATGCAAGAATGGATAGCAAGAATGGTAATTGGTTCAAAACGCTATCGAGCACCTCCTTTCCCACGAGCTGATTGAAATAAGGTAAGGTGATCTCGGCAAGGCCCAACGCAATTAATGCACTAATCAGGTTGACAATAAATGCCTCGCACAAGAATTGGATGATCAATTGCTTTCTAATGGCACCGATTACCTTCCTCAATCCAACTTCCTTGGCTCGTTCCACAGCTCTAGCTGTGGATAAATTGATGTAATTCACCCAGGCTATTACCAAAATGAAGAGTGAAATGATAATCAAAAAGTCAACCGCTTTTTCACTTCCATGGATTTGAGGTTCATAGGTGAAATCAGACTTCAAATGAATATCTCTCACCGGATGCACGTCTATTCGTGTTCCGTTGGTCTCCCAGTTTTCATCATTATCCAAGTTATTTATATGCTCATTTGCAACATCATTTGCTTTGGCTTCCAACAATTCAGGATTGACTTCTCGGTCAGACTTGATATAGACATAGTAATTGTTCCAGTCCCAGTTGTTGTAGTCATGTCCATCAGTCAATGTCTTATCTGAAAGTAGCATATTGAATGAGTAGTGCGTGTTGTCCGGTATGTCTTGAAGAATACCGGTGACTTTCAATGACACTTTGTATGGAGATACCACCTCAAGGGTTTTGCCTATAGCTTCTGTATCTCCAAAATATGCCCGAGCTCTACTTTCCGTCAAAACAACTGAAAGTGGTTCTGACAACATACTTTCAACATCTCCTTCCAGCACCGAATAGTTAAACATCTTTAAGAAGTTTGGATCGGCAGAAATGACAAGACGTTCTTTAAAAGATTTCTCACCATTCCTTACCAAAAGAAAATCAAACTTCTTGGAGACAGTATGCTGAATAATTTCTGGCAAGGACTCCTCTAGTTTTTGTCCCATTGGATAAGCCGCCATGGCATCTTTATCGGTATCCATTCCATTTTGAACTTGCACATACGAGACTCGATAGATCTTGTCTGAATCAGGGTGAAAAGCATCATAGCTCTTCTCGAATTTTATGTATTCATACATCAGTAGGAAACTAGCTAGTCCTATGGCTAATCCTATCACATTGATTGCGGTGAACATCTTGTGTCTTGCAAGATTTCTAACGCTGACTTTAAAATAATTCCTAAACATACCTGTGTCCTTTATAATTGAGTTTTTGAGTATTGGTCTGAGGAGTGAAATGCGAAATAGAAGCATCACATCCAGAAGATATCTTAACTGTGGGAATCGACTCCCATCCTCTAAATGATCAGTGTACAGCTCTTCAAGGTCGCCCTTGATATCTGGATAGAAGTCAGGATGGCAATACCATTTAAAAAGTTTATCCGCAAGTCTCTTTATCATTTTATTGTATCGAGACTTTCAGCTCATTTAGGTTCATTTTTCCTTGAATTTTTCCACTAAATGAATCATCAAGAAAGTCTCCAACGGCTGTGCATTGATGAGTTATGTATATGACTCTGTAGGAGCCTCTTTTTATGTCAAACTGAGCAGCAAGGTTTCCATACTTTTCATGAAGTTCTTTGTCCAGAACTTGTTCGTTTAAAAGTGTCATTTCTGAGCGAAGCGCAAGATGAATATCATCCTTCTTTCTTTTTATAAGTCCATCATCCAGCAATTGATTAACAAATGCTTTCCTGAGTTCCTTAAGATCGATGTTTTTGAAATCTTTGGTACCACTTTCCTGAGCTTTCGTCGCATTCGCTATCAAAATAAAGAAGGAAAACACAAGAATTGATTTTATTCTACTATTCATGATTAGTCGTTTTTATAGTCCTTATAAACTTATTTTCAAATCAAGAGCTACCTCAGGAATGGCATTCCAGAGCTGTACTCTTACATCTTGAGAATACTTCAAGGCTTCTTTACCGTAAGCTGTGATTGTAAAGAATCGCTTCGGTTTACCTCCTCTTTTTTGATTGGCTTCACCTTGCCTACTATCTAAGTATCCTTTCTTTTCCATTCTCCTCAAGGCAGACTGTAGTGCTCCTACACTTACCTTTCGTTTGAGTCTCTTTTCAATTTCTTCTTTGATAGCTACGCCATATGCTTCGTTAAAAAGCACACCTACTGTGAGTAGTACTATTTCTTCAAATTCTCCGAGTTGATATTTTTTCATAGCGTCAATTTCCTAAATGTAGTATTCGTAAAGAAACACAAAATGTTTCACAAATGTCCTAAATGTAGTATTGCTTTTTAAAAGAAAAGCCGGAAACCGGCTTTGAGTGATTTTGAGATAGATTTAATCGCTACCAAAAACTCTTTCGATAATGGCACTTCCCCAGGCAAATGGATCATCTCGTATCTTCTTTTCTTCTTCACCAACTAAAAAGAACAGTCCATCCACAGCTTTTTCTGTGGCATATTCATCAATGTCTTCAGGTAGATTAATATTTAATACATCGTTTGGACTTACAGTGGTCAATCCCAATCCTGTAGGATCATACTCATAGTTTAAAAACCCAACTACATCAGTATATATCTGAATTGCGCCTGTACCTTCCAATGCGGTTTTTACTTCTGGACTGAAGGCCTGGAAGAGCGCAACATTTGTTTCTTCGTAGAAATAGCTGGTGGCTGCAGTGTTGTTTCCGTCTAAAATTCCTCTAGCATCATCAATGCTCATACTTGTAATAGCATTACCGAATATGGGCAAAGCTTTGTCTGCTGCATTTTCGGCACCTCTGTTCATTGCTGTAATTAGCTCATCAAACAAGTCATTACCATCATTCTCTAAATCGATATATGCATCATACACCACAGAAAGAGGCACAATACCACCAATACTTTCCGTTTGGATCTTGCTTTGTAAATCTGTCACCTCAGTAGGTAGTAGGATTTTTATGGCCTCATTTTGTAAATAGCCGCCCGGATCCGAGGCGCTTACAACTGAGTTATCAAGACCTATACTCAAGGCTTCTTTCAATCCCTGTATGATCTCTGACTCTGATAGTGGTAGTGGATTTATTGCATCGTCAAATAGCTCACACGATACGAGTGTAGCGGAAGACAAAAGCACTGACACTATCAAAAAATTTCTAAACACTTTCATAATCAACTTCTGTTTTTATCTCTTATTACAATAATTGCACCAGGCCAAACTCTTAAGAAAGTTAACGCTTTTAACGAAACCATAGCACTTGAATATTTGTTACTCTAATGGCTACTAATTATGAGTAGCGTTAGGTTGGTTGTGTGATGGACCGCTCGTTCTGAGCGGTCCTTTTTTCTATCTTCGATCGTCCTCATTCTTTAAAATGGACAGGTAACTCTCATATCTCAATTCCGAGATTGAATCTCCTATTGAATCTTTTACAGCACATCCGGGTTCATTTTCATGGAGGCAGTTATGAAACTTACATTCTCCTAAGAGTTTCCTCATTTCAGGGAAATAATGGCCAAGTTCTTCATTATCTATTTCGGATAACCCCAATTCTTTAATTCCTGGAGTGTCAATAATTGCTGATTGATCGTCTAGATAAAACAGCTCCGCAAAGGTGGTTGTATGAACACCCTTATTGGCAAAGTTTGATATCTTATTTACTTCTTGCGCTGCTTCAGGAATTAATTGATTGATTAAGGTAGACTTACCTGAACCACTGTGTCCGGATAGCAGACTTGTTTTATTTGTAAAGAGCGATCGAACGTCCGAGACATTATCTTCAAATTGGCAGATTTCTACATGATAGCCGATTTGCTGATAGATCTTCTTAAGCTCTTCATATTTCTCCAGATCTTTTTCTGAATAAATATCTTTCTTGTTGAAAAGAATAACTCCGGGAATACGAAAGCTTTCCAGAGTGATTAAAAAGCGATCGATAAAGCCTGTTGAAGTTCTGGGACGCTTTAGAGTTACAATTAAAACTCCTTGATCAATATTACTTGCAATAAGGTGATCATGCCCCTTCTTCCTCGGGCTTGCGCGAATGACATAATTTTCACGCGCATGAATTTCCGTAATTACCCACTCTCCTTCCACCTGATCATTGGCCTGAACCTCTACCCAATCGCCAACTGCGATTGGATTTGTTAGCTTTTTGTCTTCCAACTTGAATTTACCTCTCAGCCTGGCCGTAAGTCGATTTTGATTGGCCATAACTTCATACCAAAGACCTGTTGATTTAATTACGAGAGCTTTCAAGCGATATATTTTTGAATGAATTCAACGTACGAATTTGCACATTAAATAAATAAAAAAGGCCAGTCATTTGACCGGCCTTAATTTTCAATATGATTTAATCTTAATTACTAGACAGATACTCTGCAACTCCTTCTCGTGTCGCGTTCATTGCAGTTTTACCTTCTTCCCAGTTTGCAGGACATACTTCGCCATGCTTTTGTACATGCTGCCATGCATCAACAATTCTCAACATTTCATCAATGTTTCTGCCTAGTGGAAGATCGTTGATTGATTCGTGACGAACGATTCCATCTTTATCAATGTAGAATGTACCTCTGAATGCTACTGGAGTGCCTTCAAAACCAAGGTTACCTTCCTCGTCATAAGACCAATCTCCTGCTAGTACACCAAAGTTAGATGCAACAGTTTTCGAAGCATCTGCAACTAATGGATAAGTTACTCCGCTAATTCCGCCTTTATCTTTATCAGTCATCAACCATGCAAGGTGTGTTTCTTCAGTATCACATGATGCTCCTACTACAGCTACACCTCTTTTTTCGAATTCTTCGAGCTTAGATTGAAATGCATGAATCTCAGTCGGGCATACAAATGTGAAATCTTTTGGATAGAAGAAGAAAACAACTTCTTTTTTACCAATGTATTGATCTAGTGAAAAATTTTCTACAATCTCTTCACCGTTAATTACAGCCGGTGCGTTTACGATCGGTGCTTTTTTTCCTACTAATGACATGTGTGTTTGTTCGTTTTTAATGTGTTAAATAATTAATTAAATAAGTGTGATCTCATCATCAGGATCGATGCGTTCGCCATTTACCTGAAGTTTTATTTCATTGATTTTGAAATTCCTAATCTTCTTTTTCCTAAAAAAGTCATTAATCAGTGCGTACAGCTCTTCATCATAGAAGTCTTGAATTTTGTGAGACTTCAGGCAATATAAATGTCCGTGTGGACTCATATTACCATCATATCTTTTTGAGCTTAATCGTGTTGAAACAAGCTGAATAAGGCCAGATTCTACCAAAACATCCAGAATCCTATATACACTTCCTAAGGAAATGGAAGGATTATCAGCTTTGATACTTTCGTAGATATGTTCAGCCGTTGGATGATTGTTGGAGACAATCAGCTCTCTCAAAACCACAATTCGCGGGTGTGTAGCCTTCAATCCTACCTCGCTAAGCTGATTTTTTACTTGATTAATTATTTCCATTTAGGAATTATTCTCAAATGCGAAATTAAGCCATATATAAGATACAGCCAAGGTTTTCGACTAATGATTTGAAATACCATCCAATTAGGATCGAAAATCTGGTAAAATCTTGGTTAATTGCAGTAAAACACGTTTTGCCTTAAATCAATCAGAATCAAAAACAATGATTATGAAAAAATCTACTACTAAATTATTTATGCTAATGCTGGTGGTGAGTTTTGCTGTCAACCATTCTGCGAAATCTCAGGACTTTGGAAATGTATTCCAGGCAGGTCCTGAAGATGCTGAGCTATACCTACAAAGTTATGTTGATCCAATCATGCAATCATTCAATAATGGATTAAGCGGAGGATGGGTTAATACAGCAAAAACTCATAAGCTTTTGGGGTTTGATCTCACAGTCTCAGCTAATATTGCTAATATTCCGAATAGCGACAAACAATTTCTGTTCAGGAATCTTGATTTTCAAAATCTTGAACTTGCTGGCGGTCAAACTGAATCATCTTTGCCTACAGCTGTAGGCGGTCCTACAAATACTCAACTTACTTTTGCAGGTGATGCAAGTATTGGTGACTTACAATTTTCCGGTAATTCAGACCCATTTAATGCTGCAGAAGGCTATGACACAGAAGATCTGCCAATTGCCGGATTTCCGGTTCCTACCTTCCATATTGGAATTGGGCTTGTCAAAAATACGGACTTGAAAATAAGATTTGTTCCTTCTATTGAAACAGATGATCTAAGTTTTAATATGTGGGGTGTTGGAGTTCTACACGATGTTAAACAATGGATACCAGGCCTAAAGCTTGTTCCGGTTGATATTGCTGCATTTGTCGGACATACAAGTCTTAAAGCTGAGTATGATATTGATGAGAGTGGTACAAATGGAGGGATACAATATGATGCCGATGGAACAGCTGAATTCAAGGCAACCTCTACTATTATTCAGATAATGGCTTCTAAGAAACTGGCTTTTCTAACTCCATACTTTGGTTTAGGTTATAACATAGCAGGCAGTTCATTTAAGGTAAATGGCACATTTGTATACGATGACATTGGAAATCCTATAACTCAACCTGAAGAGTTTATCGACCCTATTGATCTATCGTTTGGTGGCGGTAGTTCGCCAAGAGTAACAATTGGTGCAAGAATTAAACTACTTATTTTGACTCTTCATGCTGACTACTCAATTCAGAAATACAACACCTTCACATTAGGTGCTGGTATCAGCATTAGATAAGAAAATACAGACTTGTATAAACAAAGAAAAGTCCCGTCAAAAACGGGACTTTCTTTTTTACTTGTCAAACAGGTGTATGAATAAATTTGTGTTATGCATTAGGTATATACTACCTAATGAAAAAAAGTAACCCCTTATCATGATAAAAGTTTTATTCGTTTGTCTTGGCAACATTTGTCGATCCCCTCTGGCTGAGGCAATTTTTAAGAAAAAGGTCGAAAATGAAGGTTTAGAGGACAAAATTCTGTCTGATTCAGCTGGAACTGCCAACTATCATGTAGGAGAAAATCCAGATCCAAGAACTGTAGAAATTGCTGAAAAACATCATGTTCCAGTAAACCATAAAGGCCAGCAGTTCAAAAAACATCATCATGATGAGTTTGATTACCTAATCGCAATGGATCATTCTAATCATAAAAACATGACTATCGAAATGGGATCAAATCCAGACAAGTTGATATTGATGCGGGACTTTGACCTGTATGGTAAAGGACAAGATGTACCTGATCCCTGGTTTGGCGGTATGAATGGGTTTGAAGAGGTTTACCAGATTCTGGATCGATCACTTGATGAATTTCTGAATTTCTTAAGGCAAGAACATGACCTATGAATGATTTCATTCGTCAGGTACTAGAAAAACATATCTCATCTTCTATTCGATTAACAGGTGCCACGTCTCTTGCAGGCGGTTGTATCAATGAGGCTTTCAAGATCTTGACCAATCAAGGCCCTTTTTTTATGAAATGGAACAAGGCTGAGCTTAATGAGATGTTTGACTCGGAAAGCAGCGGACTAGACTTACTTCGTGAGTTTTCACCTGTTTATTCACCTCAGCCATACGGAAATGGGGTATTTGATAACAAATCGTATCTGATTACGGAGTGGATTGAAAAAGGTGCACAATCACTCAGCTTTTGGCAGGAATTTGGAAACAACCTTGCAAGACAACATAAGGTCACAGGCTCAAAATATGGTTTGGATCATAGTAACTATATCGGCAGCCTACCTCAATCCAATATTCAACATACAAACTGGAACGATTTCTTTATTAATGAACGTCTTTTACCACAGCTAAACTTCGCTTCATCCAAAAATATCATATCCAATGACATAAGGAATCGATTCGAGATGTTGTTTTCAAAACTCCAAGAGCTGATCCCTAAGGAAAGACCGTCGCTTTTGCACGGAGATCTCTGGAGCGGCAATTTTATGGCTAATAAATCTGGGGATGCCACCATTTTTGATCCAGCAGTACACTATGGGCACAGAGAAACCGAACTAGCTTTTACGCAGCTCTTTGGGGGATTTTCTTCATCCTTTTATGATCACTACAATGAAGCATATCCGCTAGAAGCTAATTTTGATAAACGAGTTGATATTCACAACTTATACCCTCTTCTTGTTCATGTTAACCTATTTGGCTCATCTTATCTCTCAGGAATAATACAAACACTCAATCGCCTCACTTAACGATACAATACCTGATAGTTGTTAATGGTTTTTTGTTCCATTATAATGGATCTATTCCATGGTAACTTATTAAAGGAATCTGGCGTGTAATTCTTAATTGTAGCCAAATTGAGTGGACTTTCGAAGGTCAGTATGAAATCTCTGTTCAGAAGCTCCTTTATCCTTTTTGATTTGAATTCTTTGTTGTCAATACAAAAAGAGAATGTCAATGCTGAATTTTGCATCAGATTAATCTTGATATTTAATAAATCAAGCACCTGAAGGATCATTCCAAGCTTTTTCTCATTCATAAAGCTATGGTCTTTGACTTGAGCAGTTACGAGCAACTGATTTCCTTTAAAAACGAAGCAAGGAATCATTTTAGTCGTATTCTCTGATGCGATGGTTGTCCCAGACTTGCCTCGATCTAAAAAAGATCGCACAATCAACGGAATGCTCTTTTGCGCGATTGGCTTAAGTGTTTTCGGATGAATCACCTGCGCACCATAATAAGTCATTTCTGTTATTTCACGATAGCTTAGTTTTTCGTATTGCTCTGCGCCATCCAATATTCGGGGATCGGCGTTCAAGATACCTGGTACATCTTTCCATACTGTGAACCCATCTGCATTGAGGCAGTAGGCCAATATTGCTCCAGTATAATCAGAACCTTCACGTCCCAAGGTGGTCGAATTTCCTTCAACGTCAGAGCCAATAAATCCCTGAGTAACAACAATGCATTTCTCCGCCAATGGCTTCAGCTCTTTCAAAATTTGTCTTTCAGTAACAACCCAATCGACATTAGCCTCTGTGAAATATTGATCGGTGCGAATCAACGAACGTGCATCAAACCACTCACATTTTGTTTGTTTTTTCAGGTAAGCCTCAATAATGGTAGTTGACATTAGTTCCCCATGAGGTACTACCTTATCGTATGCAAGCATTACATCGCACTGGCTTAAGTCTTTTAATTCCTTTTCAAGTGATTTCTCAAATTGAGTATATCGCTCAGGAATTTCGATCTTTAGCTCCTTGATAACCTCAGTATGATATGACTTCAATTCATTGAAGTCATCTGTATAATCCTGACCGGAATGGGCTTTTTTTACTAGTTCTTCAAGCTTATTGGTTGTTTTTCCCATTGCAGAAACTACAATGACCATCTTCTCATTTTCGAATGATGAGACGATCTCCGCTAAATTCTTAACACCGGCAGCATCCTTTACTGATGCTCCACCAAATTTGAAAATCTGCATTATGCAAACGTTATAACTAGTGAATGAATTAATTTCGTGGTTCGAAACTCAAAATTTAATTCTGAACTATCCCCCGTATGAACAAAAGTAAGCTTGGCCTGCCCATAGGAACAACCTTAGACCGTTTTATTAAGCAGAAAGAAGATGAATTTTCTTCTGCAACAGGAGAGCTTTCTCAACTTTTGAGAGATATAGCACTAGCTGGGAAGATTATCAATAAGGAAGTTAATAAGTCAGGATTGCTGGATATTACCGGTGGGTTTGGTGAAAAAAATGTTCAGGGAGAAGATCAGCAAAAACTGGATGTTGTAGCAGACATTCGCTTTACTCGAGCGTTGAAAAATGGGGGAATGACTTGCGCAGTAGTTTCTGAGGAAGAGCAGGAAATCATTCATTTAAATCCAAATTGCAGATATGTGGTTGCTATCGATCCATTAGATGGTAGCTCCAATATTGATGTAAATGTTTCGATTGGGACTATTTTTTCGATTTATAAGCGTATTTCCCCTGTAGGAGGACCCGTGCAGGAAGAGGATGTTTTACAAAAAGGAACTGAGCAAGTAGCAGCCGGGTATATCCTTTACGGATCTTCTACTATGCTCGTCTATACAACCGGACGAGGTGTTCATGGATTTACCCTTGAACCTAGTCTTGGTGAGTTTGTACTTTCTCACGATCACATGACATGCCCGAAGGACGGTAAGATTTATTCCATCAATGAGGGTAATTATTTTGCTTTTGACGAATGGGTACGTGAGTATGTTGACGACTGTAAGAAGAATGGAATGACAGCCCGATACATCGGATCGTTGGTAGCTGATTTTCATAGAAACATGATGAAAGGCGGGATTTATCTATATCCAAATACAGAAAAAGCACCAAATGGCAAGTTAAGATTGCTTTATGAGTGCAATGCGCTGGCTTTTATTGCAGAGCAATCTGGTGGTGTAGCTACTAATGGTAAAGAGCGCATCCTGGATATTCAGCCTACTTCATTTCATCAGCGATCACCACTTTATCTGGGATCAAAGGAAATGGTAGATCACGCTATGTCATTTGTTAAGGCTGGTACTTCTGCCGTGTAATCACTTTCTGCTTTTCACGTTCAATAATTGCCAACGCTAAATTTCTAGCTATTTCACCTTGTTTGGAACCTTGAAGCAATTCTTTGGTACGATCTTCCGGTATATCGATGCGGTAAAGTGCGTTCAAAAGTCTGTTTAAATCATGATCAAGAAGGTAATTGACCTGCTTTGTGAGCCATTCCTCCAACCGATCAAAGTCATTTTCTCCTTTCTCAAATTCCATTTCAACCTCCAATCCGAAATCCTTTCGAACGAGTTGATAACTCTGTTTAGCTAGTGTAACTTCATCCATATCAAAAACACCGATTTCTATCTACAAATCACTCAAAAATAGGATTATGAAAAAAATATTCATTCTTTGTCTAATGGCCTTTTCACTCAATGGATTTGCCCAAAGTGAGGAGACTAAAATAATGAACGTCATCAATCAAGTATTCGAAGCAATGCGGACTAGCGACAGCACCATGCTTAAGCAAAGCTTTGTTGAAAACCCCAACACATTTACTGCTTATGTAAATCAAGAAGGTGAATCGATCCTGTCTGTTGGAGATTTTCAGCGATTCATTGATGCGGTAGGTCAACCTAAGGAACAAGTGTGGAATGAACCTATCTGGAACGAGAAAGTAGAAATAGATGGGAATCTTGCTTCCGTCTGGGTCGATTATGCTTTTTACGTTGACGATCAGTTTTCACATTGTGGCGTTGACGCCTTTCATCTGATCAATCAGGATGGATCGTGGAAAATCTTTCATCTGGTTGATACAAGAAGAAGATCGGATTGTGAGATTCCTGATGATATTAAGCCTTAACCTTGTCAGGAATCCACTCAAAGTCTCCCGACTTAATGGAATCAACAAGGATATCACTCAATTCTTTGGGTGGAATTGTTGTTCGACGTTTAGCTGTGTCAAGCCATGCACCGTCCACGTCTACTTTGGCAGATAAGTCACCATCTTTTGTGTAGATATTATGCCTAAAAGACCACTTTGATCCATCTTTTCGAAGTTTTGATATGGTAAATCCGACCTCAAATACCTCGTTCATTCGTATTTCTTTAAAGAAACGAGTGTCCTCTCTGAAAAGAATTGGTCCTATATTCATTTGAAGCAACTTGTGAAACGGCATACTGATCTCCTCGAAATACATCAATCTAGCTTGCGCACAATAATCGTTGTAGGCCGTGTGCCTCATGTGCCCATTGGGATCCAAATCAGCCCATCTTACACGAAATTTGAACTTAATTTCACTCACTCTTTGACTCCTTCTTTTTAGCAGCAGGTTTTTTAGCAGCTTTTTTCTTCTCTGCTTTCTTTTCTTCCTTCTTCTCAGCTAAGGCTTCAGGTGCCTGCTTCACTATTTGATCATACCAGCTCACCACCTTCTTGATATCGGATACGTAAACTCGAGATTCATCATACTCAGGAAGTATAAATTTTAGAAATGACTTTAGTTCCTCCGGACTGCTGTTCTTATCTAAATCCGTATCACCATCAAATTCCTGATGGATTTTTTTCATCACATCTTCCAACGGAACCGCCCCTTCTGAATCGGTAGTGTAAATAGAAATCTCCGAAAGAATACTTACTTTGTTATGCATGGTGGCTACCATTTTCTTCTTGTGCTCATCCATGCTTTCAAGTACTACGCCGGTACGTGTAGGCTGAACAATTTTGAACAAGTTCCCTTTTCCAGAGACAGATGCGATATCACTAAAATCCATATGTTGTTTTTTTTCAGTTGGCAAAAATATCCTATCCTGTTATCTCTGCATTGATTCGATCAATAAAATCTAAGATTTCTTCACCTCCTGTCTTTTCAGCCGAAGAGGTCACAAAGGTAGGGGGAAGCTCTTCCCAAGTTTTGCGCATTTCTTTCTTATAATTAGCCACATTTGATTGAATCTGCGTTTTCCCAAGTTTATCAGCTTTCGTAAAGACAATACTAAACGGGATTGCGTTTTCTCCCAACCACTCCATAAACTCAAGATCTATCTTTTGCGGATCATGTCGGCAATCAACAAGCACAAACACACATGCAAGATTTTGTCTTTCCTCTAAATAGGAGTTTATCATTTTCTTCCATGCTGCTTTGTTCACTTTACTGGTTTGTGCCCATCCATAACCAGGCAAATCAACCAAATACCAGCCTTGATTGATAAGAAAATGGTTAATCAATTGTGTTTTTCCGGGTGTAGATGAAGTCTTAGCGAGCTTCTTTCGATTCGTCATGAGATTGATCAAGCTCGACTTTCCAACGTTAGACCTGCCTATAAAGGCATATTCTGGAATCCTTGGCTCAGGGCAATCAGCCACATTAGGGCTACTTTTTACAAATTCTGCTGATTTTAACTGCATGGAGAAGAAACTAATAACATTTCGACCGAACACGGGTTTAATCCACTAATATTGCGGCAATTATGACGGTACTACCTTACAAAGATAACTCGGATGCGAAGAAGAAGCAGGTAGCTGAAATGTTCGATAGCATTTCCAGCAAGTACGACTTCCTGAACCACTTCTTAAGTCTTGGAATCGACATAAGATGGAGAAAGAAAGCCATAAAAATGCTTTCAGACCTTCAACCAAAACAGATTCTTGACATTGCTACCGGAACGGGTGATTTCGCCATTGAGTCCTTGAAGCTCAATCCTGAAAAAGTAATCGGTGTCGATATTTCTGAAGGAATGCTAAATGTAGGGAAGGAGAAAATGAAGAAAAGAGGTTACTCAGATATTATTGACATGCAGTCTGGAGACTCTGAAAACCTTCATTTTGATGATAATAAGTTCGATGCTGTGATCGTTGCATTTGGTGTTAGGAACTTTGAAAATCTAGAAAAAGGACTTTCTGAAATGAACCGTGTTTTGCGGCCCGGAGGACGAGCTATTATTCTTGAATTTTCAAAACCTACGATATTTCCGTTCAAACAATTATATAATTTTTATTTTCGTTGGATATTACCGAAGATTGGAAAGGTAGTTTCCAAAGACAACGCTGCCTATACATACTTACCAGAATCAGTTAATGAATTTCCTTTTGGAGATGACTTTCTCCGGATTCTGGAAAAAACTGGATATAAAAACACTAAATGCAAACCATTAACTCTAGGAATCAGCTCTATCTACGTGGGAGAAAAATAGCGCTTTCCTGCCTGTTGATTTTCGGTTTGGCGCAATCATCGGTTGCGCAGAATAATCCTTCTGATAATTTGCTTAACTACGAAGATCAGTGGATTCATTACGGATTCTTGATTGGTGTTCACTCTTCCAAGTACGTCATTAGATATTCCGATTACTTCACTTCTCCTGCTATGGACACTGTTCATTCCATAGTGCCAGGAAATCTTGGTGGCTTCAAACTCGGATTTGTCATCAACATGAAGGTTTCTCAATACCTGGATTTCAGGCTACTTCCAACTGTAGGATTTTATGAAAACGACCTTAGCTACCGGTTCACCAATGGAATCACGCAGCGCGAACTAAAGGATGCGACCATGGTAGAGTTACCTCTCCTACTCAAATACAAATCAGCACGTAGAGGCAATATAGCTATGTACATGATCTTTGGAGTTAATCCATCACTTGAGGCTTCCGGTAAAGGCGATGAACAAGATGTATCTCAAAAGCTGGAATTGAAAAACTGGAACCTCGCCATTGATGTAGGTGTAGGACTCGATATTTTTTATCCCTTTTTTAAATTTTCACCAGAAATCAGGTATTCCTATGGTCTGAGAAATATGCTATCAGACGATCCGAATGATTTCAGTATCGGTCTCAATAAACTCACCACGCAGAATCTTGGAATCTTTGTCACTTTCGAAGGAGGACCAAGTTCTAAACGAAAACTTGGTGGAAAAACCAAGGGCAGCGGTAAGATAGAATCCCGTCAAAAGAAGAGATTAAAAGGAGGAAAAGGTAAAGGAAACGGCTAGAGATATGAGTCAACCAATTGCATTAATCACGGGAGCAACCAGCGGTATTGGAGAAGCAGCGGCACGATTGTTATCCAAAAACTATCGATTAATCATCTGCGGACGCAGAATTGAGCGCCTGGAAAAGCTCAAGAAAGAACTTGAAAGCGAGTGTCAAATCTTGTCTTTCGATGTAAAAGACAAAAAAGCCGTTTTTGAAGCATTTGAATCACTCCCAAAAGAATGGCAGGTAATAGATGCATTGATCAACAATGCGGGTAATGCACATGGACTTGATCTCATTCAAGATGGAAACACAGACGACTGGGATGCCATGATGGATATTAACGTGAAAGGCTTGCTTTATATGAGCAAAGCTGTCATTCCAGGTATGGTAGAACGAAAGAAGGGGCACATCATCAATATCAGTTCGATTGCAGGCTTAGAAGTTTACACGCGAGGAAATGTGTATTGTGCGTCCAAGCACGCGGTAGATGCCCTTACGAAAGGCATGCGGATGGATCTTAATGAACATTGCATCAAGGTTTCATCCATCGATCCAGGGTTGGTAGAGACAGAATTTAGTGAGGTGAGATTCAAAGGTGATTCAGCCAAAGCAAGCAAAGTGTACGAAAATTACACTCCATTAAAAGCTATTGATGTTGCAGAAACCATTGAATTCGTGCTCAATCGTCCTCCTCATGTGACTATCGGTGACTTGCTAATCTTACCTACAGATCAGGCAAGCAGTACAATTGTGAATAAAAAAAGCTAATAGTCTTTTCGTAAGTATTACGATAAACACATATTTGCCGCATGCAAAACATCCTGATTATCGGGGCGGGGAAATCATCGACCGCACTTATAAATTATCTACTTAACCATGCGGAAGAAGAAGATTGGAATATCACAATCGCCGAGAAGGATTTAACACTTGCCGAATCTAAAATTGGCGGTCATGAATGTGCTAAAGCTGTTCCTTTCGACGTTTTCAATGCTGAACTTTTAACCAATCTTGTCGGTGATCATGACTTGGTCATTTCTATGCTTCCTGCATCATTGCATATTCATGTTGCCAGAAAATGTGCCGAGCTAAAAAAACATTTCCTCACAGCCTCCTACCTGACAGAAGAAATTAAAGAGCTGAATGGTCAGTTTGAAAATACCGGTAAGCTTATGATCATGGAGATGGGGCTCGATCCGGGAATCGATCACATGTCTGCTATGAAAGTGCTGGATGAGCTTCGTGAGGACGGATGTGAATTAACCGGGTTTGAGACATTCACCGGTGGATTGGTTGCTGAAGAATCTGTTGGGGATAATCCTTGGAAATACAAGTTCACTTGGAACCCGAGAAATGTGGTGTTGGCTGGTCAGGGCAGTTGTAAGTTCATTCAGGAAGGGCGTTATAAGTACATTCCGTACCAGAAGCTATTTAGGCGTACTGAGACCATATTCATTCCTAATCATGGCTATTTTGAAGGCTATGCGAATCGTGATTCCCTTGCATATCTAGATGTTTATAACCTAAGAGGAATTCGCACACTATATCGTGGTACACTCAGAAAGCCAGGATATTGCGCTGCATGGGATGTTTTTGTGCAGCTAGGAGCTACAGATGATACCTATGAAATGGAGAATGTATCTGAAATGACGCATCGTCAATTTATCAATTCATTCCTGTCATATAACCCAAATGACTCGATCGAGCTCAAGTTAGCTCATTACCTGAATCTAGATTTGGACAATGGCATCATGTTCAGATTAAAGTGGCTAGGTATGTTTGATGATGAGTTGGTAGGCTTGAACCAAGGTACTCCTGCTCAGATTTTGGAACATATTCTCAAAAAGAAATGGACACTTGATCCTGAAGATAAAGACATGATTGTGATGTGGCATAAGTTCAACTTCCTAAAAGATGGAAAACCGCGTCAGATTGAATCTAGCATGGTTGCACTGGGCGATGATGAGGTGAACACTGCAATGTCCAAGACGGTTGGGCTTCCACTAGCTATTGCCGCCAAACTAATTCTTAAAGGGAAGATTAAATTAAGCGGCGTGCATGTACCTATCAGGAAACAAATCTACGAACCTGTGCTAGCAGAATTGATAAACACTGGATTGGTATTTAATGAACGCGAGGTAGAACCTACTTTTTACTAAAGTTTATTTGATGACGTGAGCCTTAACGACTGAATCAATTTCAGTCATTACCAGGTCAATTTCGGAGATATCATTCTCAAGGTGCTCATCAATTAATCGTTGAAGGTGACTAGCAATCTTGATTTCATCTTCTTTTTGCTGGCCTCTGGCAAATCTGATTGAGTTCTGTAGGTGATCCATCGCATGATTAATCGTAACTCTGGCTTCTTCTTTTTTACCTTCTCTGATAAATTGCTCAGAGACTCTCAGTGAAGCAAAGGCCAGAGAATTCATTGCATCAGCAAAAGCTTCATACATTAAATCGTCGTTAATATCTTCCGCTTTGATGTGATTTTCCACAACTTCAAGGTCTAGTATAGCGATTTCAATCGCCTCTGTACTTATGCTGTCGCCATCCTGTTCGAGAAGCTTCATCATCTTAATAGCGTCTTCCAGAAATTTAATAGCAGTCAGTGATTTATGATCTTGCAATGTCCTGTCTGCTGTATTCATAAGTAGATCAGGCTCAGTAGCCAAATCTGTCAAGTTGGGATTCTCCAACTTCATATCTCGCTGAATCTTGAAGAAAGTCACCATAGATCCAATGACGATGGCGGCAAATAGGAAGTAAAAAAAGCCTTTATTGAAGTTCATTTCTGTCCTTTTAATGTATTTAACTACTAAAATATAAAATCAGTTGATTCCTTTCTCAAAAGCAGCATCTACTTTCAATTTTTTTCGTTCAGCGGCCTCTACAGCCAGTTGATCACACCGTTCATTCTCCGGATGCCCTGCATGTCCCTTCACCCATTTGAACTTTACGTCATGTGGAGCGGCCGCTTCTAAGTAGCGCTCCCAAAGGTCGCGATTCTTTTTTCCTTTAAAATCCTTTACCACCCAGCCTTTTAGCCAGCCTTTGGTTACGGAATCCACCACATACTTACTATCCGAAACCACCAACACATTCCAACCAGGCTTTTTTATTGCTTCCAATCCGGCAATAACAGCTAATAACTCCATTCGGTTATTGGTGGTCATCCTAAAGCCATCAGATAATTCCTTTTCCTTCTCACCGTATCGCAATATCGTACCGTATCCACCCGGACCGGGATTGCCTTTTGCAGCACCATCAGTAAACATTGTGATCATGCCAGCAAATGATTTTTGAAGATTTTAATTGCAATAGCCAATAGAACGATACCAAATACTTTCCTCAGGATATTAAAGCCAGCCTGTCCGATTTTGCGCTCAAGCCATCCACAGGTTTTTAAAACGATATATACGAATAGTAAGTTGACTACCACTCCAATAAGAATATTGGCTGTAGAGTATTCAGCTTTTAAAGAAACTAATGTCGTCATAGTACCCGCTCCTGCAATCAAAGGAAATGCAAGTGGTACAATGGAAGCACTTTTTGATTCCTCCGGATCGGACTTGAAAAACTGTAACCCCAGTATCATCTCCATTCCCAACAGAAACATGATGATTGCACCTGCAATCGCAAATGAATTGATATCAATTCCGAATAGTTTGAGTATGCTCTCCCCCAGGAAAAGGAATATAATCATGATCACTCCTGATACAATGGTGGCCTTTTCAGACTGTATATGTCCAAACTTTTTTCTTAAATCAATAATGATAGGAACACTGCCTAAAATGTCTATCACAGAGAAAAGAATGAGTGAAACACTAATAATTTCTTTAAAATTGAACATCGGTTGCCGTATTAGATAATATTTAACACAAAACTAATGTGATAGACAGCCGTAATAGCATAAAAAATTATTCATTTTGCAAATCAATTTTTTAACCACCAGAATTAATCAATTGGCATTGTTTTCGCCTGGATAATTTTTACAAAGGCAAAGACTAAAATTTCAACTCAAAAGGACATGACTAAATCGACATTATTTACACTTCTTGTGTTTGTATCCGCTTTTTCTTTCTCGCAGGAAGGCTGGAACTGGCCGGAAGATCCGAACATGAAAACCCAGGCCATGGAAAAGCAGGCTTATTATAAGCTGCTGATTGCGCAAAGTAAGTATGCGGAAGCAATGGATCCACTTAACTGGCTATACGAAAATAATCCCAATCTGAATCAATCAATATATATAGAGGGTATCGAATCTATTGAAAAGATTTTAAAAAACGTATCAGATAATTCTAGGAAAGAGCGTTTACAGGATTCAATACTATGGATGTTTGATCAGCGTATTGAGCATTTTGATAATGATGCATCCACAATGAACTACAAAACATTCAAAGCATTCCAGATGTATTACAAAAATCCCAAGAAATTTTCGATGCTTTCAGATCTTTTTTCCAAAGCATACGAAATGAATGGCCCTGAGATTCTTATAAGCAACTTAAATACATATATGTTTCTTGCAAAGAATTATCACAACGTTGCTCCCGAGCAAATGACCGCAGAAAAAGTACTTGATATTCATACTTTAATTTCAGAGACAATAGAAATAAAAAAGAAGAATGGCGAAAATGCTGAAAAACTGGATAAGGAGCAGTCTAAAACGGATGCATGGTTAAGCTCTATCCCAGGTATTCTTACATGTGAATTCATTGAGGAAAAACTGGTTCCAAAATTCAGAGCAAACCCCACTGATTTAAATACAGCGAAGAAGATTTATAAATACTCAAGTGAAGCTAAATGCACCGATAAACCATATTTTCTTCAAGCCGTTGAAAGGCTATTCCAAGAACAACCATCTGCTGCTTTAGCCATATCTATTGGCAATAGACACGTTGCCTCTGGTGAGCCTTCAAAAAGTCTTCAATTCTATGAAAAAGGTGAAGAGTTAGCTTCTACTAATGCTGAAAAATACGAAACGCTAATAGGACAGGCTGTTGCACACAGTAAGCTTGGAAACAAATCTCGCTCGCGTGCTATGGCATATGAAGCTTTAAGTGCTAAGCCTGGAAGCAAAGAAGCTTACAATCTGATCGGAAACCTATATTTTACCAGCTTCGATGACTGCAAAGGGGAGCAAAGCCAGGTACAAGACAGAGCGATATTCATTGCTGCCTACGACATGTACAAGAAAGCTGGAAATTCAGCTCAGATGACAGCATCTAAACAGCAATTTCCATCCATTGAAGATATTTTCAATGAAGGAAAGGAAGAAGGCGACCAAATAACGATTGGTTGTTGGATCAACACAACCGTGAGCCTGCAACGACGATAAAAAAAGAGCCGCTTAGTAATCTAAGCGGCTTTTTTCATCAATTCACTTCTTTCAGTATTCGGGTTTTTATGTCCAGGAGCGATTCGTTTTCCGGTTCAATTTTAAGCCCCTTTTTGACAGATGCTAGCGCGTCTTTGTTCTTTCCAAGTGAATTCATGAACCTTGCCAGCGTTTGATGTACCCTGGGTTCCTCTGGGAAAAGCTCAGCATTTAACTCAAATGCAAACTGAGCTTTTGGAATCTGAAATGAAGTCCACAATACATAACCATAGGTGCTCAACTCATACATATTCTCACCAACTCCAAATTCATCAACCAACTTCGGCTTCATCTTTCGAAGTTCCTTCATTGAATATTGATTAAAGTACTTAATGAGCTGCTGTGCAATTGGATAGGCCGTTGGGTATGCTTTGCCGCCAAGAATTGTATTGATATCCTCTTCAAGTGATGCGACAGGTTCTTCTACAATTCTACCTATCTCACCTCCTCCCTGATCGTGGAAGATAAACGTAGGCACACGATGGATATCCATGTCTCTCTCTTCTCTTTCAGGAGCTTGTTTATAGTTTTGAAAGCCAGTGTTTAAGCAAACAATTTTGAGTTTTGACAAGTCGTAATTAGCTGCTTCCAATATTTTCACGAACCGAGGTACTTCCCTCTTGCTGTCACCACACCATGTGCCCATAAATAAGGTGATAGAATCTGCTTTAGATAAATCCATTTCCCTCATATCTATTTGATATTCGTCATAATTCTTTTTGTACCACTCATCGAATGGAGCTTCTGAGAGTCGTTTCAGGCTCACTTCGCCTAGAAGTGTAACACGCCCGTTCGCACCTTCAAAAGAACGATTAATGGGTTGTGAAAATAAGCTGGATGTTGTGAGAAGTAATAAAACTAGTGATAAGGTCTTCATGTGCTTTTTCTTTCAAAAGTGCGGCGAACAAACCAGCAAGGCTGTTAACGAATTCCTAACATTTCTTAATGAGTTGTTAAGCCTGTAGATTTATATCATGAGACTAAAAATCACCTTAATCCTACTACTCGTATGTCAACTCACATTTGGTCAATACATCCTTGTTTTAGGAACCTCCCAGGATGGTGGATTTCCGCACATAGGATGTCAAAACGAATGTCAGAAGGCGCATAAGAATCCTGAGATAGCTCGGTTTGTAACCTCCCTTGCTCTTGTGGATCCCGAAAGCAAACAGTGGTGGCTTTTCGAAGCTACACCTGACATGGATGACCAATTACACTACTTCAGAGAGTTGACAGACGGTGCCTATCCTTATTTACCTTCAGGTATTTTTCTCACACATGCCCACATCGGACATTACACTGGATTGATGACTTTAGGAAAAGAAGCCCTCAGTGCAAAAGGTGTTAAGGTATATGCATTGCCTCGTATGATTGATTTTTTGAAATCCAACGGACCATGGAGTCAATTGATCACACTTGGTAATATTGATCCGATGATTTTATCAAAAAATTTGCCTGTCGAGCTAAGAAGTGATTTGACGGTTGAAGCATTCACCGTCCCGCATCGTGATGAATTTTCAGAAACTGCTGGCTACCGAATCAACAAAAGACGCATGAGTTACTTATTCATTCCTGATATTGACAAATGGAGTAAATGGGACCGTAGCATAGCGGAAATACTTAAAGATCCGCTGATTGAGTACGCTTTTCTGGATGCTACATTTTATTCAGATGGAGAGCTCCCCAATCGCGCTATGAATGAAGTACCTCATCCCTTTGTGACAGAAACCATGGACTTGTTTGAAACCGAATCACGAGCCTTGAAGAGAAAAATTGTATTCATCCATTTCAATCATACGAATCCACTATTATTCAAACAACGTGCAAAAATCAACGTTTTGAAGGAAGGTTATGGAATAGCTGAGCAAGGAAAAAGATATGAGTAATTAACTTGCTCACATCATCGTTGATAGTATAAATGCTATTCTATGAAATTACTTTCAATCATTCTGATCTGGGTGGTTTCTCCACATATTTCAATCGGACAGTATGAAGTGCTCGAAGCAAAAAGAGTCAAAAATCAGCAGGGAGATAAAGTGAAAAAAGGCGATTTTCTTTCCAAAGAAGATGAAATTCAAATTGCTGCAAAAGGTGGCTTAACACTCGATGTTGAATCTGCCATGCATATGAAGCTAGCTCCAGGTGCCTACACCATTGGAGTGGAGAGTGCGCGACATAATGAGTGGTACAATACCCACCTAGAACTTACAAAGCAATTGAAGCAGAAAGGAATGATCATGTGTAAGTTCCGGTATAAAACGTTGGTAGTGCCCGGAAGTGACCGTCACTACGAAGTGGATCGAATCGAATTGAATCAGAAAGGATTGGTAAGGATCAACAGCGACACAGCTGGGCTAACCATTAGCTGGGTCAATCCTAACTATAGATATAAGGGAGGATATCATCTGGTAATCAGGGATTATTACAATAATGGATTTATCGACATTATAGAAACCGATGAAGATACAATCACATTCTATCCTGGAAAATACGGTCATAAGCACATGTATTATAACATCATTGCTGATGACTGTAGAGCTAGCCTTCGCTATAAAATCGAAGTGAATACGCCCAATGCTCGCATTAATAGCGCTACTACTTTTATCAATGATAAAAACTAGTTGATACGCTCAATCTTCGCTCCTAAGGCATTCAATCGCTTATCAATAAATTGGTAGCCTCTATCAATTTGATCAATGTTGTGAATCGTGCTAATTCCCTCTGCTGACATGGCGGCAATCAGCAACGAAACTCCAGCGCGAATATCTGGTGAAGTCATTGTAATGCCTCTCAATGGATAGGCTCGATCCAGGCCAATCACAGTGGCGCGATGTGGATCACAAAGTATGATCTGAGCACCCATATCTATGAGCTTATCTACAAAGAACAAGCGGCTTTCAAACATCTTTTGATGAATCAGTGCTGTCCCTCTGGCTTGAGTAGCAGTAACGAGAATGACACTGAGCAAATCCGGTGTCAATCCCGGCCAGATTGCATCTGCGATGGTAAGAATGGATCCGTCAATGTAAGATTCTATTTCATAGTGATCCTGAGCCGGAATATGAATATCATCTCCTCTAAAATCCATCTTTATGCCCAACCGCCTGAATGTGTCAGGAATAATTCCTAACTCTTTGATTTGTGCATCTTTTATTGTGAGTTCGGAGCCTGTCATTGCTGCCATGCCAATGAAGCTACCTACTTCAATCATATCTGGAAGCATCGTATGTTCTGTACCTCCGAGCGTCTTTACACCTTCAATTTTCAATAAATTAGAACCTATACCATCAATAGTGGCACCCATACGCACCAACATTTTACATAACTGCTGAATATATGGCTCACAAGCTGCATTGTATATAGTCGTCAGGCCTTCGGCCATCACGGCTGCCATGATAATGTTTGCAGTTCCGGTAACTGACGCTTCATCCAGAAGCATGTAAGCACCTTTAAGATTTGTACCGTCAACGGTATAAAATGATGTTTTTGGGTCGTAGTTAAATTTTGCTCCAAGTTTCTGAAAGCCAACAAAGTGGGTATCTAATCTCCTTCGACCGATCTTATCGCCTCCTGGTTTCGGCATGCGACCTGTACCGAATCGAGCCAATAGTGGACCAAGTATCATTATTGAGCCACGAAGTGCCGAGGCTTTTTCCTTGAAATCTTGCGTATTCAGAAAATCCAGGTTGACATTTGCTGCTTTAAAAGCAAAGGATTCATCTCCACGTTTGGACACTTCGACACCCAAGTCTGCGAGTAAATCGATCAGCTTCAATACATCTCGTATCTGAGGAATCTTATTGATGATCACTTCTTGATCCGTCAATAATACTGCTGAAATGATTTGAAGCGCTTCGTTTTTTGCTCCCTGAGGGATGATTTCACCGTTGAGCTGGTGACCGCCTTCTACGCGAAAAGATGACATTCTTTCGTGATTAGTTAATTAGTGAATTAGAAATAACAAATAAAGAGTTACCGAGCTAATTCACCAATCAACTATTCAACTATTTCACTAAAAGTGAATTAATTTCTTCTACGATTGTTACTTCTTCCGCCTTGGTTATGGTTACGGCGACCTTGGCCTTTACCTCCCTGATTGTTGCGGCGACCCTTGTTGTTGTTGTTGTTATTATTTCGTCTTCCAGAAGGTTTTTTATCAGAGTCAAAAAGACCTAGCTCTTTCACTGTTTCGATATTGATGTCCAGTTGATCTTTTGACATCTTCTTGATGTTCTTAAGGATCTGTTCATCTTCGATGCTTTCTTTGTTCCAGGTTTGGAAAAAGCTTTTCATCAACCTTCCAATCGCAACTATGGCACCTTCTTTTTCCTTTGGATCTTCCATTGCCACGGCCTGATCAATTAAAAGCTCTACGCTTCTTCCATAGTGACGGAACTTAATCTCGTTGGAGTAGTACTTAAGTCTCTCCGGCTTGCGATCGAGTACCGATGGATCAGGCTTTGGGAAAGGCCCTTCTATCTCCAGTTCAAAGTTTGAAATGATATGAAGGTCATCCCATATTTTTTGGTCTGTCTCATTATCGCTACCCAAATCAGGATTGATCAACTTCATTAGCTCTACCAGCGTAGCAGCTTTCTTGCTTCTCTCCTCTTGATCCTTGATTGTTTTTAAGTGTGCTACCAGGTTCTGCACATTCCTTCCATACTCTCTCAATTTCAAATGAGCACGTTGAGTATTGTATTCCAATGATGTATTCATAATAATATTATGCCTCAAAAATAGGCAATTCAGTAATAGATTAAAGCATTCCTCCCATCAATCCACCCATAAGGGCAAATAGTATGATCAGAATGTAAAGGGATAACATGATAATGGTAAAAACCCCCATGAATAAAAACAACCTCCGCAGATTATTGTATGCCTCCGAACATTGCACTTGATTTTGCTCTCTGATACCTCGCTGCACTTGATTGCTGAATCGGAGTAGGTAAAGTGATGGGAATATATAAATGAGTGAGATCAGTATATATATAAGACCAAATGCCCCAGGAGCAAATGGCAACTCGTTATATAATGAGCCACTCCCCATCATTACAAGTCCGGCCAAAATCATAAATCCACTCATTACGAAACCGACTATGGACAAAAACTTTCCCCATTTAGCTGTCTCCAGAAAGTTCTTCTGATCGGATTTTGATAACACTAATTCATTTTCTTCCATGTACTATTTTTTATTGGTTGCTATGCATTTCAATTCAATGGCAATTGGAGTTGGCAATGAACTGATTTCCACCGTCGTTCGACAAGGCTGATTGTCTTTAAAGTACTCTGCATAGATCTTATTGTAAGTTTTGAAGTCATCTTTCATATTGGTGAGAAACACAGTCACATCGATCAAATCCTCCCATGAAGCTCCGGATGCTTCCAGAATAAGCTTTACATTTTTAAAAACTGAGTGACATTGTTCTGCAATATCATAACTCACAATATTACCCTGATCATCAAGCTCTACGCCGGGAATTTTCTTAGTGCCCCGTTCTCTTGGGCCCACACCTGAGAGGAACAGTAGATCGCCAACCTGTCTGGCGTGTGGATATAAACCAACTGGTTCTGGTGCTTTATCGGAATCAAATTTTGTACTCGACATACGTTTTTAAGCTTGAATTCTGGACTACTTATTCATTAAATCTTCAATTTCCTCTGCTTCTATCGGAATGTTCTTCATTAAGTTGACATGCCCGCTTTCGGTGATAACAATATCATCTTCTAGTCTGATTCCAATGTTTTCTTCTGGAATATAAATACCTGGCTCCACTGTGAAAACCATTCCTGGTTCGAACACTTTATAGATAGATGCTATGTCGTGTACATCCAAACCTATGTGATGTGAAGTACCGTGCATGAAGTACTTTTTATAAGCAGGCCAATCTGGACTTTCGCTTTTAATATCTGTCTTATCGATTAAACCCAAATCCAACAATTCTTTCTCCATCAGTTTGCCAACCTCGGCATGATATTCCGGTATTCTATTTCCTGGCTTTAGCAGATCTGTCGCCCCATTTTTCACTCGCAACACCGCATCATATACTTTACGTTGACGATCGGTAAACTTCCCTCCCACGGGGATGGTGCGAGTCATATCTGAATTATAATTCCCATATTCAGCACCTACATCCATCAACAGCACGTCACCATCTTTCAGTTCCTGATTGTTCTCAATGTAATGGAGCACGCAAGAGTTTCCTCCTCCACCAATTATTGGTGTATATGCGAATCCTTTTGATCGATTTCTGACAAACTCATGCAAGTACTCAGCTTCTACTTCGTATTCCATCACTCCAGGCTTCACAAAGTCAAGCACTCGTCTGAAGCCTTTTTCTGTGATACTGCACGCATGCCTTAGAACGTCAATTTCAAATTGAGATTTAATACATCTTAAATCTTGGAGGATTGGGAACAATCGTTCGTATTCATAGAGTGGATATAGTTCCTTGCACTCCTTCACAAAGCGTGCATTGCGTGTTTCCACCTCGCTTGCATTCCGAATGTGTTCATTGCTGTCGAGATAAATGTGATCGCATTCTGCCAAAACAGTATAAAAAGTCTTTTCAAACTCAGAGGTCCACTTTACATTTTGAATTCCTGAGGTAGCGGTTCCTTCGTCTTTGGTCAGCTTATGCCCTTCCCAAACTGCTATCTCCTCATTTGTTTCTCTTACAAACAAAATTTCTCTCATTTTTTCATCTGGGAAATCGGGTGCAATGAGTACAATTGATTCTTCCTGATCAACCCCGCTCAGCCAGAAAAGGTTAGCATTCTGGACAAATTTCATCGTCCCGTCAGCATTGGTGGGCATGACGTCATTGGCATGAACAATGGCCACAGATCGCGGCTTCATACGTTTGGCAAGCTTTTCGCGATTCTGAATAAATAGTTGGTTATTAATCGGATCGTATCGCATGATGTTATCTTAGTTCTGATTTAAGAAATCTTCAATTATGAGGTGGCTAAAATTAGCATTTCTTTTTCTCTCTGTTCCGTTATTCGGTCAGCAATTAGGCTTTGCGCTCGAGCAAATCGGTGGTCAGGCAATTATTGATGCCGGACTCACGGGAAAGGGTGTGAAAATCGGAATTATTGACGGTGGATTTCTGCGAGCTAACAACAACGAATCACTGCGTCATATATTTGAAAATAACCAGATTGCTGAGTATAAAGACTATTTAAATCCTGATGCTGAAGATTTCGCAGGCAGCGCGGCTTTCGACGATGTGCATGGTACTGAGGTTTGGGAATTGATAGGAGGACTAAACGCCGACAGAAGGGTGCAATACGGGCTAGCAACCGGTGCTACCTACTACCTGGCACGTACAGATCATGGTGGGTATGAACGCAGGGAAGAGGAACAATTTGCCATTGAAGCGATGGAATGGATGGCCAAAGAAGGTGTTCAAATCATCAATATATCATTGGGTTACAACTTTGGATTCAGTGACAAGCGTGAAAACTACCAGCCCAAACAGATCGACGGCAAGAGCACCTTACTGACACAAGCTATTAATCACCTTTCTGAAGAGTACGACATCTTATTTGTGGTAGCTGCGGGAAACGATGGAGATAATAAATGGAAAATTCTTGGTTCGCCCGGGGATGCTGAAAACGCGCTCACCGTGGGAGCCACCAAACTAAAAGTGTGGGACGGCATGAAATACAGCTCTAAAGGCCCTGAGTGGCTAGATTATGTGAAACCAGAGATTTCGTGCTTCTCTTCTCTTGGCACTTCATTCTCAGCTCCAATTATTACCGGACTTGCAGCTTGTCTCCTGGAGAGGGATTCTTCTGCTACAGCTCACCAATTAAAAAGTGCCATCATTAACTCCGGCAACCTGATCCAACCTAATAATTTCATCGGGCATGGTGTTCCAAACGCCGAACTAGCTCTTGAATATTTGAAGGGCGCTGAAATTCTCTGGGACAAGAAAAGAAGCGCAGAAAAGAACTACGTTTTGGAATTAAAAAAGCCTTCGATTTATATCACAGTGTATCACAAAAAAGGCTGGAGGGTGGTCAAGAAAGAAGTAATCAGAACGGACAAAACCAAAATAAAAATCAAACGGAAAGAAGATGCTGATACAAGCACGATAATATCGGAAGAAGGGAGCTTGGAGGTGATTTGGGAGTATTAATTTAATTTCTTCATTAACACCAACGATGGTAGCACCTCATCTCCCACATGAATATCTTCTCCTTTCCCCAACATTTCAAATCCAAGCTTCTTATAAAATCGCTGCGCTCGTTGATTGAGCTTTGAGACACTCAACCATATATGTGTTTTACCAGCATCCTTAAGTTGATCAAAAACTTCATCCATTATTCGATGTGCAAGTCTAGAGCCATATTCTGAGGGTAAGAGATACAAATGTTTTAATTCCATTGCGTCCAACTCCGCTTTTAGTGGACATCTACGATTGTTGACAATAGATATTCCGACTGTCTGCTGATCCCTTTTGGCCTTTAGACATTCATAGTTCTTGCAGGTAAGAATCCTCGTCGCCTCCTCTATCGTATAGCTGATGGAAAAGTATGCCTGAATATTTTCTTCTGAGTGAATGTCTGAATAAGCTGCCAGAAAGCTCTTCTTCCAGAATTGAACCAGCGCTTCTGCAAAATCAATATCCGCGATTTCAAATTCAATCATATTGATCTTAAGCTAAATAAGAATTACTAATCCACAATTGTCCATTATCCATTTTGCACTTCGTCTCTAGGGAAATATTTAACTTAACTAAAACTCTAAAACACTATGAAAAAGTATTTGTACGTATTTCGCGGCGGTGACGCTGGCTATGAAAACCAATCACCTGAACAGATGCAAGCGCATATGCAACGATGGGGCGAATGGATGGCTAAGGTGCAAGCTGAAGGATATCCATTGCAGCAAGAAGGCAAAGTGGTAGGGTCCGGTGGAAAAATCGTTACAGATGGGCCATTTACTGAAGGGAAAGAAATCGTAGGTGGCTATGTTCACTTGGATGCAAAAGACATGGATCACGCTGTAGAATTATCCAAGGATTGCCCAATCTTTGAATTCGGAGGAACTACCGAAGTACGGGAGATTATCACAGATATGGGAGTTTAAATTTTTCACACGTCATTCCTGCGAATGCAGAAATCTTACAGCATCATATAAGATTCCTAAACTCATTATCATTCGTCAGGAATGACAACTTTAAGGTATGCAGACCTCACAGCTTGTGGATCATTTCTTTCGTACAGAATATGGTAAGGCGGTATCACATCTCACCAGCAAATATGGTGCGTCCAATCTTGAATTGGCCGAGGATAGTGTACAGGAAGCCTTAATCAAGGCTATGCAAACCTGGCCCTACTCTCAAATTCCGGACAATCCCACCGGATGGATTTTTCGAGTAGCCAGAAACAAAATGATCGACCAGCTAAGACGTGATCAAAAAACGGATAATCAGGAAGTACCGGAGCGTGTAGTAGAAATGAATGAAGACTTATCCTCAGAATCGATCAACGACGACCTGGTGCGCATGATGTTTGCCTGCTGTCACCCTTCACTTAGCCAAGAATATCAGATTATTCTGACTTTAAAAATTCTAGGTGGGCTTTCGATTCGAGAAATATCAAGTTCATTGCTTAAGAAAGAGGAGACAGTGGCCAAAGCTTATACGCGAGCCAAGAAAAAATTTAAGAAGGATGAAATAAAATTGATCCTGCCACCTGCGCATGAAATTGAGAACCGGCTCGACATGGTTCTTAAGATTATTTATCTGCTTTTCAATGAAGGATATAAATCTGCAGAAGGTGAAACCCTGATGCGGATGGAGCTATGTGAAGATGCAATCAGACTGAATCGTGTGCTTATAGAAAGTGAGATTTGCAATACCCCTGCAGCCAACGCATTGATTGCACTAATGCTTTTCCATTCTTCGCGATTTGCAGCTCGAACGGATAAGCAAGGCCATGTGATCACGCTCGAAGAACAAGATCGATCCAAATGGAATCAGGAGTTGATTCAACAAGGGCTGATCTATCTGGATCGTGCTTCTCAAGAAGATTCAATAAATGAGTATCTCATCCAGGCGGCCATTAGCGCTACTCATTGCCGTGCAAAGACTTTCCAGGAAACAGACTGGAAAAACATCCTTGCATTGTATGATTTACAACTGCAGGTTTCCCCAAGTCCCATTGTCGAACTTAACCGTGTGGTTGCTTTAGAAAAGGTGCATGGATCCCTATTAGGCGTCAAAGAAATTGAGCGCTTAGAAGCCACACAGTTCTTTGATGAGTACTACCTTTTCTATGCTATCAAAAGTGAAATGCTTCACAAACTAGGGAATATGGATGACGCGAAGAATGCCCTTGAAAAGGCTATAGAGCTCACGAAGAATGAAAAGGAAAGAGCTTATCTTAGTGACAAGTTATCCGAGTTAAGAAAATCATGAACGAAAAGTTAATCATTGGCGTACTGCGTTTAATCTTTCTAATTATAGCCGCATCGTACTTATTCTATCTTGGTCAGACCTATAAAGAACTTGACGTAATAATGATGGCCCTTTTACTTACATGCTTTGTCTCGGATTTCACTAAGGTCATTAAAGAAATTACCGGATCGAGTAGATCTAAAAGTCAATAATCCAATTTGACGTAATTCACCTTCACAACTGATCCTAATCAGTATTCCAAATTAAATCCTTCATGAACTTGCACGAAAGTCAAGAACTCATGCAAAAGCTATGTCTAATTCTCCTCGTATTGATTGTATCAGGATGTGCAGTCAAAGTGAAAACCTATCAAAAGCCCGATCAATCATTTGATGCTTATAAAACCTGGTGCTGGCTGGAGGGATGTGAAGTCACTTACCAAGGGCCAGATTACCTATATGATCAGCGTGTGGTAGATGAGATATCCAATGCAGTCGCTTACAATATGTATCAAAAAGGCTATGAACAGAGCGATGAAACTTCTGATCTGATGTTGAATTTTTTCATGATAGTAGAAGAAGACTCTGCAGAAGTTGCAGACAACTATGATGGATTGATGCCAGAAATTGGTTGGATTGGCAACTTGTATCCCGAATATGAGAAGTTTCTTAAAGGCAGCTTGATTATTGATGTGATCGATCGTGAGAAATCAGAAGTAATCTGGCGTTCCAATGCCGTCCGATACATGGAATTATATCCCGTCTACGACAAAGCTGAGATCTGGAGCGCTGTTGAAAAAGCGATGAAAAAACTGTCTGTGGTTGCAGAACCAAAATAAGTAGCAACAACCTTAAACTGACAACTTAATCCTACCTTTGCGCTTCAATGAGCAAGAAGGAATACGAGCTGATCGAACTACCCAATGGCATTCGGGTCATCCACAAAGAAGTAAATCATACCAAAATCGCCCACGTGGGGATTATGTTGGATATGGGAAGCCGAGACGAATCGTCAGATGAGCAAGGACTTGCCCATTTTCTGGAACACATGGTCTTCAAAGGAACCACCAAGCGCAGCTCCTACCACATTATCAACCGCTTGGAATCATTGGGTGGCGAGTTAAATGCCTACACAACCAAAGAAAAAATCTGTTTCTATGCTTCGCTGCTAGATATCCACCTGGACAAAGCGGTAGAGCTACTATGCGACATCACCTTCAATTCTACCTTCCCAGAAAAGCAGATTGAAAAGGAACGCACTGTCATCTTGGAAGAGATGAGCATGTATCGTGATACTCCGGAGGATTCCATACAGGATGAGTTTGATGAACTTCTGTTCCCCAATCACCCATTAGGAAGAAACATTCTGGGAACCGAGCAAACAGTAAAATCTTTTCAAAAGGGAGATTTTCGCGCCTTTCTTGATCGCAATCTCAATACCGAAAAGATCATCCTATCGAGTGTTGGAAATTACTCTGCCAAGAAGATTCAACGTTTAGCGACGAAATATTTAAAAGACATCCCGCACAAAAATCACACGCTAGACCGAAAGTGGTTTTCAGGATACACACCTTCCAGAAAAGAAGTTAAGAAGCCGATTACACAAGCCCACTTCGCGATGGGTATGCCTTCCTTGAGTATCCAAGATCCCAATCGCATTCCATTTTTCTTTCTGGTAAACCTACTAGGAGGGCCGAGTATGAGTTCACGCTTAAACCTCAGCCTTCGAGAAAAACATGGATTAGTATACGGAGTAGATGCAAGCTACGCGCCGTACTTTGAGGTCGGACAGTTTGCTATATACTTCGCCACCGATCCCAAAAACATCAAGAAAAGCCAGCGAATTATTCTCAGGGAGATCGAAGCATTAAAAAATAAACCTCTTGGCAACATGCAGTTGCACAAAGCTAAGAATCAAATCAAGGGACAAATGGCTCTTTCAGAGGAAAACAAAAATGCTATTATGCTGATGATGGCCAAGAGTCAATTGGATTTGAATAAGGTTCCGGATATCAATAGTGTCTTTGAAAAGATCGATGGAATTACCTCCAATCACATTCAGGAATTAGCTACACAATATTTACCCTCCGATCAGATGAGTGCTTTGACTTATCTGCCAGAATAATTCTATCTTTACATACATGGAATTTTTACCTGACGATCTTCAGAAATATGTGGAAGATCACTCCGAGCCTGAATCTGGTTTGCTCCAGCAAATCAACAGGGAAACTCACCTCCATGTATTGAAGCCTCGCATGCTTTCCGGTCATCTTCAAGGACGCGTATTATCTATGCTTTCGCACATGATACGACCAAGTAATATCCTGGAGATTGGAACCTACACCGGCTATGCAGCACTGTGTTTGGCAGAAGGTCTGCAATCCGATGGAAAATTGATCACCATTGACAACAATGAAGAGTTGTCGGTGCGAACGAAGCAATACTTTGCTCAATCAGACTATTCCGAACAAATAGAAATGAAAGTAGGCAATGCGATGGACATTATTCCAACATTGCAATCATCCTGGGATCTTGTCTTTATCGATGCGGACAAAGAGAATTATGTAAGCTATTTTGATCTGGTAATTGACCAAGTGAAGACCGGAGGATTTATCATTGCCGATAATGTGCTATGGAGTGGCAAAGTGTTTGATAAGTCTAAGAATGACAAGGCCACTGAGTCGATACGTTCATTCAATCAAAAAGCGAATACCGATTCCAGGGTACAAAACGTTTTATTTCCCATCCGTGATGGGTTGATGATATTGCGAAAGATATGAAGAAAGGTTTTAGCTATAAGGTTCAAGTTTCAGGCTGGGTACTATTCCTAATGGTTAACCTCACCGCATTTTCTCAGACGGTACCTCGCGAGATGATGATTGGTGATGTGAAGCTTACTATCAATGAATCCGCTCGTAGGCAAATTCAGAAGGATGTGGATCGATTGACCAAGAGTCAGACCTATTTCGGCATTCTGGTCGATCGTATGAATCTCTATTTTCCTTACATCGAAAGGGAGCACAAAAAAGCAGGCATTCCGGATGAAATCAAGTTCCTGGCAATACAGGAAAGTGCATTGATTTCAGATGCGGTCTCTTCAGCCAATGCCGTTGGATTCTGGCAATTCAAAGACTTTACAGGCAGGGAAGTAGGGCTAGTGGTAGATCGAAAAGTAGATGAAAGACTCAATATTGTTTCCGCTTCTCGTGGCTCAGGTAAGTATTTCAACTCAAACAATTTCTATTTTGACAACTGGGCCTATGCAGTCATTGCTTATCAGGCCGGTGCCGGTGGAGCGAAAAACCATACAGATAAATCAAACTACGGAAAGAAGAAATTAACCATCACTACGAATACCTATTGGTACCTGAAGAAGTTCATTGCCCATGTAGTTGCGTTTACTCCTTCCGTTGGACTTCCCCATTCAGAAGGTATTTGGCTTGACGAAATCACCAATACAGGAGGCAAATCGTTGGAACAAATTGCTCGTCAAGAGAAAGTGGATCCGGAGGAACTGAAAAAATACAACAAGTGGCTGTTACGTGGGTCTGTGCCTTCTGACAAAACCTACTCGGTAATGATTCCTAGAAAGGGCACTCCTCCTAAACGACTTGTGGCGGAAAACTCAAACAAGAGAAGCAAGATTTCTGAACCTCAATCCAAGATTTACCCTTCTGAATTAACACCCGGGATAACTGAAGCGAACAAATCCACTATCATCCCACTCAATGGCATTCCATCTATTTTAGCTAGAAATAGTGACGATGTACACAGCTTATCGGCACGGGCCGGTGTTTCAGAAAAGAAATTTAGGAAGTACAATGACATGGGAGAGACAGATAAGATCATTGCCAATGAGTTTTACTACATCAAAAAGAAAAAGGGAAAAGCTAAGATTGGATTCCATGTTACCAAATCGGATGAAAGCCTCTGGGAGATATCTCAGCAATACGGCATCAAACTGAGCAAGCTCGCCAGCAGAAATCGCATGAGCGTCATTGATGAATTAAAGCCCGGAAGAGTGCTTTGGATGGACAGAACCCGACCTACCAGTGAGCCGATAGCTTATCACAAACTGACCAGCCCTGTGATCACCAAACCTGTGGCTAAACCTACCGCTTCTACCAATTCAGTAGAAGATGCAGTCATTACGAAAGAATCCGTCGAGGAGCCTCTGGACGAAGAAGTTATTGAAGAAGAAGTTGCACCAATCGTAGTGCCTGAAGTGGATATGAAGGAAGAACGACTCAGAAAGGTAAAAATTCATACGGTGGCTTCCGGAGAATCATTGTGGGGAATTTCTCAATTGTATGAGGTAAAAATGGATGATCTGCTGCGATGGAATGAGCTTCCAAATCCAGATGCTCTCAAGATCAGCCAAAATATTTTGGTTAAAGCGCCTATCGAGGAAGCCTCGGCTGGTAAGAATATTATTGAACATACAGTACAACCTGGGGAGACACTTTACGCTATCTCTCGTAAGTACGACATGACTGTCGATGAGGTGATGGACCTAAACGGCATGAAGACATTTGATTTGAATGTCGGACAGGACTTGAAGGTTTATGGAGAGCAATAGAATTTAGTATTAATCAAATCCTAATAATTCTTCTCAAAAGGTATTTTTAGATCATTGGCAATTCTTTTCAATGCCTCCATATCACGTTGATCATTTCGATTACATGAAATGAGGATATTATTATCTCCATCTTGAATGTAGGCTTTGTAGAAATACATCTTCACGTTGGCAGAGCTTCCTCTTGAATTTACTGTTTGCGAAACTCTGACCTCTTTCATGAACACCTGAGATGGATTGTCAATACTTGTAATTTCTCTACCTGATTTAACCGTCCGGGAAGTTGTATCTACCATGATCCGTTTACCACGTAATTGAAGCCAAATAAGACCTGCTCCAAGTAAAATAAAAATCAAGCCACCAGGAATAGGTCCTACAAATAGGGTAATCACTCCGACGATTACCATTATCCAACCAAGCGAAGACACGATCTGCATATTGTTTTCAAAGTGCCGTAATCGATAAATCATACTGTAGAATTAAATGAGAACTAATAATCAAAATCCAATCCCAATCGATCTTTTAAATCTTTTAAATCCGGATTTTGTTTGACCATGTAATCGAAGATGTCGGTGCTGGTATAAAGCTTTTTCTCGTCCTTGATCTCAGCGATCTCCGTACGGATCACGATGTGATCATTTTCAAGCTCAGCTCTGAAGTATTGAACCAATTCAGTATCAAATTTCTCCAAAAAGGAGACTTCCAGCTGACTGCCCAGCATAATGATGAAACTGTGATTATCGCCCTTTTTCACTGACTTACTCAGCACCAGTCGCTCTGTATCTCCGGCATCTGTTTTTTGATCGGCAAAAGCTTTCCAAACACGCTGGAGATCATCATCCGAATACTCCGTTTCCTTTTTATCAATTACCGGTGAGGCTTCTTCAGTTTGTTCTTTGGATTTCTTTTTTCCAAAAATACTGGGTGTCTCTTTTGGCTTGTCAGAAGTAGAAGGTTTTAGAACCGGACTTGGTTTGGGTTTTGATGGCTCTGATTGGTCAGTTCCTTTATTTGAAGCTGACTGGGGTTCTTCTGTGGGTGGCGGAGGTATGTCATCCTGCACAGGACCTGGTGCTTCCACCGCCTCTTCTTTAGGCAACACAGCCTTTGGAGTTTGATCAGGCTTCACTTTAAGCTGTCCCGGATCTTTGTCATTTTGAGGTTCAGTCCTATCGCTTAACTCTTCTTTTATCTTGTCACTGTGTGACCTTTTTTTTTTGCTCCGTCATCAGAGGAGCTAAGTGTAAGAGCGCTGGTTAAGTGAGCCAGCTTCATGAGACAAAGCTCCACATGCAATCGCTGATTTTTGCTTTGCTTGAAGTTCAACTCAAACTGATTGGAAATATTCAATGCAGAAAGAAGAAATGAAGGGCTACACTTGCCTGATTGCTCAGCATACTTTGCCTTCAGGTTATCTGTGACTTCCAATAAAGTGATGGTCTGGTTGTCTTTTGAAACCAGCAAATTTCTGAGATGCTGCTGAAAACCATTAAGGAAATTGTTTCCATCAAAGCCATTCCTCAAAATCTCATCAAACAACATCAGTGCACCGGACATATTTTGATCCAAGAGATCATCTACCAACTTGAAGTAGTAGTCGTAATCAAGGATGTGTAAGTTCTTGATCGTATCCTGATAGGTGATCTTTCCATCTGATGAAAAAGTGGTTATCAAATCAAAAATGGAAAGTGCATCTCTTAAGGCACCGTCGGCTTTTTGTGCAATCAGGTGTAAAGCTTCATTTTCTGCCTCTACCTTTTCACTGGAAGCGATCTTTTCCAATTGCTTTACGATATCGCTGACTTCAATACGATTGAAATCATAGATCTGACATCTGGAAAGGATTGTTGGTATCACTTTGTGCTTTTCAGTAGTTGCCAAAATGAAAATGGCATAATCAGGTGGTTCTTCCAGCGTCTTCAAAAACGCGTTGAAGGCCTGGGTGGAAAGCATGTGAACCTCATCGATGATGTATACCTTATACTTTCCTTGCTGAGGCGGATATCTTACCTGATCAATCAGGTTTCGAATGTCTTCTACGGAGTTGTTGGAAGCGGCATCCAACTCGAAGATGTTGAAATTGGAAGTTCCCTCTGGACCTTCGTTCTCAAATCCGTTGATAGTCTTAGCCAGAATCCGCGCGCAAGTGGTTTTACCTACGCCTCTAGGTCCGCAGAAAAGCAATGCTTGACCTAAGTGATTGGAGTTGATGGCATTTTCAAGCGTTGTGGTAATGTGCTCCTGCCCCACTACCTCCTCGAAACCGAGCGGTCTATACTTACGTGCCGATACCACAAAATTTTCCATTCCGTTGGCAAGATAATATACCTGTGTCTTGTCTCGAAAGATCAGTGAAACATTTACTGAAAGAAAATGAATTCAATGTGATTTTCGCTTTGATTCAATCAGGCAGTAAATTGTAAGTATGATTGAGCAGCTACGAGACAATGCGCATTTCAGAAGACTTATCACGGCTATAATCTTATTCATTATAAGTCTCACAATAGGTATTGTCGGGTTCATTTTGATTGAAGACATGAACACCGTTGACTCGATCTACATGACAATCATTACTGTGAGCACTGTAGGATTCACGGAAGTAAAAGAATTGACGCCATCCGGAAGAATCTTTACCTCTATTTATATTATCTTCAATGTCACACTATTCGCATATATCCTGACAGTCGTTTCCAATTATTTCTTTGAGGGTAGGCTAAATGAAATATTAAAAAACCTGAGGTCCAACATGAAATTAAATAAGCTAAATGACCATGTAATAGTTTGTGGGTACGGACGAAATGGCCGAAAGGCATGCAAAGAACTCGCACAAAGCGGCCAAGATTTCATCATCATCGATAAGGATGAATCCATCGCTGATAAAATACCCAAGCCATTGAAATGGTTCATTGGTGACGCAACCAAGGACGAGGACCTTAAGATGATAGGGATAGAAAGAGCCTCGGCCATTATCATAACCACTCCTTCAGATTCAGTAAATGTATTTGTTACTTTGACGGCCCGAAACCTTAATCCTACTATTAAAATCATAGCCAGAACTTCAAGCGAAGAAACGCAAGATAAACTCTATCATGCGGGTGCAAATTTCACCGTTCGGCCGGATGCATTGGGCGGTATGTTTATGGCTCATATGATCACCAAGCCCATCGTGATCGAATTTCTGAATCTGATTAACGGTACTTCAGGTCTGGATTATCATCTTGAGGAAATCGACTATAAAGAATTGAAGGACGAGTTTAAAGACAGAGCGCTCACGGATCTGAATATTTTAGAACGAACCGGGGCAGTAGTGATAGGTGTCAAAGATGATATTAAAGGAATTATTCCCGCGCCTGCCGGACAAACGGTAGTAGGCAAGGAAGACCATTTGATCCTTTTAGGCTCGACGATTTGCCTTCAAAAATTTGCTGAAATCTACAGGCGAAAGTGATTCAAATCAGGGAAGTCAATTAAAAACCTACTTACGGAATTCTAAGTAACCTACTCGTGTTAACTTTGTACCATGGGGTCGACCGGAATCGACAGGAAGTGCAAGGCATACGCTAGCATGTCGGGTGTTGAATGAGCACGCGTAATCAATTCATTCACAATTGTAATTGGCGAGTCTAACTACGCTATGGCAGCATAATTCTTGAATTAAGTAGAGAATTAATTAGGGTTGAGCCACATAGGTTCCCCCTGTCACATCCTACTGTTCTTTGTCCTTGAGAACGGAATTTAGGGTGTCATAATAAGGAATAGCCAGAGGTAGTGTCGTGGACCTTCGGTGAAATTAAGCGACTGGTATCAGTAGTAGGTTGTTGTTCACCAGCTGCTAGTACGAGATAAAGCAAGAATGACTAAACATGTAGAAGGTTTATGGTTTCCTTCGCTGGACGAGGGTTCGAATCCCTCCGACTCCACTTATTAAATCCTCTTTCTTGCTGTATATCAGCTAGTTAGAGGTTTTTTTATTCATATAGTTCCAGCTAGAGCCAACAATATCAATATAAGCATCAGTTTTTATATATATTAAAATATGAGTAGTTCCGATATTGTAAAACTAATTTCTCTTCCTCTTGAAGTCATTGTTATTACTATCATCAGTGGGATAAAATGAAAAAGGATTTTGAGTGGAAGCAACGTAGGGAATGGTGAGAAAATAGTATTTAACTATAATTATAATGTTTAATATAATAAACAATATTATATATATTTGCACAAAATAATAAACATTATGCCGAAGAAGAGTGCCATATTGCTTCCAAAAACAATTCATATTCTTGAAACCGTTGGTGAACAAATCAAGCTTGCAAGGCTAAGACGGAAGCTTAGTGGAGAAATGGTTGCGGAGAGAGCAGGGATCGGAAGGAATACACTGATATCTATCGAACAGGGGAAGGCAACTGTAAGTATTGGCCATTATCTCAATGTACTCAAGGTATTAGGATTAGAAAACGATCTATTAGCACTAGCAAAGGACGATGAACTTGGAAGGAAACTCCAAGATGCTGGACTGTCAACGAAAGAGCGAGCACCTAAGAAGAATTAGCCATGGCAAAGCGAAAAATATATGTATATGCGGACTGGGAGGAGATCAATGGCCCTCTTTTTATGGGAATCCTTTCGTCTGAGCTTCTTAGAGGCAAAGAGATATTTTCATTTGAATATGACGACACCTGGCTAAAGTCCAAACATGCACAGACTGTAGATCCTGATTTGCAGTTATATACTGGACCACAGTATCTAAATGAAGAGAATAAATCTAATTTTGGCCTCTTCCTTGACTCTTCTCCTGATCGCTGGGGTAGGGTGCTTATGCAACGAAGAGAAGCAGCTGAAGCAAGACTGAACGACAGACAGAGAAACAAGCTTTTTGAGACCGATTATTTGTTAGGTGTTTATGATGGCCATCGAATGGGTGGGCTAAGATTTAAGCTAGATCCTGAAGGACCATTCTTGAGCGATGATGAAAGACAAGCTAGTCCTCCATGGACATCCATCCGAGAAATTGAACAAATAAGTTTGAGACTTGAAGAGGAGGATGCAATTGATAACCCGGAGTACTTACAGTGGTTGAATATGTTGGTGAATCCTGGATCGTCACTTGGAGGGGCAAGGCCAAAAGCTAGTGTCCTTGATCCAGACAACCATCTTTGGATTGCTAAGTTTCCAAGTCGAAACGATGAAGGTGACATTGGTGCCTGGGAAATGGTCACCTATGATATGGCCATAGACGCTGGTGTTAACATGGCGCAGTGCCAGGCTCGAAAGTTCTCTAGTGATTACCATACTTTCCTAACTAAAAGATTCGACAGAACGACTGACGGTAAGCGCTTACACTTTACATCAGCGATGACACAGCTCGGGTATACCGATGGTGCTGATGCTGCGGCAGGAGTGAGCTATTTGGAGTTGGTTGAATTCATCACCAGTAAAGGTGCTAATGTGGCAGCTGATTTGGAGGAGCTCTGGAGGAGGATCACCTTTAGTATCTGTGTTTCCAACACTGATGATCATCTTCGGAATCATGGCTTCATTTTGACCAATGAAGGCTGGTTATTATCACCGGCTTTTGACATCAATCCGGTTGAAACAGGAACCGGATTGAAATTGAACATTTCAGAAGATGACAATGCTCTTGATTTGAATCTTGCCATCGAAGTATATGAATACTTTAGGCTAGACGAAGGAAGAGCCAACGCCATAATTGATGAGGTGAAAAATGCTGTACAGCAATGGCCTGATATAGCAAATAAGTATGGGATACCGAGAGCTGAACAAGAGCTCAAAGCATCTGCTTTTGACCAGGCAATGAGCTGATTTGGACGAGGGTTCGGGAGTCAACTACGACCAAAAAAGTGCAAAATGTGCGTTACTAAGTCGGTTACCTATATGAATTTTTTTTACAACTATTTGATTATCAATACATAATTTGATAGCTGTGAGTTCCTCCGACTCCACAATTAATCCTTTACAATTCAGCTCAAAATAAGACTCACTTACAATCAGAGGCTATTTATAAAAGCGATATAGATATAACAATGGAACCTAATCCCCATTAGTGCGGAAGTTACTTCCGTGCACTATATCTAGTCTGCAAACTATAAGACTTGTCAATCTCTTCCTACCGCCTAATAAATCACATTAATTCTTCCATGCATTAATTCAAGCGTCCAGTTTCTTCAACTCTACAAAAAGAAAAAGCTGCTAGTGCAGCTTTTTGTATTAATAAAACGGATGAGAGTCTGCCGCTGTAGTTCCTAAACCGTCGCTTCGAGAGTAACTGTGTGCATCCTACTGATTTTGGTCATCATCAGTGCTGCCTCCATCCTTCAAATCATCATTGGAGACTTTCTTCACCTTCTTGGAAGCACGCTGCGTGAGCTTGCCGATGCGATAGCTGAAATTGATCCTGAAATTCAAGAGCTGGAGCTCCCTTGTACTTCTTTGAACTAGCAATGGAGTCGTGGTTTCGGAATCCAGAAAACTCCTCGGTGTAGCAAAATTGTTTGCTCCAATGCCAATGCTTCCTTTATTATTTTTGAAGTTACGATTAATGCTCAAGCTGTATATGTAAAAAGGATTGCTAAATCCTTGCAACTGAACTCTGGAGCTTCGGTAAAATCCGAACATCTGAATAACCCACATATCTGTTAGCTTATAACTACCAAATAGCCTGGCATTAAATACAAAACCATCGTTCTCGGCATTGAATAACGGGTTGTCAATGTTGTTGGTCAATACCGTATAAAAAGCGTCAATACCACCATTGAGAGTAAACTTTTCTTTCCTGACACTTCCGAAAGCATTGATACCATAAGCATCCGCTTCGCCAATGTTTTGGAACGTGGTATAAACAGTATCCTGTCCTATGGTCTCGGTTACCGACTGAATGCTTCCGTTGGTGGACCTGACAAAGGCCGAAAGATTCAATGAAGTTGTACGCTTAAATCTACTGATGGAAAATTCTACCTGGTCTGTAAATTCCGGTAGTAAGTCCGGGTTTCCCTGAGAGATATCCAGTGGATTGGCTGCATTGATATTCGGATTCAAAAACTGTAAGCTTGGACGTGCAATTCTTCTGGAGTACCCAAACTTCATGGTAAGGTTGTTTTTTAGCTTCTTAGACATGTTGATGCTGGGCACGAATGTTCCGTAATCTCCAATATCTAAATCTGTTCCTTCAGAGAAATTTGCTGTGATGGTCGTGTATTCATACCGTCCGCCAGCCTGTATAGTGAAATTAGAAGGAAGCTCAACAAGTCCTGAAACAAACCCTGCAGAAACGTTCTGATTATAACTGAAGAAGTTACTTACACTTGGTCCCTGCACTTCGGTGTACGGATCGTTATCCTGACGTTGTAAAAGCTGGAAGTCACTTGTTACGGTCCTTGAGATATTCTTGACTCCCGTTTCAAACCTGGCTTTATCTCCAATAGGCTCTACATAATCGAGCTGAATGGTGAACTCCTTGTTATTGCTGACATTCTCGTTTCGTGTGTCAAATGGATTAGTTCCTGATATATTTTCAATAGTGAAATCATTATTCCTGGAATCTTGACTATAAAGTGAGATCAAACTTATCTCTTTACCCTTTTTCTCAAATGACCTGATGTAGTTGAAATTGACATCAACGCTATTGGAATTGGTCAGTGTAAATACATCCTGAACAAAAGATGTTGATCCCATTGCATTCGTAAACTCTGTAAGTCTGTCGTTTTGATCGTTGCGCGAATCAAATATTCGGTAGTTGACGCCTCCTCCAATAAAATTGTATTTGTTGAAGGTGTAGTCCCATCCAAAGTTGTATCGTCCGGAGATTCTTGAGCTAACCGTCTCGGCAAATTGGTTCGTCCTCGACAATTCATTGCCAAATTCATCAGTTACAATCTGCTCATTTTCTGTCGATCCCAAGATATTGTAACCTGCAAAGCCATTCCCGCCCAAAGTCAAGCCCAATTTTCCTGTCCGATAACCGGCATTAAGTCCAAGGTTTGAACCTCTGTAACCAACTCCTGTTCTGACCGAGAGTGTGCCTCCTTTTAAGTTGTTCTTTTTCGTGATAATATTGATAATTCCTCCTGTTCCCTCTGCATCATACCTCGCCGAAGGTGAAGTAATAACTTCTACCGATTCTATTTCATCTGCTGGAATCTGGCGCAGAGCGTCCGCGAGATTACCGGCTGTGATGGTAGAAGGTTTACCATCGATCAAAACAGTTAGATTGCTGCTCCCACGTAATGAAACATTTCCATCCAAATCCACGGACAATAAAGGCACTCTTCTTAACACGTCTGAAGCATCACCACCTGCGGTAGTATTATCCTGGCTTGCATTATAAACGATCCTATCTACCTTGTCTTCGATCAATTCTCTTTGACCTTCTACAACAACCTGATCCAATTCAGTGACAGAAGAAGCAAGTACTGTTCTGCCCAAATCATAAGACTCACCTTTCCCAGTCACCTTATACGGACCTTTGTTGATTGATTCGTAACCCATGAAAGAAATGATGATCTTAAAGTCTCCTTCCGGCACATTACGAATCACCCATTTCCCATCTTCTTCTGCTATTGTACCGTCTATAAGCTTATCGTCTTTGTCATTTAAGACTCTAACGGTTGCGTATGGAACAGGCTCATCATTCTCGTCAGTCACAATTCCACCCAATTTCCCATATCCCACCTTTGGGGTAGAACCACTTTTATATCCTGATGGTGGACCTGAAGGTCGTTGTGCAGATGCCGCAAAAACGGTGCAAACGATAATTACAATGGAGGTGATTAAAGTATATAAATGTTTCAATGTCATTAGGTTTAAGTCCTCTTATAGACAATTGAAGGTTCAATTTTGTTTGAATGAATACTCAGATTTAGGATGAGTGGTTTTTTTATCTCCCCCTAGCGCGGAAATTACTTCTGGGTTTAAGAAGGCTAGTAACAAGTCATGCCCTTATTAGCCAACCTTTTTCCTCAATTAAGCAACCTTTTCTCGAAATCAGCATCTATAGAGCATAGCTCTATCCGAAACCTTAGAGCAATCAATCACCTTAGGACTAAAAAAAGGAAGCCCAATGTTCAAAAACTACCTCAAAACCTCCCTTCGAAGCTTACTGAAAAATCCACTGAGCTCATTCATCAATTTGTTCGGACTTGCAGTTGCCATTGGCGTCTGCTTGATAGTATACTCGTTCATGGAGTTCGACTATACCGTCGATGACTTTCATGAAAACAAAAATGAAGTCTATCTAACCACTTTTTACGTGGATCGAGATGGAACTGAGCGTCACCTTGGATTATCTCCCACGCCGCTGGGAGCTATGCTGAGAGAAGATTTGACCCAAATCCAGAAGGTATGTAGAGTTGAAGATTTTGGGACCGTTATAAAATATGAGGATAAGGTTTTCAACGAAGATGTTCGATTTGCCGATCCTGAATTTCTTGAGATGTTCACCTTTCCGTTGAAATGGGGACAGGCTAGTTCGCTGGCTGATATGAACAGTATCATTTTTAGTGACAGAATGTCTAAAAAGTACTTTGGTGATGAAAATCCTGTCGGCAAGAATGTACTTCTGAAATTCGGAGACGTACGCAAAACCTTTATCGTATCCGGAGTAGCTGAACCTTTTCCCCTGGCACATGCCATTGATTTCAACTTCCTTGTCAATTTCGAAAACATAAATACCACGCATCCCGATTATGATTTGACTAACTGGCGTGGATTCGTCAATGCCACACTAATCCAGGTAGAACAACCTTCGGATTTAGCAATCATAGAGGAAGGAATGGAAAAATATCGTAAGCTTCAGAACACCGTTCGTGAAGATTGGGCGATTTCGAAGTTTGAGTTTGTCAAACTCGCAGATTTGCACAATAGATCAGGAGATATAAGCAGTGATATCTCCTCTGGTGTCGAAGACGAAGCTCGACTGATACTTCCGATTATCGGCTTGTTTATGCTGCTGCTGGCCTGCTTCAACTACATCAACATTGCTATTGTTTCCGCTTCTAAAAGATTGAAAGAAATTGGCGTAAGGAAAGTAATCGGTGCCAACAGAAGACTGGTCATCATCCAGTTTATTTCAGAAAATATATTTGTGACTCTTTTCGCTCTATTCTTTGGTCTTCTTCTGGGTGCCTTTGTTTTTCTACCCTGGTTCAACAACCTATTTAACATCAACTTAGGTCTTCGTCTCACCGATGGCAATCTCTGGATATTCCTGGGGTCTATCCTGCTTTTTACCGGAGTTGCATCGGGCATTTATCCTGCTTTTTATATCGCCAGGTTTGAAGTAGTCCGTATTTTCAAGGGCTCTGTACAGTTTGGAAAGAAAAATCCGCTCACCAAAATATTTTTAGGATTCCAATTGATTCTTGCATGCATTACCATCACATGTGGAGTGATCTTTACTCAAAACACCACCTACCAGGCCAATCGCAGTTGGGGATACGATCCGCAAAAATCCATGTACGTGAGAGTACCTGACCAGTCAGGTTATGAAAAACTTAGTGCTGTGATGACGCAAAACCCAAATGTTCAGCAAATCCTGGGATCACAAAGCCATTTGGGTAGAGGCTCTTTGACGAGAGTCATCGAAACTCCAGAACGCCAATACGAGGTGACTGAACTATCCGTAGACGCCAACTACGCTGAGTCTATGGGTTTGGAGCTGCTAGAAGGTCGATTTTTTAGAGATCGATTTGAAAGTGACAAGCAAGCAGTTGTGGCAAACGAACTTATGATTGAAAGCATGGGCCTCCAAGAGCCGATTGGTCAATTCTTCAAGATAGACAGCATTCAATATGAAATCATAGGAGTAGTTAGCGACTTTCACATGTATAGCTTCTTCAATGAAATCAGGCCTACTATGTTTCGGGTAGCCGACAAGGAAAACTATAGATATATGACCCTAAAGGTAATGGCTGGAACAGAGGAAGAAACCTATGAAGCACTGCAAGCGGAATGGGCTGAGCTATTCCCGGAAACTCCTTTCAATGGAGGACATCAGGAAGATGTATTTGGTAACTACTTTGAGGAAATTGGCAACCACGCCAAATTCATGAAGGCGGTTGCATTTATAGCTGTGATGTTGGCTGCACTTGGTCTCTATGGTTTGGTTACGCTCAACGTTACAGGCAGAGTACGGGAGTTTAGCATACGAAAAGTGCTGGGGGCTCAATTAACAAATATTGCGACCAACATAACCAAACAATATGTTTGGCTTTTTGCCATTTCTCTAGCGATAGGTGGTCCGATCAGTTACTTCCTGATGGGAGCACTCATGGATGAGGTTTATGAATACCACATCCCTATGACGATTTCCGGAGTAATGATTGCGGTAGTACTGTTGATTTTCGTATTGTTGGCCACCGTTTCTACGCAGGTAAGAAAAGTATCGAAAGCCAATCCGGTGATCGGCTTGAAGGTGGAGTGACTCTGATAGTTCGGGAGCTTGTGTAGCTTTATCTGAAAAATTAGATAAAGAATGAAAAACTCCTCCGGCAACCTGGGGATAGCGTCTTGGCTCGTAAGCGCTGGCAGGGAAAATGAAGTGGGCAAATCCTTGAATATCCCACCCATCCTGGCTTCCAATTACATCTTGGGTGATGAATTTGCTTATGCAAGAAACGAAGGCACGCAGGCCTGGAGTGCGCTGGAAGAAATCATTGGAGGCCTGGAGCACGGCGAGGCTGTTGTGTTCTCATCAGGAATGGCTGCTATTTCGGCAGTTTTCAATCAAGTAAAAACTGGATCAACGATCGTCATACCTGACGATTGCTATCAGGGTGTAGCTAGCTTGGCAAATGAAGGTGAACAGAAAGGAATCTGGAGCGTAGAGAAAGTAGCAGTAAAAGATACCGATGGTTGGTTGAAGGCACTGGAGTATGCTGACTTAATATGGCTGGAATCGCCATCCAACCCGCTTTTGGAGATCGCTGACTTACGAAAAATTTGTTCTACAAAGCGCAAGGCCGGATCAATTTTGGGAGTCGATAATACATTTGCTACTCACATTAATCAACAACCTCTGGATTTAGGCGCTGATGTTTCTGTCCAGTCAGCCACAAAATTTATCGGCGGACATTCGGACCTGTTATCAGGTGTAGCTTCTACCAATAACCCTAAACTATTAGAGCAACTTCGTAAATCACGTGAGTTGATCGGGGCTACTCCGGGCGCTATGGAAGTCTTCCTGGCTCTTCGAGGCATCCGCACCATGCACCTGAGGCTGGAACGAGCTCAGCAGAATGCAATGGAATTAGCCCGACGATTACAGCAAAATTCCAATGTAGCTCACGTCCGCTATCCTGGCTTAACTAATCATCCAAGTCATGCTATCGCGAAAGAACAGCTCAATGGCTTTGGAACCATCATCTCTTTCGATACTGTAGGTGATAGTGCTACTGCAGATTCCGTATGCCATCAAGTGAAACTTATCCTGCATGCTACCAGTCTTGGAGCTGTCGAATCTACCATTGAAAGGCGGGCTGCCATATCGGGGCAAAGTCATTTACCAGAGACATTACTACGGCTAAGCGTGGGCGTTGAAGGTGTGGAGGATTTATGGGACGACTTGAATCAGGCATTGCAAAAAGCAGTTGGATAATAGATAAAAAAAAAGACCAGGCAGAGCTGGTCTTTCTAAGCGGCTACCTTTTTTTTATTCAACTAATTAAATCAGATGGCCACTATACATTAATCCAATCAATATTGGAATTATAAAGCACTACGCTACTTTAATCAGCACATAATTAATCAAGAATACATCTAGCGATCTACTCATTTAATAAATCAGGAGTAAAGACTCGTTAATGTTTACAGATTATTTAAGCAAAAAGAATTGGGCATCTCAATTGACCTGTTGTATTTCAAAAGGATCTGACGTGTAACAAAAGCAAAAGGTACTTGCTCACTACACTATGAGCATCAAAAAAATATTGAAAAGGATTCTTGCCATTCTATTGGTGACAATCGCGTTAGTCTTCGGTTTCGGATACTGGTTTATCTCCCTCATCAAAACTGATAGGCCCAGTGTAGATGTCTCCAAAACTCAAGCAACTGATCTACCCTATCTGGTAGAGGATTCAATAGCTTACCGTGGGAAGATACTTGCAGTTGTGACGAGTACATCTAAAATAAATGAGAGTAAGAAAACAGGATATGAACTTACTGAGCTTTCGAGAGCCTATTACGTTTTTACAGCCAATGGATTCGAAGTTGATATTGCAAGCCCACAAGGTGGTAATCCACCAGTCGTAATCGACGATGATGATATTGATGTGTATGATTTCGCATTCATGAATGATGCTATTGCAACTATGAAGGTCGAAAATACCATTTCCTTAGAATCAGTGATTCCCGAAGAATACGATGCTGTTTACTTTGTAGGAGGCAAAGGTGCCATGTTTGATTTCCCGAATAATCCTAACATTCAATCAATCGTAAGAGACTACTATGAATCTGATAAAGTGATTGGTGCGGTATGTCATGGTCCAGCAGCATTAATCAATGTAACGCTAAGCAACGGACAATCCTTGCTTTCTCGTAAGAAGGTGAGCGGATTTACTAACGAAGAAGAGTTGTTTCTTATTCCTGATGCAGAAGAGATATTTCCTTTCCTTCTTCAGGATGAAATGGTCAGCAAAGGAGCTCAGTTTAACGCCGGAACCATGTATCTGAAAAATGTGGTGAAAGATGACAAACTCATCACTGGGCAGAACCCTTGGTCTACTTGGGAATTAGCTGAGGAGATGATCAGGTCAATGGGATTTATACCAAAAGAAAGAGAGATGACATCAGAAGAAGCATCTGTTCAAATTTTGCTTAGCTATGAAAAAGATGGATACGGTAATGCCAAGACCAAAGCAAATGAACTGCTTGCCAAAAGTGTGACTATCAACCGCGAGTTAATTGCAGTGCACAGCATAACCTCTATTATGCAAGGAGATTTCATCAGATCTGTCAACCTAATAAAGATGTTGAGTTTCCTGAAAAACAAAAATTAGTAAGGTGACCTTAACCGACTGAATTGCGTGAATTCAGTTCCTCTTGAATCGTGCTTCGCACCTCTTCCTGAAAGTCGATTAGTGTGTCTAAATTGTATTTTGCAGGGTCAATTGGTTCATGTATAATAACCCGACTTACTCTTTTCCAGCGCATCAAAAATTCTCCATCATCGGGAAGGATTCGCCAATTATCAGCAATTGTAACCGGAACTAGATGATTACCTGTCTTTAAAGCCATCTTGAAGGGCCCTTCCTTAAATTCACTTAACTCTGTCGTGTTTCCTACACTGATTCCGCCTTCAGGAAATACCGTTAGTGAAATATTCTTTTTGAGTGAAGAAATACTCTCTTTGAATGCCGCATAGCTACTTCTAAGGCTCTCACGATTTACGGTGATATGAAATTTTCTAAAATAGAATCCGAATCCAGGAATCTTTGAGAGAGATTCCTTACCCACAAACTGTACTGCAATTGGTATCTGCGCCATAATCGGAATGTCCATAAATGAGAAATGGTTCGGACAAAATATGTAGGTTGATTTCTTATCCAGAAAGTGCTTGTTTTCAACCACAATTTTAATCCTAAGAAAGAAAAAAAATATTGTTGTCCAATGCCTGGTTAAAACAAGCGCATACTTTTTCTTGCTTGTAAGATTAAGGAGGAAGAATACAGGAAGAAAAATTATGAATATGATGAAAAAGATAACTCCTGTATAAATCAGATAGCATCTCCTGAAAAATCTAGCTAGCGGGGAAGCCTGTTTTGACGACATAGTTAAGATTAAATTGAGCGGCCAAAAATAATTCCCTTTTTAAGAGTAACGCACCATGATTGCTACTTTTCAGAATAATTCATCAAGAAAATTAAAGTGAGATTCCTCCGTCAATGGTGAGTGTCTGCCCAGTAATGAAAGTAGTTTGATCTGAGCATAACCAATAAATAGAATCCGCAATCTCATCAACCTTTGCATAGCGTTTCATTGGTGTCGCTCTAAGCAATCGTTCCTTGAGTTCAGGCTTGGTTTCATGCAATTGGTCAAAGTGATTCGTATCTGTATAACCAGGGCAAACGGCATTGACTCTGATATTCTGACGTCCATATTCTAGTGCCACAGTTTTTGTCATATTTATTACTGCCGCCTTGCTTGCTGCATAAGCAATATGATTCGGAGCAGCAATAAGTCCGGCAAGTGAGGATACATTAATAATGATGCCATGACCTTGCTCTATCATATATGGAATGGCATACTTCATTCCATAATAAACTCCACTTTGATTTACTGCGATGACTTTATCCCAGTCTTCCAGCGAACTATCGGCAGTCTTTGCAATTTTCGACTGGCTAATCCCCGCGTTATTAACCAAAACATCTAACCTCCCAAATCGATCAAATGCAGCTTTCATAAGCTGAGACATATGTTTTGGGTTCGAGACATCAGAAGTGAAAGCAATAGACGATTTCGGACGGATGGTATTTAGCTGATTCATTAAAGAATCTGCCCCATCTTTATCCTGGTCTGATAAAACCACATTCATCATCCCATGCAGGCTCATTAATCTGGCGGTAGCTGTACCAATTCCATGAGCAGCGCCGGTGATTACGCATACCCTGTTTGATGTTTCCATGGTATTAATTTAGCTCATAATTTCATCATTTGATAATCCTTTTTAGCCTTTTGTTTACAGGAAATATCAACTGATCTGTAACGTTTTTAGTCTTCTGTAACTATAAATGGAGCTACTTTTGTGGACTCATAAAAAAGCTAAAATTCGTTTAATGAGATTATTCATAATTCTTCTTTTCATTGGCGCTGCTGCCAAACTCAACGGTCAGGTACTTTTTCCCGGTTATCACCTCAATGAATATTATGAAATATTGAGAATGAAAAACCCTGAATTGGCAGATCCAATCACGTACCATCCCTCTATCATAAATAGTTATGCAGCAGATTCAGCTTTGAGTTGGGATTTGTGGAATGGTCAGTTTGATATATCCAATAAGGGAGAAGATTATATCGAAGTATTGGATCCGTTTATGAAAATGGGGTATATCAGCGAAGTGCCCAATCACTACAATGATGGTGCGGTTTGGGAAGGGAAAGGATTTAACAGCTCACTCAATTTTGGGTTTACCGGACGAAAAGGAATGCTATCGTTCACTTTCGCTCCGGTGGTGTATTATGCTCAAAACCAAGATTTTTACATTCCTTCGGTTCCCTCCACAAAGAGCCAGTTTTCTTATCCATTTGAACGGAGGATAGATTGGGTGTTAAGATATGGAGATCAGTCTGTAAATAGGTTTAATCTTGGTCAGTCTGAAATCAGGCTCCTATACAAGAAAATGACCATTGGCTTATCCACTCAAAACATGATTTGGGGTCCTGCACAGGTCTCTCCGGTGATCATGTCGAATAATGCTGCCGGAGTTCCGCATTTAGATATCGGCACAGCAAAGCCAATTGATACAAAATTCGGAAAGTTTGAATTCAAAGTTTTCTGGGGATTCATGGATGAATCTGACTATTTCGATACCGATGAAGCAAATGATAAGCGCTACCTGACGGGAGCCGTCTTTGGTTTCCAGCCGAAATTCGCTGAAGGACTGAGTCTGGGTATCAACAGGGTGCTTTATAGAGATATGTTTGATGGCGATTTTAAGCCTGTCGATTTATTTGCTGCTGTCTGGGGTCAGATTAGTAATCCTGACCTACCCAATGATGATTATGATCAAATGCTATCATTAACCGTCAGCTGGAAGTTTAAGGAGTATGGGTTTGAAACCTTTCTAGAATTCGCTAGAAATGACTACCCCGGAGTGATTATTGATTTCTTTGAACAGCCTGATAGAACACGCGGTGTAACCATGGGCTTTGTCAAGTCTTTTGACCTGAAAAATGGCAATCTATTCAGAGTTGTGTATGAGCACACCAAACTCAACAAAATCAAATTATCGGCCGTAGCATCCGGTCATGCAGCCTATTATGTGCATGGTCAAGTTGATAACGGGTATACTAATGACGGACAAATCATGGGTTCATATATAGGGCCTGGGTCCAATGCCAACCACTTTAAGTTTCAGCTTTACACGCCAAAAGGTAGAATTGGCTTCAATATAGATCGTGTCCGATTCAACGATGATTATTTAGCAGATAATTTTACACCGGCATTCAATCAACCCAATGACGGCAGCTTCCTTACCGGGTTTGATTATCTACGATTTATCAAAAATTTCAGTGTTGAGGCAAGCATTTATCGCACAAATCGAAGGAACTGGTATTATGAGGCTGATAGGGATGTCAACAACTTAAGTTTCACTCTTAAGGTTGGTTACACCCCTGGACAAAACAATAGATAATCACGCTATCGCTACTGCATTAATCACACAATTTTCACTAATTGAAAATACACATTTCTTAGTGCAAGCTCGCAAAACATATAACTTTGCAGCTTATGAATACAAAAGATGAAATCGTAGAAAACTGGCTTCCAAGATACACCGGCACAGAGTTGGAAGCGTTTGGCCAGTACATCCTTCTCACAAACTTCAAAAATTATGTAGAACTCTTTGCTAGTCGATTTGATGTCCCAATCAAAGGAAAAAATGGAGCTATGCAAACTGCTACACATGGAGAAATAACTATCATCAACTTTGGTATGGGAAGTGCCATGGCGGCTACTGTGATGGATTTGCTTTCAGCAATTTCGCCCAAAGCAGTGCTCTTCTTAGGAAAATGCGGTGGCTTAAAAGCCCAAAATCAGCTAGGTGACCTGATCCTGCCCATTGCTGCCATTCGCGGCGAAGGAGCATCTGATGATTACCTTCCTTCGGAGGTGCCTGCCCTGCCTTCTTTCCGTCTTCAGCGAGCAATTTCACACGTAATCAAAGCTAAAGGTTTTGATTATTGGACTGGGACTGTTTTCACCACAAACAGACGAGTATGGGAGCATGATGAAGAATTTAAAGATTATCTAAGAGCGATTAGGGCCTCAGCTATAGATATGGAAACAGCCACACTATTTACAGTAGGATTTGCCAATAAGATACCTCGCGGTGCGCTGTTGCTGGTTTCTGACAACCCTATGGTTCCAGAAGGTGTGAAAACTTCCAGGAGTGATAAAAAAGTTACTTCTCAGTATGTAGAAAATCACTTAGATATCGGTATCGATGCTCTTTCAGAATTGATCAACTCTGGCGAATCTGTTAAGCACATGAGGTTTGAATAAATATTTTAGCTGAGATTAAACCTTTTGAGAGTTTTGGCATCTAATCAGTAAAACAAAATGGTTATAAAATGAGAAAACTTGCATTAATTATTGGACTATTGGTGGCTGGAAATGTGCTCTTTGCACAAGATCAAAAACCTGGAAAAGAAAGGCCACCTGTAAAGATTGAAGAATACAAAGAGCGGTTGAAATTGACAGAAAGTCAATTGGCTGAGTTGAAGAACATGAGGGAGTCGCTCAGACCCGAATTGGAAGCCATTCGAAAAGATGATTCAAAATCCAGGAGCGAACGAATGGAAGCGCGGGCTGAAGTCATGAAGAGACAGGAAAGTCAGGTCGCAGAAATTTTGGACGATGAGCAAGAAGCAGAGCTCAAGGAAATCCATCGAGAAATTCGGGATGATGTGCGTGGTAAGCGTAAAAGGAAAAGAGAACGAAGACGAGACGGCTAAAATTTCAAACCCTCCAAGCGGAGGGTTTTTTATTTAGAATAATTGCTGCTGATCCTGGCCTACCGGGATTGTCAAGTTAAGACCCATTTTTTCATTTAGTTTTTTCGTGAAATAAGCTGAAAGTACCGGCGATTCTTTCTCCAGATTTTGATGCACAAAAAAGTAGAGATTTTCCATCCCGGCATCTGCCCAGTTTTTCACTCTGCCCAGCCAAGTATTCAGTCGCGAATAGTCGCTTTCATGATTTGCTCCAACATATCTCACAAACACAGAAGGTGATGTCAATCGCATATGAAGAAGGTCTCTCCTACCTGCTGTATCTGTAATAATATTTGATATACCGTTCTCCTCAAAAAGCGCATATACCTCGTTTGCTACTTCAGCATCGTTGAACCATTCTGTATTTCTCAATTCTATTGCTAGCGGCACATCTTTTGGCCAATATTCAACAGCCGTAACAAGACGTTCCATGTTCGCCGGCTTAAAATTATCGTGAAGCTGAAGAAAACACATCCCAAGCTTATCTCCGAAAGCCCGAATATTAGTCACGTATCGTTCAATCGGTTCTTCAACATTATTTAGCCGTTTGATATGGCTTACCATCTGATGCACCTTTGGGAAGAATTTAAAATCGTCTGGCGTTTTATCCACCCACTTTTCTATTTGCTCTATTCTGAAGTGATTGTAAAAGGTAGCGTTCAATTCAATGGAATTGAACTGGGTGGAATAATACTCCAGCTCGTCTTTTGTTCCTCTCGGATAAAATTTCTTTAGATCTTGTCGGTTCCACTTTGCACAGCCGATAAATGTCTGTTGCAGACCTTTTCCTTTTTTTAACACCCGCTCAGTATCATGATGATCATCGGGTAGGCTAAAATCTATTTCTTCAGGGTTTTCTACACTTCCAAATTTCATTTTCTTGGCTTTAGCTTCAATTTCTGACGAACGAATTTATCTAAAGCTTTGCTTGGAAGCAATCTGGGTAATGTCCAGTTTTTAAATCGCTGTGGAACTAGCGCATATCGAGCTTTAGGATTTTTCTTTTCAAAAGCATTAAAAATAATTCTGGCTGCTTTTTCAGAGGTCCATCCATTCTTGATCGCATCTTTTACAAATGAGTTTTGAAAAATATTGATGGACTCAGCATAAGGCGAGTCTTTAAATCTGAGATTCGCATCATCCGAAATTCCTTTATCCCAAATAGGTGTTTTGATAGGTCCCGGACCGATGACAATAACCTTAATGCCAAACAGTTGTAGCTCCCGCCTCAAACTTTCTGACAATCCCTCTACTGCATGTTTAGATCCAGCGTATGGAGACATGAACGGCATTCCGACCTTACCTGCTACTGAGGATATCTGCACGATTCGACCCGGCTCTGAAGGATGATTGGCTCGAGCGCCAAGCAAAGGTAAAAATGCCTTGGTCACTTTTATTAAACCGATCACATTCACCTCAAACTGCTGTCTGTAATCTGCTATGGTCAGATCCAGCATAGGTCCACCAATAGCTATTCCAGCGTTATTGATAAGTCCACCAAGACCTTCAGTTCCTATTTCGTCATGTAATTTCTCAGCGGCCAGATCCACAGAATTGTGATCCGTTACATCAAATAGCACAGGTTTGAAGTCAGAACCCAGCTGCTTGGAAAGTCTATCAGCATCTGTTTGCTTTCTTACACTTCCGTATACGGTATAACCATTTTCTACAAATATCTTTGCTAAGTCATAGCCAATTCCAGTTGACGCACCGGTAATTAATATATTTTTAGATTTTGCCATTTAAATTGAAAAAATCGTGAGTTTAATAAACGAGACCATAAGGAAAAGACGATCTGTCTATCCAATGCAATATATCGATAAGCCTATCCCTAGGGAAATACTAAAAGAGTTACTTCTAAATGCCAATCACGCTCCTACTCATAAACTTACGGAACCCTGGCGCTTTAAGATTTTCCTTGAAGAAGGAAAAACTCAACTTGGGGATTTTTTAGCGGAGAAATATCGCGAGATAACACCGGAGTTTGTTCCTTCTAAATTTGAAAAGATTAAATCCAATGCACAAAAGGCTGGTGCCATGCTTGCAATTATTCTGCATCGTGATCCGGCCGAACGAGTGCCCGAATGGGAAGAAACAGCCTCAGTGGCATGCGCTGTTCAAAACATTTGGCTGGCGCTTGATCAATATGAACTGGGCGGATACTGGAGTAGTCCGCCATTATGCAAATTCCTTGGTGAGCACATAAAACTGAAAGAAAACGAATCCTGTATCGGATTTTTCTATATTGGCTATTGTGAGTCGTCTGATCGGATCATAGCAAAAAAACCAATTGAGGAAAAGATAGAATGGATAGATAAATGAAACTGGAAAGAGAGTCAATATCGTTGCTAATGAAAGCCTTGGAAAAGCTGGAAATCGGATTTGATCTACCGGATATAAATCAGTTGTACGATACGGAGAAAATGGAAGAAGTCATCTTAAAGACTGCAGAAAAGATGCAGGACAATTATCCATATTTTCATCCATTATTTGTCGGACAAATGCTGAAACCTCCACATCCTATTGCCAAGGCAGCCTATATGCTGGCCATGTGGATCAACCCAAACAATCATGCCATGGACGGCAGCAAAGCCAGCTCGCCGATGGAGAAAGAAGTGGTAGCTGATCTTGCTACTATGTTTGGTTGGAGCAAGCACCTGGGTCATTTGACAAGCGGAGGCACTATGGCCAACCTCGAAGCCTTATGGGTCGCTGGCAACATCCATCCCGACAAAATAATCGTAGCATCAGATCAAGCTCATTACACACACGAACGCATTTCTGAAGTACTCAAACTTGACTTTGAAAAAGTAGCCTCCGACCCGCAAGGAAGGATAGATATACAGGCGCTTGAATCAAAATTGAAACAGGGAAATGTAGGAACTGTAGTGTGTACCATGGGTACTACGGGGCTTGGTGCTGTAGATCCATTGATTGAAATACTAGAACTGCAAAAGAGATACAATTTCCGTATTCATGCAGATGCCGCCTATGGTGGGTATTTCAAGTTAGTGGACAGCCTGGAACCTGATACCATCCAAAAGTTTGCAATGCTGGATCAGGTTGATAGTCTCGTAATAGACCCTCACAAGCAAGGATTGCAGCCCTATGGTTGTGGGTGCATTCTTTTTCAAGATCCTGAAGTAGCCAAATATTACATCCATGATTCTCCCTACACCTATTTCACCTCTGAGGAGCTTCACCTAGGTGAGATAAGCCTGGAGTGCTCACGAGCAGGAGCTTCAGCAGTTGGGCTATGGGCCACGCATCAGTTGCTACCGCTGGTACAAAATGGTGAGTTCTCGAAAGACTTGAATAAATCAAGGAATGCTACTGTAGAGCTTTACAAAAAACTACTCGGAAGTGATAATTTTTTACCCATAGTAGCGCCCGAAACTGACATTGTCGCCTGGACATTAAAAGGAGACAGTACAAGTGAAATGAGTAAGAAAGCTCAGGCATTTTTTAAGAAGGCTGAAGAAAGCCATTTGTATTTATCTCTCTATAAATACCCTACATCAAAGTTCGAAGATGTTGGCTTCAATATCGATTCTGATTACTTGATGTGCCTCAGATCATCGCTGATGAAGCCTGAGCATGATGACTGGCTGGATGAGATCTGGAAGCGATTACAACAAAGTCTATAAAAAAAGGCAGATCACTCTGCCTTCTTCTTTATGTTAATAATCTATAGCTATTGTTTTTCTAGTGCTAGTACCCATTTGTAATTACCCCAAGTGAAAACCACATTAACTCCATTTGTGCCTTCTTCAGTTGTTATGGTAAACTGTTCCACATGCTCATTTCGAGAAACTGGAACAACCACCGTTGACAAATCCTGAGCGTAATCCGGCTCGGTATACCCCCAAAGGCGCAAGTCTGAATTGAGTCTGATCTCCATTTCTCCTTTTCGTGGAAAGCCGTAGATCACATATTTTCCCGCTGGAAAATCATCATCTCCAAATTTAAAATCTGAGGAAACCTCAATCAAAGTAGGTTCATTTGCACCCAGTCTCCAATAAACTCCATATGGCTGTAAGGCGCCTTCTTCTTCTTCGCCAAAGATCATCCGATCACGTACGGAAGGTCGAGAATAGTTAATGCTGACCTCCATCCCATTGGCTTGAACGCTGGTTTCTCCTGGTGGGCTGAGGGTTCGATTACGATTGTTGGCATAGAGCACAAATGCGACTATCAATACTACAAGTATTGCCAAGCCAATGAGTAGTTTCTTTTTCATGTTTTGGTGTTTAAATCTTCAGTTCTTTGCTGTTTGCTTTCAGAACATCTATAATAAAGGTAATGTGTTCACTCATATCCACACCCAACATTTCTACTCCTTTAGCAATTTCATCTCTTTCTACCTTGGCTGCAAAGCTGGCTTGTTTAAGCTTTTTCTTTACTGATTTTGCGGTAAGGGTTGAAATACCTTCAGGCCTTACCTGAGAGCAGGCAACAATAAAACCAGTAAGTTCATCGCAGGCTAATAGAGCCTTATCTAGTGTTGTCTCATAAGGAACATTCCATTTGGTGTAGTGCGCTGAGATGGCATGTGCCATTTTCTCCTCACCTTTTTCTCTTAGCAACGCAACAATGCGGTTGGGATGCTCTTCCGGATATTTTTCATAATCTGCATCATGTAACATACCGGTGATAGCCCATTCTTCAGGGTCTTCATCAAATTGGGGAGCATACGCTTCCATGACTAATTCAACGGTTCGCGCATGCCTCAGCAAGCTATCACCTTCCGTCATGGAAGCAAGAATCTCTTTTGCTTCTTTTCTGTTCATACCAGAAAAATAGCAAGTTCAATCAATATCATTCATCTCTGAGCATATCCGCTGGATTTGACTTGGCGGCTTTTCCAGTTTGCCACCCGATAGTCAAAATGCCAATTGCGAAGACGATAAAAACTCCAGAAAGTAATTCAACCGGGCCTATTGTGATTCGATTAACAAAGTCTGCCATAACCATCTCCGTGAAGAATAGATAGCTCAGTGGCATGGCAATTACTGCCGAGATAATAAGCATTGAGATAAATCCTTTTGAAAGAATAAGCATCAAGTTTTGCTTGCTTGCACCCAGCACTTTTCTTACACTTATTTCCTTCTGTCTAGTCTCCGTAGTGAAAACAGCCATCCCTAAAAGCCCCATCGAAGCAATTGATATTGCTAGAAATGCTAGAAATCCAAACAGTTTGAACAATGTTGCCTGATCATTGTAGGCTTCCTGGATAAGGTCACTGTAAAACTCAGCTTCAAATGGGTGTACCTCATCAACTTCTGACCAAATGGCCTCCAACTTATCCATAAAGGCTATGATATCATTGGATTTTACAACTAGGTTTAGATGTACGTAATCCTCAGGTGTGCCCTGAATCAAGGCCACTGGTTCAGACTCGTTATGGACTTTCGCGTACTGAAATTGCTTTACTACTCCGACAATCTCCAGACTCAAATCATCCAGCCTTCTGTCCAAGGTAATTATTTCACCAATGGCACTTTGTGGATCCTGGATATTGAAACGTTTGAGCAGCAATTCATCAACCACTACAAATTTGGCTGTGCCCTCCTCCTGATCATAAGGAAATGAACCTCCTGCCAGAAAGGTGAATTCATGAGTTGAGAAGTAGTTCTTATCAATGAAATTGACATATACGTTAGCTGAATCCAGCGGATCCTTGTATTTTATTTCCTCTGACCAAATCTCGCCTGTATTGGGTATCATTCCTGAACGTGATACTTTGCTAACCTCCGGTAGTTTTTCTACCTCATTCATCAACAACTTGGAGTCATTTCCTTGTAATTCTATGTTTAGCACATTGTCGGTCGTAAAACCCATATCGAAGTTGAGTGCAAACTTGTATTGGCGATAGGCGATCGTTGACCCGATAATAAGAAAGATTGACATGGTGAATTGCAACACAATCAAAACCTTTCTCAGATTAAGACCTTTCATCAACTTTACAGAAGAGGCATCTCTAAAGACAGATATTGCCTTAAGTCTTGCTAATACTATAGAAGGTAATATTCCTGCGATGATACCAATACTTGCAGCAAAAGCAATAAAATACAGCACATGAATCCATTGAAATTTCATGGTAATGGAATCATTTCTATCCAAAACTAAGTCCATAAAAAATGGCTTGATTATCATAAACAAACCATAAGAAATGAAAACTGATATCAGCGCCACAATTACTGCTTCAAAAATAAATTGAGTCAATATTTGCGTTCGGCCTGCCCCTACCACTTTCCGCACTCCAACTTCCTTCGCTCTTCTTAAAGACCTTGCAATGGACAGGTTGGTGTAGTTGAAGCATGCAGAAATGATAACGAACATTGTCAAAAGTCCCAGTTGATAAATACCTGTCCAGGTCATACTGGGGCCTATATTGTTAGACAATTCTTCTCCAGGTACAAGGTTAGCTAAGCTCTCTACCCGATGTTGGATTTGGTATCTATCCGTCTTCTCATTTTCTGTTGCAGTAATACGTCTGAGTTGATTATTGATCACATCCGGATCCTGACCTTCGGGAAGCAGGAGATAGACATAATTCATCCAAATACTTCTGAAGTCAAAGAAAGTGGTTGTTTCGCTTCCATCATATCTATTCTCTAATGTCACAAATGACATGAGAGCCTCAAACTGTATATGCGAATTTTTGGGTAAGTCTTCAACAATGCCTGTAATTGTATAAGACTCATCCCCCGATACAACAATCTGACCCAGTGCTTCCTGATCTTTGAATAGCTTTTCAGCAGAGGCTTCTGTTAAAACAATGGAGTTGGGTGCAGACAGGGCTGTAGATGGGTTACCGGCAATTAGATTAAAAGTGAAGACCTCAAAAAACTCCTCGGAAGCATAGTGTCCCCTCACCGGAATTGTGTTATCCCCTTTGTTCAAGTCAGCTCTAAAATTTCGACGCATGAATAGCACCTTCTCAAAGCCGGAATATTCTTCTTTCAGCGTCTTACCTATAAATACTGAGGTCGAGGCAAGATTTGTAGTTTCAGAGGAAGATATGCTTTTGTATGTAGAATGAACCCGATAGATTCGATCTGCCTTTTCATGGAAAGTGTCAAAACTCAATAGCTCACTGATATAGGTAATCATGAGAATGCCAATTGACATAGAAATGGCAAGTCCAAGAATGTTTATTGACGAAAAAAGTTTGTTTCGAGCAAGGCTTCTGGCTGAAGTCTTGAGGTAGTTACTTATTAGATTAAAAAAAGTCATTTGTCCTAGTATTTTGGGTTTTTGAATAGTGTAGAGTCTGCAGAACTTGATAACATCCAATAAAAAAATAAGATCAGCCTTGAATCGACTCCTTTTTAAGTTCCTTGAATAGTATTCATAAAGATCTCCTTGAAGATCTTCCAACAGATCTTTGGAACAATACAGCTCAAGAAGCCAATTCATCCATCGTGGGGGTATTTCTCGGTTTTTACTCATCAGATACCCTTGAAAACCAATTCTGGAATGTTACTCCAAAGCTTATCGCGTTGCTCTTTTGCTTTCATAAGGGAAACCTTGCCTGCATGAGATATGTGAAAAAAACGCTTTCTCCTACCGCCTCTCTCCTTAGTTGGTTCTCCAAGTTCAGAAGTAATCAAGCCCTTTTTTTCCAACCGATTAAGAACTGCATGAACCACCCCAAGTTTTGTCTTCCGTCCGGTCACTGAGGCGATTTCATCAACAATGTTTACACTGTATGCCTCTGACATCAGTGATGCGATAGTGAGTAGAACGATTTCTTCAAACTCGCCAAGATTGGTACCCTTCATAATGATTAATTCTTATTAATTCACTAAATGTATGAAAAATAGAAACGAAGCTCAAAACCAAAAGTTTTATTTATTCACATTTTGTATAAAAAATGTAAATTCATATTATGTAAATAATCGAATATCTTCATCAAAAATTTGCCTATGAAATATTTTGTTACAGCACTTCTGATTGGCTCATCTATACTAGTTAAGGCACAAGAGGACTTTTTAGTCACACTCAAGGGTGACTCAACCTTTGGTGAGATTACTATTTTTCAGAGCACTTTTTATGATGAGGTGCAGGTCAAGTCAAAAAAAAGTAAAGAACTTTTTAAGGCTTTTCAGATTCAATCGGTCATGATGAATGGAGAACGTTTTGAGCCTATCAATCACAACAATAAACGAATAATGGCGCTATTAATATCCAAAGGATATTTGAGTCTCTATGCCGTCCGTCCCGAGGATAGTAAGTCTTATAGAGAAAGAGTTCTTTATAAGGATGAAAAATCCTTTCTGATTCCCAACATCAGTTTCCGAAAAAAGATTGTTGCCTTTCTAGATGATTGCCCAACACTTACTGATCGGATTAAAGGGAAAGAACTTGGTTTATCCAATATTGATGAAATCATAAACATTTACAATTCTTGCGTGAGAAATTAAGAAATCATTTTTGCTGAACTAATCAGCTTCTCAACCTATTATTTGATGTAGCAACCATGCTAAAAAATGGTGAAGACATTCCTCATTATTTGTAGAAGCATTAGAAAAATACACCTCCTTTTCTATTGAAAATGAGTTAAATAATTGCTTTCAGAGCGAAGGAAGATTGACGTACGATTCAGTGGGCATAAGTGACAGTTCAATAAGTTTTCAGTCAGTTCAATGCAAATCATGGTATGAAGCACCTTTAATCGCGTGTCCTTTGTATACCAAAAATTGAAAAGCATTACGACTATGAAAAAGCAATTCACTCTTCTATCCCTTCTATTTTTCGTGGCATCACTTGCCATGGCGCAAAACTTTGATGCTCCTAAACGTGGAGCCAAAATTTATGCTCAAGAATATACTATTGATGTGAGTACGGACAGTGACACATCATTCGATCTTTGGATTGTACGATCCAAATTTGCTAAGCGTGCGAATTTTTCTGCTCCTAAAATGATTACTAATTCAGGATTAGCATTTGATGTAAAGCAAGATGATCAAAATAAGGACCACTTCATCGTTACAGTATCAGCTAATAAGGTGGCAGCAGGACAGTACTCAACCACTGTTTCCTCGCGAAGCACAGGAACTCAGAAAGTAACCGGAACTACACTCTCTTTCAATGTAACCACAGGAAAGGCTGTAGCTTCTAAAGATGGTGAGTAATTTTACCGCATGAAGTACCGGTTTAGGTTTACGATTGCGGTCTTTGTCTTCTTCTTTTTCAAACTCACACGTGTTGAAAATTGGGAAGAGTTTGTAGGCTGGGATGAAATGTCTACCATTTCACTAATCTATACGATATCCGTAATCATGATCTTGTGGGAGGTAGTCTCCAGGTTTGTACACTGGCAGAGTTCAAACCTTAGCATTCGATCAAACATTGGGCTTTATAAAATATCAACCAAGGCGACACTTCTTGTGATCCCCTTGGTTTTTTTATTTGCCTTTCTCTACAATGAATTTCTCGCAGACCTTGGTTGCTGCGACAATGGCGAAAAAAGAGGGTCTTTCCTGCTCGACAGTGCGCAAGGTTTTGTCATTTCGTTACTCATCATAGCTTATGAAATCATTATCCTGTATGTAAGAAATGCTATACGAAGCGCACGGGAAAAAGAAGCAATTCAAAGAGAATTAGCAGCTGCTAAGCTTGAGAGTCTAAAGAATCAGGTTAATCCGCACTTTCTATTTAATAGTTTCAGCGTACTCTCTTGCCTGGTAGAAGATAATTCCAAACAAGCTATAAAGTTTATTTCGAAGCTCTCAGACATGTATCGCTACATCCTGGAGAACGACGAAAAGAGTGTAGTCACACTTCAGGAAGAAATGGAATTTCTTGATAGCTACATTTTCTTGTTAAAAATGAGACATCAAGAAGCAATTGTCGTTGAAAAGGATATTTCGTTGGTTAATCTAAATTTGACTGTACCACCAATGTCCATCCAGATACTTGTTGAAAACGCCATAAAACACAATTCCTTTTCTGTGGATGAGCCGCTTTACATTTCCATCAAGAATGAGGGTGATAAAAGTATTGTGGTAGAGAATGCCAAGCGAAAGAAAGAGAGCCTTTCGTCAAGTACTAAAATAGGACTGAAAAACCTATCCAACAGACTTCTGCTTTCAGCTGGTCGTGCACTAGAAATCACAGATAGTGAAGAAACCTTTACGGTCCGATTGCCATTATCATTGTCATGAAAGCACTAATTATAGAGGATGAAAAGCTGACAGCTGACCGCCTAAACAAAATGGTCGCTGAACATACCTCTATTCGCATTCTCAACACCTTTTATTCAGTGAATTCAGCAACCCAATGGCTTCAAGACAATGACTGTCCCGACCTCATCTTTCTGGATATACAACTGGGTGATGGTACCGGCTTTGATATTTTAGAAACTCTGGAGACTTTTCCTCAGGTAATCTTTACTACTGCATTTGACAAGTATGTTTTAGATGCTTTCAAATACAACAGTGTAGACTATCTACTCAAACCTGTTCAGGCAGAAAAGCTGGTAAAAGCCATTGATAAACTTGAAAAAGTTCGTTCTCAGGAAGATTTTTCAAAAGTTATTAAAAACCTTAAAACTCAACTCAGCTCACCTTACAAGCAAAAATTTTTAGTGAAGACCGGATTGAAATACGCGTCTATTCACGTTCAGGACATTGCCTATTTTTATAGCGAATCAAGCACTACGTATCTTCAAACCTACTCGGGAGAGTCTATGATTGTTGATCATTCGCTCGACGAGCTGGAAGGACTGATGGATCCTGCATGCTTTTTTCGTGTAAACAGGCACATTATGCTTTGCGACAAAAGCATCACTTCGATCGACTCCTACTTCAACAACCGTCTTATGGTTTCTGTTAAGCCTCAATACAACGAAAACATCATTGTAAGTAGAGAGAAAGTACGATCATTCAAAAGCTGGTTAGACAGCTGATTTTTGGACGAGCGGCCATGCCGTTATTCAAGCGGAATGGGTGTAGTTTTGGTTAGATGTTTTAGAACAAATACCTAACAATGAAAAACTATTGCCTAATTATCCTAGCACTTCTATGTGCTTGTCAAAATCCTGAAAAAGATGCGAAACCAAAAGTAGAATGGCTTGGCCAGGAAGTTGATTTCAATCGCATACAATCGGGAATTAATACCTACCATATGTTTGACTCTACCCAAACCAAGGTCGGATCTATGATTTTCGGAACCTATTTTGAAAATGGAAAGCTTGTCTCAAGAGATACGTCGAGTTTTGATGATGGCAGTGTTTACGAGGATGCAGAGTTTACCGTAGACACGAATCGTTTTAAGATGGAAGCAGTATCTGTAAATATGCAGATTAATACCACCAAACTTGATGTAGATCTAGATGCTAATAATAATACCGTAACAGGACTCTATCGCGTGATAAGAGATACGACCATCAATGATTATCCTGTTGATTCCACTTATAACTATGATGTGTTCCGCAGTGAATTGTATATGCTGATGCAGACACTAGATTATAAAGCCGGTGACACCATAAGGTTCAAAGCCTTAATTTCAACAAGTATGACAGTTGCTGATGCCTCCATCTATTACGTGAAAGATGAACAAGTAACGACTGCAGCAGGCACATTCGATTGCACAGTTATTCATTTGATGACAGACGGTAAGATGCCGCAGAATCGCATCTGGATTTCGAAAGAGAAGCCAGCTAAGATTGTGAAGTTTTATGTACCCGGACCTGAACTCTCAATCGAATTGGTTGATTCCAGGAAATTGTAAGGCTTATCCTTGTAAGGAGCCAACCTCATTGCCAACCAAAGTTGCCAAAATAAGAGCAAGGACAAGCAAATAGATAATATTACTTACAATAAATAGTAGGATGGTTCTTAGGACTCCTCCAAAACTAGAGATTTCGAACACCTTGATGATAAAAAAGAAAAAATAAGCTGTTGAAAGACTAAAAGAAAGGTAAATCATAGGACCTTGCCCAATTGCATAATGTAGAGGGAATACGATAATAGTTAAAACATTCATAGCACAGATATAAAAACTCTGAATTACCATATGTTCAGCAAAATTGTAATTCTTCCTTGAAAAAAATAGAAATGCAAAAAATCCATAAAATGGTATGGATATCCACAGAAAAAGATTGTACCACTCTAAATAAATTTGCTGCATTAACCCCGCGATATATTCTGAATCTTCCTGCTCTGTTCCAGTAAGATCACTGCTGAATTCATTCTGGAATCCGAGTAAAAATTCATCAACTCCCGTCAAATACATCATGAAAAGACTCACGGCTGTGGTAAGTACTAGCAGCCTAAACGCATTGACTATTTGAAATCTCCCTTCGGCTAAGTAAAGTCGCACCATACTACCTGGTCTTATAAACAATAACTTAATGGTAAAAATGAGCCCTCTTTCCAGATTGAATGCATTCATCAGATCCACAAAAGATTGCTTAATCGTGATTCGATTGATTTTGCGCGTCTCGTTTACCTCTATTGGATATTTCATAACGCTGTGAATATAGCAGGACGAATGCTATTGATCAAGCCACTGTTTTAATGATGTGGCTTTTTCGCTACTTACAAGTATTTGCTCATCTGAAAAATGATCCATCTCAATCATCAGCTTGCCTTTGAAGTACTTATGAACAGAGGTGATATAGTCGGCGCTAACAATAAACTGCCGATTGGCTCGAAAGAAAACCCTTGGATCAAGTTGGTTGGAGAGTTCGTCCAGCGTGAAGTCAGAAAGATAGGTTTTGTCGTTTTTGGTATTGATATGTATTACTCCGTGTTTACTTTGAAAACAAACGATATCTTCCGAACGAATAGCAAGCATTTTATCTCCCTGCTTAACCAAAAAACGTGATTTATGCTTCGTCTCACTTAAGTTAATCTGATTAAGCAAGGCAGCCATGTCTACACCGTTTTGACTAAAGTTTGTTTGTAGATTTCGATACTTTTCGAGCGAGCGTTCCAGGTCTTCTTTCTTTATGGGTTTTAGCAAATAATCGATGCTATTGACCTTGAATGCCTTGAGCAAATACTCGTCAAAGGCTGTTGTAAAAATGATGGGACATTTAAATTCAACTTGATCAAAAATCTGAAAGCTGATGCCGTCGCTTATTTGAATATCTAACAAAGCCAGATCCGGATGTTCATGATTATTCATCCACTTTACCGTGTCCTCCACACTGTCTAGTACCTCCACAATCTCGATGGTAGGATCGATCTCCAAAAGGATTTTTTCTAACCTTCTGAACGCCGGTGCTTCATCCTCAACAATCAGTACTTTCATTAGGTGAACCTTAAATCTTTCTCTTCAAGCAAATCAATGAGCGGAACAGCCACCATGAAATTAGATGCACTCGTGATTATATCTATTTCCTTTTGGCCCAATATGTTGTATCGCTTGCGGATATTATCAAGACCTGTTTTTGTAGACTTTTCAAGTGAATTTTTACGCTGAAGATTATTCTTAACTATCACTGATTTTCCATTTTCGATGTAAATATCAATGTGCAATGGTTTAGCCTTGGATACCACATTGTGCTTAATGGCATTTTCGGCCAACATCTGTAATGTCAATGGAGGAATTGTGAGATCCAGGTATTTATCATCAATGCTGAATTCCACACTTAAGTTGTCCGGATATCGCATCCGAAGCAGAAACAAGTATGACTTCACAAACTCAATTTCTTCCTTTAAACTGACCAGTTCGCGATCCTTGTTCTGTAAAATGTATCGATATACTTCCGAGAGTTTTTCTGTAAAAGAAACAGCAGCATCTGCATTTTCAGGGATAATGGTTGTGAGCGTATTGAGGCTATTAAATAAGAAGTGTGGGCTCATCTGATTCTGCAACACCTCATACTGAGTCCTGATTTGCTGATTTTTTAGCTGTTGATTCAAAGTGAACTGTTCTTTCCATTTATCAAAAAAGTAGAAAGCTTCATATCCTAGGGAGATTACTGTAGCAGCTACCATATTAAAAGGAAGAAATTCCGCATGTTCACTAAAAGTAAATGCCTCCCTAATATCACAAAGCCCAAATAAGAGTTTGACTGGTATACCTCCTAAAATCATCCAAATCACAACAATAGGAGCTGTCAAAGACAGCCTTCTTGCTGTTTTACTAATTTCAGGAAACAGCTTCCTAAATCGATATATAACAAAAGTTGCCCCATTCCAATAAACTATAGTGAAGCTTAAAGAAACCACAAAATGCAACCAAAGTGGTTCCTCACTCATGTGGCCGCTTTTCTCATCATTAATTGTGGCTATTGCAGCAACAACTAAAATTCCAATCCATCTGATATATACTTCTTTCAACTTCATCTCAACCTTAAAGATAAATAATGGCTAAAGAGATTTTGGATAGTAAACCAATGAAAGCTGGAATTTCAGCAGCGAAACCGGAATATGCCCACTTGAAATGGACCAGACAGTATAATGATCATTCTTGAGGCTTCAGCTATTAAAATTGCCGTTTCGGCAGATTTTCGAGCTGTCTGACACAGAATATCGTTTTCAAGCAAAGTCTCTACTTATAGGTTAGCCGTCGAAATCAATACTCAAAACAATGAAAAATTCGAAAGCTATCATTACAATCCTCGGAATCCTTGTTTCACTTGCAAGCGTTGCCCAGGACCAAACTGTTAAAGGAATTATCCTGGACGCTCAAGCGGAATATCCACTCATTGGCGCCACCATTCAGCTGGTCGGTTCCGACCCTGTGCAAGGTGCAGTGGCAGACGTCAACGGAGAATTCAGAATTGAAAATGTCCCGGTTGGGAGACAGACATTTGCTGTGACCTACATCGGGTATAAAAGCATTTCGCTTCCAAACGTACTCGTCACTTCTGGAAAAGAAGTGATTTTACGTGTGCTCTTAGAAGAGTCTGTTGAAAGCCTGCAAGAGGTTGTGGTAACGGCAGATGCTGACAAAGATCTGCCGATTAATGACATGGCCAAAGTCAGTGCACGTACCTTTAGCCTGGAGGAAGTCACACGATTTTCTGGTGGAAGAAATGACGTGGCTAAACTAGCTACCTCATTTGCAGGTGTAAATGCAACCAATGATGCTCGAAATGACATAGTGGTTAGAGGCAACTCTCCTATCGGACTGTTGTGGAGAATTGAAGGCATTCCAATCGCAACGACGAACCACTTTGCCACTCAAGGCACCACCGGCGGGCCTGTAAATGCCTTAAATACAAACCTGCTTCGTACATCAGATTTCCTTACCGGGGCTTTCCCTGCTGAGTATGGCAATGCCAATGCAGCAGTTTTTGACGTGTTTTTCAGAAACGGAAACACGGACAAATACGAATTCACTGGCCAGCTTTCTGCATTTAGTGGACTTGAGTTTATGGCTGAAGGTCCGATCAGCAAGAAAAACAACTCTTCATTTGTCACTTCCTATCGCTACGGAATTGCGAGTCTGGCTGCCACAGGTACGTCAGCCATTCCATTCTATCAGGACATCTCTTTCAAGGCAAACCTTGGAGATACCAAACTTGGCCGATTTGAAATTTTTGGATTGGGAGGTAAGAGTAACATCGACTTTTTGGGTGATGATATTGACGACACAGACTTATTCGCAAATCCAGAGCAGGACGCATTTGTTCAAAATGAACTGGGAATGATTGGGATGGCGCATACCATTCGCTTGGGTAAAAACACTTACCTCAAGTCCTCATTGGGCGCTTCAACCAATTTCAATGAATATCTGCAAGACAACCGAATGCTTGATCAAAACGATGAGCTCATTGGGAAGTATCGAGCGACCAACGTAAGAAATAGAGAAAATCGGTACACCATCACCTCAACTTTGAACGCAAAATTCAGCGCACGATGGAACCTAAGAGCCGGATTTTTAAATGAGACCTATAATCTTGATCTCTTTGCAGAAGACCGAGACGATCGCGTATCTATACCAGACGCAAATAACGATGGCGTGCCGGATTATTTCCTTACCAATACCAACGTAAGTGAAAACTATAACCTGCTTCAGGTATATAGTCAGGCTGAATACAAACTGACGGATGATCTTTCTACCACCTTCGGATTACATTCTCAATATCACCAATTCATGGATGAGTTTATCCTTGAACCAAGAGCTGCGATAAGCTGGCAACAGACGCCTATTCAACGATGGAGCTTAGCATACGGACTACACGGCCAGGCGGTACCTTCCCCTGTACTTTTCTATCAGGAAGAAGTATCACCAGGAAACACTGTCCGCACAAACCAAAATCTTGACTTCATCAAAGCACATCACTTTGTGCTGGGAATGGATCGCAATCTGGGTACAGACTGGAGGCTAAAAGCTGAAGTATACTACCAGGATATTTTTGATGTGCCGGTAGAACAATCGGCATCCAGCTATTCAGTTCTTAATGAAGGAAATGATTTCATCTTCGAAGAGAAGGGATCATTGGTTAGTGATGGTACCGGATTCAACTATGGTACAGAAATCACTCTTGAAAAATTCTTTAGCCGGAACTATTACATGCTTTTAACGACCTCTGTATTTGAGTCACAATATGAAGGCAGTGATGGAGTGCTGCGAAACACGGTATTCAATAACAACTATGTATTGAATGTGCTATTCGGGAAGGAATGGAAGTTTGGTCCCAATGGACAGAATGCCTGGACATTTGACACCAAAGTAACGACCGCCGGCGGAAGACCATTTACTCCAATAGATGTAGATGCGACTCGGGACAACTTAGGTAGAGAAGTGCGTCAGGATGATGTGGCATTTAGTGAAAGGTATGGACAGTACTTCCGCTGGGATGCAAAATTTGGGGTTCGACTAAACAGGAAGAAAGTCTCACACCAGTTTTTTGTTGACTTTCAAAATTTGACCAATAGAAAAAATGAATTTGTAAGAAGATATAATCAGGTGACCGACCAGGTCAATGTGGTTGATCAGATCGGATTTTTCCCTGATGTCATGTATCGCATCCAATTTTAATAGCTATGAGAACACTTACCAGATCAGAAAAAGAAATCAATGTGTTGATATTGAAAAGCAATATCAAAACCAAAAGAGATGTTGCACGAGTAAATCAGGTATTCAGCCAGATCAACTCCATCAAACGCTGGTCTGTGGATCTGGAAGACTGGGAACGTGTGCTGAAGGTGGAATCAACCATCTTCTCTTGCGAGAACATTGCGGTAATTCTGGAACGTTTTGGTTATGAGTGTTCAGAATTAAACCATTAGCATAAACAAAATAGGTTAGTGAAAGTTAGTGGTTGTGGCCCTGCGAAAGCAGGGCTTCTTATATTTAAGCCAAGATGGACCAAGCCACATACGACTATGCAATTGTAGGTGTTGGAGCTGCTGGATTACAGCTCGCGTTGAAAATGATCAATGATGATTTTTTTTCTGGAAAGCGTATTCTGCTGCTCGATAAAGATGACAAGGTGGCCAACGATCGCACGTGGTGCTTTTGGGAGCAAGGTGAAACACTCTGGGATCAGCTGGCAACACAAACCTGGAAGCATGGCTTGTTTTTCAATGCAAAAGAAACCATTGATTTCAATCTCTCTCCCTACCGATATAAGATGGTGCGGTCGGCAGATTTCTATGCATATGCCAAGGCAGCACTTTTAAAATCAGATTCGATAGATTGGGTGAAAGACGAGGTTCTTGATATTGAAGTACAAGAGATCAAGGGTCTAGAAGGAAACTATCACGCTACACACATTTTTGACAGTCGCATTCCTTTGGAATTTCAAGAGAAGAAGGAAAAGTATCATTCATTGGTTCAGCATTTTAAAGGTTGGTTTATCGAGACGGAAAATCCGATCTTCGATCCTGAGACTTTCACCATGATGGACTACCGGCTGAAATGGAAAGACAGCACCAGCTTCACGTATGTACTGCCACTTTCTTCCAACATGGCATTGGTAGAATTTACGCTGTTCAATGATCAGCTGCTTCCGGATGACGAATACGACACCTATCTCAACGAATACATCAAGAAGTATTTAGCAACCGGCAACTATCAGATCAAAGAAGTTGAGCAAGGAGTAATTCCCATGTCGGACTACCCATTTCATAGGCATCACACCAAGTACATCACCAAGATCGGGACTGCAGGAGGCTGGGTGCGACCATCCTCAGGGTATTCATTCAAAAATGCAGATCGCTATTCAACAATGATGGTAGAAAACATCAAGCGTGGAAAGCGACCTGAAAAAGGCATTGGAACCTCACGATTCAGAAGGTATGATTCCATCTTCCTGAATGTCCTGTCTTCTCGCAACGATCTGGGGGAAGACATCTTCACTAAGCTGTACACCAAACCGCCCATTCAGTCGGTGTTTAGATTCCTTGATGAAGAGAGTTCGCTTCGGGAGGATTTTAAAGTGATGTTTTCATTGAACCGGCCACAGTTCTGGCGAGCGTTCCTTTCTACCTTCTGGCGATAGCTAGATTTTGCAGCGAACGCCCAATCGGAAAAACATGGCATTGTCCAATCCCGGCTGAAAAATCATGTCTTTTCCTTTTCTCAATTGCAGGTCTGAGAAGACCGTGCGGGAAAGTACCAAGTACGATTCTATGTGCTCGGAAAATTTGTACTCGTATCGGAAGCCCACGTTGATGATAAACACCCTGATGCGATCCGCAATTCCAAAATTTTCAACTAGAATGTCCTCCTGAATGTGTGCATTGAACGCATCGCCTTCCGCATGTATTTTAAATCGATTTTTTTCAGATGCGTGATACTGAATATTGGAATAAGGAGCTCCGATGGTATAGGACCATTTCGGATGAAATTTTCTGTAGTAATTGATAAAAGGAAATGGAATAGGAACCCTGGAAATGGTAGAGTAGGCCAATCCAATAATAAGCCGGTTTCGTTTTTTGCTTTCCGAACCATCTTTCGTTTTGATGAATGCCGCTACTCCATTCATGAGGAAATCATCCGAAGTAATTCCATCCTGAAAATTACTGTTGATTGAAGGCGAGAGCTGAAGTCCAAAGCGCCAGTTATTTTTCATTTCAAACGTATAGGTGAGGTTCAGGTCGATGGACTGAAAGTTTTCCGCATGCGTCTTATCGTAGGAATCCTCCGTTTCCTGAAATCTGAATACGATCCGACTGTAGTCGAAACCAACAAACAGGTATCCTCCCTCTTTTACTTCAAAAGGAACATTCACTTCAAATTCCTGGCGGTGATATTCAAAATTGCTACTGCTGCCGGGCACGTATAAATACTCGGCCTTGGCCACATCCAATAGTTGACCCTGGACTTGAGTAAGGAGTAAACAACAAATACATCCAATTACGAGGCGCATAGAACTAGGCAAGTTCGGAAAATTTCCCCCACGACCAATATACATTTTTTCATATTTCGACAAACCAGTGACATAGGGCTGTCACTCTAACCAATTTCTTTACCTCATGTTCAACTCTAACACATAATTATGACAACAGAAGAAGTAGCAAAACGTTTAGTCGAGCTGTGCCGGGAGGGCAAGTTCGAGCAGGTATTTCAGGAACTCTATTCCCCTGATATTGTAAGCAAGGAGCCAGAAGGTGCACCTTGGGGCACCGTTCAAGGCTTTGATGCGATAGCGAAAAAAGGGAAGGAATGGAACGAAATGGTGAGTGAGTTTCACAGCAGTGAAATCTCGGATCCTCTGGTAGCGGAGAATTTCTTTACCATCACTATGAAAACCAATGTTACGATGAAAGGTATGGACCACCCAATAGATATGGATGAGGTGTGCGTATACAAAGTAGAAAATGGAAAAGTGGTATTGGAGCAATTTTTCTATACACCGATGCCGGAGCTGGTGTAGCAGGAATCGAAAAGAATCATAAGGAGAAAAGATCGTCGGAAGATGGTCTTTTTTTGTTAGAAGTCTAGTGTATCGAGCGGGCTCTCAATAGAGAGTAATTTAGCTTCTGCAACATGTGTATATAGCATTGTTGTCTTTACGCTATTATGACCCAGTAGTTTTTGAATAATTCGTACATCTATCCCATCCTCTAAGAGATGCGTAGCAAAACTATGACGAAATATGTGAGAAGAAACTTTCTTTTTTATCCCCGCCTTTATTGCGTACCTCTTGATAAATTTATTAGCACTGGAAGCACTGTATTTGGATTCTTTATTTTGACCTTCGAATAAGTAATCTTTCGGTTTATGTTCTCTATAGTAAGCTCTGAGCAATGCCAATTGCTTACCGGAAAGAGGAACATAGCGGTCTTTTACTCCTTTCCCGCCTTTAATGAATATTTTCATTCTGTCAGAATCAATGGACTTGATTTGTAAATTGATGACTTCTCCTATTCGTAAACCTGCGCTGTATAATAATGAGATGATTGCCCTGTGTTTGGTATTCATTCTAATGGAAAGAATTCTTGAAACCTCTTCTTTGCTCAAGACCTCTGGAAGGACGAAAGAAGACTTATGAGGCAATAAAAAATCAAGTTTCAAGTCTATACCATGGATCTCTGAATAGTAGAGTTTCAATGCTCCCAAAAGTTGTTTTTGAGCTGATCGTGAATATTGTCTTTGACTGATCAAATGAAAAACACAATCTCTGAGTTCTTTTTCCGATATACGATCTATTGATCGGTCAATTTGTTTTGACAAAGTTCTTAACTGACTTACATAAGTATTGATGGTATTCGAGGAGTATCTTTTAACCTCTAATATCATACGGAAATCGGGAATTCTCATTTACCCACCAATTTGGAGGTTAAAACGGCATTGATCAAAAAAAACATGGTTACAAGCTGTGTACAAGCGTATTTTTTATATTACGTTTATATAATTGTTATAGGGCATTTGAGCAAAATGAAATTTCTCCACTTCTATCTACTAACTATTGCTTTGACTCTTGGAAGAACAGGAGTTACTGCTCAACAGCAACCTGTGCCTGATGACATGAATTTTGATATTAGCAACTTCACCGAATTTGAGTACAACAACTTCGATAGAAAGGAATTGTACGATAAGATAATTCCGATGAAAGAATACCTGTACTTCGAAGTTCGAACTGCGGATGGATATGACGTGAACTCTTATGTAACTTCTATCGGAGATAGCTCAACGTATTCAGAAAGACTTAAAGGTGTAACTGCCGAATATGGGTTTTTTAACTGTCCCGACCACTTTTGTGGTAGCTATATAGTCGCTTTAACTGAAGAGGATTCTGTTGAAGTGATAGATAGTGATCAAGAACTTCAATCCTTTATCGGAGATATTGATAACATTGAAGAAGTCCTACTCTTTTGTCGGGCTAACGAACTTTATCACAACTCTGACACCATTATTACCAACTCATATTTTGAACGGGAAAGAGATTACCTCCTTTATATGTACGATTGGGTTTCATGCCCTGACACTGACTACTCATTCAAGGCCCAACTAACGAAGGACGGAAAATTGACGATATTAGATAAGACCAAAATTCGTGAAACTGAGGACTGCTTTAGCCACTAAAGCCCTATAACAAGCGCTAACACGAATGCGCCAACTGCCACTTTACAGATTTTAGTGCAACCATCACCATGAATCAGTCGCTGGGAAAAGTCAGTGCTTTCTACTGACTTAAGCCCGCAGGATTTTTCTCTTTCTGAACGCACTACATTATACATACTTTGGAAGCACCGGCAGATTCATTAGCTTTATCGGAACTTGCTAAGCTCGGGGCGCACTCCTGCTAGCTTGGCGTTAGAAAGCACTATGCACAGAACTCTAATCCTGCTATTTTTTCTACTAGCTTTTTTGACTTCCAAAGCTGATTACTCTCCCGTTTTCTACTTGAAGTGCGACATTGAACTCCAAAACGATTCTTCCCTAACAACTTACATTGAACTAGATGGATATTATGTTAGAGATAACTCTTTCAAAAAACCCAATTCCTTCATGCTAACAATGGAGAATAAAGTTGAGGATGATCATTTTTTGAACCTCATCAAGACTAACTACTCTCGAGTTAAATCATACGAGTATGCAACCAGGATTCCACTAAAAATTAATGGGTATGACTATATACTTGGATACGTTAATGAAAATGACTTTGTGAAAATTAAGGTAGGATCAATAAAAGAAATTTCAATTAAAGATATAATTGGTAGTAGACGTGATTTAGGAGTTTATATCGTGTCAACTTTAACTTCTGAGAACGAATTCTGGAACAAAGAACCAATAAACATTTACAATGTTACAGGATGTCGGTATTCTCCCTGTGGATTTACAGTTTATGAATATTCTCATCACGCGGAACTTGAACCGTTAATTGAACTGCTTAACAGAGAACAACAGCCTTGCTGGGATCCTGCTAACAAACAAGCTACCACAGAACAGCTTGAGAGATGGAACTCAATGAGGAATGAAATAGCCAACATGAATAATGTTATTGTACTAGGCACCTACTGCAATGACTAAACGCTTTCTAACATCTGCTAGCACGAATGAGCCTAAGTGCTTTTCTGCCAATTTCATCTGATCTTCACCGCTCCACCAGCCATTCTGAAACTTCATCTCTCCAAGAATACTCGTGCTTCTGGATTTTCTCTTCTCAACGCAGTTCTTCGTTGATGCCGTTGTAGGTGTTGGCTAGCTCTGCTATCTTAGTGCTTTCTGCCAAGTTCGGGGCTCACTCCTGCTAGCTTGGTGTTACCTTGAATTTTCGCACTGAACAATTTTTCTGCATATTTCGTATCTTTGATATATGAGCAGAGAAGAAGTAAAGACCGCAATTAACGAACTCTTAGAGAATACCCCTGAACAAGTGCTTCAGGAGGTTTTCGACTATTTAAAGTCTGTGCAAGGAAAGTCAACTAAGTCTGTTTCTCTTACTCAAAACTTGCGAACAATCTTAACTGAGGATAAAGAACTGCTAGAAAGACTGGCTCAATGATCTCAGAAAAGGAAGTTTTAGAAATACATGCAATTCTAATTGAACAATTTGGTGGATCTAACGGAGTTAGAGATAAAGAACTATTGGATTCAGCTCTGAACCGACCATACCAAACTTTTGACGGTAATGAACTTTATCCCACTCCAATTGATAAAGCCGCAGCAATCCTTGAAAGCATAGTCAAGAATCACCCGTTCACTGACGGCAATAAACGAACTGGATACGTTCTCGCTCGACTCCTACTCATGAACGAACACTTAGACATTGCAGCCAACCAAGAACAGAAGTATCAACTTGTTATCTCAATATCAAAAGGAGAACTCACCTTTGATCAAATTAAAGAATGGCTTGAAAAGAACTCAAGGTAACAATTGCTAGCACGAATGCGCCAACTGCCATTTTGCGAACTTCGGTGGAAACATCTCCATGAATCAGCCGCTGGGAAAGCTCGGAGCTTTCTATTGAGTGCAGCTCGCAGGATTTTTCATCTTTCTGAACGCAGTGCTTTCTTGATACTTTGGAAGCACCGGCAGATTCATTAGTTTTATCGGAACTTGCCGAGTTCGGGGCGCACTCCTGCTAGCTTGGCGTTAGAAAGCACTATGCACAGAACTCTAATCCTGCTATTTTTTCTACTAGCTTTTTTGACTTCCAAAGCTGATTACTCTCCCGTTTTCTACTTGAAGTGCGACATTGAACTCCAAAACGATTCTTCCCTAACAACTTACATTGAACTAGATGGATATTATGTTAGAGATAACTCTTTCAAAAAACCCAATTCCTTCATGCTAACAATGGAGAATAAAGTTGAGGATGATCATTTTTTGAACCTCATCAAGACTAACTACTCTCGAGTTAAATCATACGAGTATGCAACCAGGATTCCACTAAAAATTAATGGGTATGACTATATACTTGGATACGTTAATGAAAATGACTTTGTGAAAATTAAGGTAGGATCAATAAAAGAAATTTCAATTAAAGATATAATTGGTAGTAGACGTGATTTAGGAGTTTATATCGTGTCAACTTTAACTTCTGAGAACGAATTCTGGAACAAAGAACCAATAAACATTTACAATGTTACAGGATGTCGGTATTCTCCCTGTGGATTTACAGTTTATGAATATTCTCATCACGCGGAACTTGAACCGTTAATTGAACTGCTTAACAGAGAACAACAGCCTTGCTGGGATCCTGCTAACAAACAAGCTACCACAGAACAGCTTGAGAGATGGAACTCAATGAGGAATGAAATAGCCAACATGAATAATGTTATTGTACTAGGCACCTACTGCAATGACTAAACGCTTTCTAACATCTGCTAGCACGAATGAGCCTAAGTGCTTTTCTGCCAATTTCATCTGATCTTCACCGCTCCACCAGCCATTCTGAAACTTCATCTCTCCAAGAATACTCGTGCTTCTGGATTTTCTCTTCTCAACGCAGTTCTTCGTTGATGCCGTTGTAGGTGTTGGCTAGCTCTGCTATCTTAGTGCTTTCTGCCAAGTTCGGGGCTCACTCCTGCTAGCTTGGTGTTAGGTTTCATGCCGTGACGTAGAAAAACCAACCGCACATTCAGGCACATTTGGTTTTACCAACGCGCAACTAGCAACCCTGAAAAACCAAAAGAGCCTGAATTTTACCCACCCACACTTTGCGCAGGCGAGTAGCCTAACGCAAGGAGAATTGCAAATATGCTAACTATAGTATGTAGCCTTTAACTTCCTTCACTGATAGCTTTGTGATAACTATAGTATTCATTATGAACATAGAGTTATCGAAATCCTTTGGGGTAGTAGTAAGAGTAAGACGAACAGAACTAAAACTTTCTCAAGAAGAGCTAGCACATCAGGCAGGCCTACATCGAACATACATTGGAATGATTGAGCGAGGTGAAAAAAACATCACCTTGGAAAACATAGATAAAATCTCCTCTGCATTGAAGCTTTCAGTTTCAGAGTTGTTCAAAAATCTTGAAAAGCAATGAAGGTTACATTTTTAGGCCAAGGATTTACAGACGAATCCCCAAACTCAGTTGGAGTTCACATTAATAAATATTTAGCTGATAATGCCTACACCAGCTTTTTTAGCATTTCGGCATTTGCGAGTCCCTTGGGGGTGAAATTGTTGGACTCACTTGAACAAGCAAAGAAATTTTACTCTAACTTAAATATCATAGTTGGTGTTGATCAAAACGGCACTTCGAAAGAGGCATTAGAGGAGATTCTCAAACTTGATGTCAATAGCTTTGTTTTCTACCAAAGGGAATCACCAATATTTCATCCTAAAATTTATCTCTTTGAGGGAAAGGACGATACGTGTCTTATAATTGGTTCATCAAATCTTACTGGAAAAGGCTTATTCAGTAATATCGAAAGCTCCCTTTTGGTTCAATTTAAAAATGACGATCAGGAAGGGCTAGAAATCTTAAAAGATTTAAAAAATTATTTTAAGTCGATTATCGATCTTGATGATCCCAACCTGTTTAAACTGGATCAAGATTTAATTTCAGACTTAGTTAAAGATGGAATTGTACCAAGCGAAATCAGCAGATCAAAACAACACGGAAAGAAAATAGCTTCCTCAGAATCGAAAGAAAAGAGAAATAAGAAAATCCCGGATAGAAAATCTTCCAAAATTCCATGGGATAAACTAAAGCCTAAGTCAACAGCTTCTACTGATGGACCTACCATGAGAGAAGAGCTGGAACTCACTGGGAATTTAAAGGATACAGGAAAATTAGTAAGGCATTTCATCTGGGAAAGTGGTGCGCTAACAGAGAGAGATTTGAACATCCCTACTGGATCAAATACTAATCCAACAGGATCAATGTTATTCAAAAAAGGAAAAACCGAAAATATAGATCAACGACACTTCTTCCGAGATGATGCATTTGCTTCTATAAATTGGATCAGGGATACTAAAACTAATTTTTCACATCTTGAACGAGCATCAGCACTTTTCCAAATAATAATTAAAGGGAAAGACCATGGTGTCTTCTCATTAGCTCTGACACACAACACGAAAACTGATACTGCCTCTTACCGTCAAAAAAACTCTATGACCTCCGTTAGTTGGGGTGAAACCAAAAAGATTGTCGCTAAAAGAGAATTGATTGGATCTTCTGCAAAACTTTACAAGAATCAAGGCCCTGAGAACTTCTTTACTTTAGAAATCAGTTAATCTTCAATAGTGTTTGCATGCTAACTATAGTGTTCTTATATTTGGACAACTTCAGTCCAAATAGTTTATGGAACAAAGCTTTGGTGAAAGAATAAGAAACCTCAGAGAATCAAAAAAAATGACTCTCAAAGAACTTTCTAGTCTCTTAGAAATTGATACTTCTATGCTGGGAAAGATTGAAAAAGGAACTAGAAAAGCAAACGTTAATATTATCCATAAGCTTGCCCAAATCTTTGAAGTCTCAGAATCTGAGCTGAATGTTAGTATGATAAGTGATCAAATTGTCAATCAGGTAGTTAAAAAATACAATCAACAAGCTCAACAGATTTTAAAAGTTGCAGAAGAAAAGGTGGCCTATAGAAGCAAAAATGAAATGATAAAAGAATGAGGTTAATTGAGAATGCATCGGAAGAAAAATTAAGAGGTGGTTTTTATACTCCAAAACCAATCACTGACTTCATTCTAAAATGGGCAATTAACGGAAGTTCAAATTGTGATATTCTTGAGCCCAGCTGTGGTGATGGAAATTTTTTAAAAAGTCTTAAAACTGAGGGTTTTGTTTACAACTCTGTCACAGCAGTTGAGTATGATCCGATTGAAGCCGCAAAAGCCAAATCAATAGAGTTGTCAAAGGCAGAAATACGAAACGAAGATTTTCATACCTTTTGCATCAATTCAAAGAAAAGATTCGATCTAATAATTGGAAATCCACCTTATATACGTTACCAATATTTTGACAAATCTCAGCAAATTGCGGCAGAGGATATTTTTATTAAAGCTGGCCTCAAATATTCCAAATTGACCAATGCCTGGGTATCATTTGTAGTAGGTTCTTCTCTACTTTTAAAAGAATCAGGTGGGAAAATCGGGTTTGTACTTCCAGCGGAAATTCTACAAGTTTCATATGCGCAACAGTTGAGAACCTTTCTTGCGCATTTTTATAATAAGATCAATATAATATCATTTGAAAAGCTTGTATTTCCAGATATACAGCAAGAAGTTGTTCTATTGCTATGCGAAAAAGACCAATCTAAAGATCATAACATTGAACATATCGAGCTTAAGGATTCGACTGAATTAAAGAATTTGGATCTGTATAGATTGAAGTTTCCTCAAAAACGAATTGACTTCAAATCAAATAAGTGGACATTTTATTTTTTAGATCAGAAAGAGATTGATTTCCTTGAAAATGTCGCAGAGGATAGAAGAATACCCACTATTGGGAAATACGCTAACGTAGAAGTTGGAATTACGACAGGATCAAATGACTTTTTTACAGTGCCTCTTTCTACTGTTGAAGAATATGATCTTGACGACTATGCAAGACCTATGGTCGGTAGAAGTGTTCAAGTGAATAGTGTAATTTTCAATAATGATGATTGGCTTAAGAACAAATATTCAAAAGCAAAAGCCCATTTGCTAGTATTTCCTGACAGTAAGAATCTTAAAAAGACAAACGGAGCTATCAAGTATATTAAACATGGAGAGGAACTTGAAATTCATAAAGGATATAAATGTGGCATAAGGGATGACTGGTTTGTAGTGCCATCCTTGAAAATTTCTGATGCCCTATTTATTCGCAGAAATAATATTTATCCTAAGCTTATTATTAATGAAGCAAAAGCTTATACCACAGATACAATGCATAGAGTGTTCCTAAGATCAGGAACTAACCTCAAAGCATTTACTGCTAGTTATTACAATTCGCTTTCATTGGCTTTTGCCGAAGTATCAGGCAGAAGTCATGGAGGGGGTGTCCTTGAACTAATGCCAAATGAAACGGAAAGAATTTTACTTCCCTATCATGAGAATAACTCCAAACTCCTTAATCTTATAGATAGCTCTATTAGAGAGAAGAAGCCAATTGGAGAGATATTGGGACTAACAAATAAAGAGATTTTGCAAAAGAACTACGGATTAACTGATGAAGAAGTTGACTATGCAAACAGTATATGGACAAGACTCTCGAACAGAAGGCTGAATCGGGGGAAATAAGCAACCATACACTTTGGCAGGTCGCTAAATCCAACTCTGAACCAAAACCTCCCAAAGAGTATGGCCGTCCCACAGCGTTGACGATCGAACTAACAAGGACGAAGAAAAACACGAAAACCTAACAAAATGTATAGTGAATGCGCTTTCGAGCTATTTTCAACTTTCGGAGTAACCGGATACTTTAGTGATATTGGAAAGTGCAAGCGCACTCACCATACATAGACGTTAGAGGTAATCATCGCTCCGATCAAATCTATATGAGAACTACATTTTCCATCTTGCTTATTTGTATTGCTGGCCTAACTCAGGCGCAATGGCTCGGCATTATTAACGACCCAGACGGATATACTAACGTCCGTGAACAACCGACAACTAACAGCAAGATACTAGGTAAGTTTTATGATAACGAAGTGTTCCAAATTTGGGATTTAGACTATGACACCATACCTAACTGGAGGAAAGTCTACAAATGGAATCCAGAATCAAGAGAAGCTTTAGTTGGATGGATGCATAAAAGTAGAATTAAGGATTTGGACTTTCTTCCTGAAATCCAAGGATTTGAACTATCTCAGAATGGATCTGTATTAACTCTCAACAAAAACGGAATATTCTTCCAACTAGAGTTTGAACAATTTGATAGTACAAAACATGAGATCATTCGAGACGAACGAGGATACATAACAGCGATTGATGGTAAATACCCACAAGGAACAGATGGATACATGCCCAGAGAAGGTGTGAAATCAGCAGTACTCAAGATTAACGACAAAACTTACAAATTTCCTAAGGACGCTTACCGAGACCTATTCGAATTTCGAAAAAATACAGCAAGATTCTTTTACAAAAAGGACGGAACATACATGATCAGATTTTATAACAGTGATGGTGCTGGTCATTACATGCTTGTCTGGAAGTTCCAGAACGGAGAATATTTGGGAAGATATTTAGGAAGCATCTAAAGACTACCTCTAACAGTTGCTAAGCGGCATTTGTCAGCGTGCTATTCACAACCTGATCTGCAACTGTCCCACTTCGGCGCATCTTCTGAAAGTTGATTAAGCCTTAGCAACTGTGGTGCTTCTGGAATTAATCTTTCACAACGCATTTTCTTCGGGATAGCTTTTGAGGGATGGTGCACCTTCGTTACTTTTAGTGCTTTCAAGCTAAGTGTGGACAAACCGCCGCTTAGCGAGACGTTAGCGGTAATACCTACCAGATTGAGAATATGTTGGACTTCATTAGAACTTTAACGAAATACTTAAAACGTAAACTTGATGAGGATTTACAGAATCTGGAACAGAGAGGACAAAAGAAACTACTGGAAACAATTGGGTCAATCGAACAAGGTTCAAGTCGAATAACAACCTGGTCACTTAGTGTAATAGGCGGGTCGTTGATAGTTTTTATGAACGGAGAGTATGTTCAGCCTAAAGAAGAATACTTTAAATATTCATATCTACTTTTTGTGATCGGCTGGATACTATTAGCAATTTCCATTTCCTATAGCAAGCGAATTACAGGTCGCAAAATGGCAGCAACCTTGAACGTCAACGATATTAAAGATTTGAAGAAAATACTCATAAAAGTAAACATCCAATATTCTAATCAGATCCTATGTTTCAACTGGGCATTGGTGATTTACGGACTCTGGTTGATCTTGTATTTTGTTTGGCGACTTTTCGGTGAACAACTTAAATGTTTAATTCATTAATGTAATATTATGGCTGAATGTAATTCTGACGATTGTCTATCTGTTCCATTTCCTCGAAAATGTGCTGAATATTGTATAGAACGTGTGTTGAGCGTGGCTAGACCAGAAGAAAAAATTAACATTCTAGGGATGGACCGAAGTTTAGCTGAGGCAATCTTTGAAGCCTATAATTCTGGAAGACCAGTTAATTCTTTTAACGATCTTGGAAACAAATTAACTTCAGAACAAGTGGATTCAATTAAAGAGGTTTTTGACAACATTAGCCAATCACAATTAAACCACTTCGCTTCAAGATTGAGATAAAACATACCGCTAACAGTCACTATCGGTTATGTGCCAAAATGCCTCTTTGCCAGTTTTATCGGGATTCGTCCGCTCCAGTGCACCTTCTGATACTTCATCGCCTTTAGCAACTTCTGTGGTTCTGGATTTTGACTTTCAGAGCGCAGTGCCATTTGGAAACCGTTGTGCTTCTGGTGCACTTCCGCTACATTAGTGCTTTCTGCCAGCTGTGGGCACACAAACCGATAGTTAGGCGTTAGTGAGCATATCTGTATCCCAAATGAAACCATATCTTTTAGTTTTGACCTCTTTCTTATTAAGCAGTTGTGGTGTTTACATAACATCATTTCGACCCACAGTAGAATATAATCAAGCAACTCTTAGATCAACTGAATACAGAGTAGAAGGCTTTCCGAACCAAATTTCTCCTTTTGACAATGAACCTCTAGAACGGCTAGTTGATAGCATTAATTATGAAGGAAAAGCGGTGTTCAAGATTCTTTTAGGTAGTGACGGAACTGTTCGAGATATAGAACTTAAAAAAAGCAACTTAACTTCTCAACATACCAACTTAATTGAGGATGCAATTAAAGATTCAAAGTGGATTCCATTTATAGATAGTCAATTTGGAATAACAACAGTTGACTTTTGGACAGGTAAGCTAACTAACAATGTAAATAACGGAGGTTGGGTAACATCTCTGTGGCCTAGACCAACTGATAAAGATGAACTCTAAAAGAGGCTCACTAACATACGATATGGCCGCATGGCCTTACTTAGTCATCTGCAATGTGTCTGCTAAACATCCCGCTGATCTGCCGCCAAGAAACTGTAGTGCTTTCTACAATCTCCTACTCGTGGGAGTTTTTATCTTTCTAATTGCAGTGCGAGTCTGATACTTTGAATGCACCGGCAGATAAGCTACTTTTATCGGTATTAATTAAGCTCGGAGGCCACAGCGCCATATCTGAGCGTTAGCAACCATACTTTCTGTATATGAAAAAAATTTCTACACTCCCATTACTCCTAATACTTACAAATATACTGACAGCTCAACAAGCTTATTTCTATGATCAATTCGACTACATCGAAATTTCAAACTTAGAAAATGATTCTATTTGGAGTTCTCATTTCCTAAATCATGTAGATATATCAGAAAATGACACTATTGATGATTGGGAAAAATTTAAGCAAATCGAGTTCTGTACCGATCCAGTTGATTCAAATAATAAAGTTGCCAAATTAACAATAGAACGAGTCAGTTCAGAGTATTTCAATTCATATCGGTGGGATGGTCCCAACTCATCTTGTGGCCCGTTAACTGAATTTGAATTAAGTAATCGTATAGATAGCGTAGTAAATGACACTACCTATTATTCGAGTACCTATGATGAAGGCCTTGACCTCTACTGTGGAGTACAGATGCCGGGTCGATTCCATCCTGATAGCAGTATTTGCCAAACAAGTAAATACTACATCAATCAAATGAAAAGGATTGAGTTAAAAACAACCGATCACAATTATCAAAATGACATAGAATACTGGTTTTCATGGAAGATGTTTTTAGATACCGATTATGAACTTGATTCATCTCAAAACAATGAAATTCTAACTCAATTTCATATTCCAGGTTCATGTAATGCGAATAATCCTCCCATATCTCTACAAATAATTGATAGTACCTGGATTTTAAGGATTGATCAGCTAGGAGGATTAGAGAAGGAGATCTCACCAGTTTCAAAGAATGAATGGACTACCTGGAAAATCAACTTTTTGTTAAGTGAAGACAATGAAGGTTTCATAAAACTTTGGAAAAATGGTACAATTAAGTTTGATACAGCAAATGTCATCACCGCAAATTGCTCTGAAAACTTCAATTTCAAGCTAGGGTTGTATAAATCAAATTGGTGGAATTGTCAAACTAATACGACTTCCAAGGATAAACTCAAAGTACTCTACATTGATGACGTCTGGGCTTACTCAGATGATTTAGATGCATCTGGTGGTTTCCCATTATCTCTTAAACCGCAAGATCAAAATGATACCATCAATGTATCTGATATGGAGGTATCAACCTATGACATTCCTGGATATGAAAACAGCTACAAATTCAAATTCGTCAAAAAAGGTTATCCAGACAGTGTTAGATATGTTTATCCGTCCACTCGCACTGTAGACCTATATAAACAATCAGATTATCTAGTAGAAGATACATTATATTATGTCCTTGTAAGGATTCCTGACCATCCCATTTTTAATGAGTATGGATTAGCTAGTGAAATTTACATCGATGACCTTGAACTAGAGTTAAAAACTCAATATCAAAACGAAACTTTTGAAATAACTGACAGTGTCGCAACCTATGGGTTAGGAGAAGATAACGTTGAATATGAATTTAAATTGAAGGAAGTAGGTAATCTTTCAAATGAAAAATTTTATTCAAGCAATACAAGGTTCTTACCTCTTGATTCAATTCAATCTTGGTTGGATCACTCAATGCAAATTCAAGTAGAAGTACAAGCTAAAGGTCATAAAACATTTGCTGGTTATGGACCTAAACAGTATTTCTATTTTGATGACGGATCAGGAGCTCGAGTAAGCAATGAAATTCCACTAAATATCGAAGAAGAGCCTATCCATTTTCAGATATTTCCAAATCCAACTGAAGGTGTAATCACCATTAATTATTCCTTGGAGGGAGAAATTCCCGTAAGATTAATGGACTTAACCGGTAGGATGCTGATGACTGCAGTGGTAGATTCGTTTCCTATCAATTTAAACTTAGCAGAATTTAAAAAAGGAACTTACATTTTGAAATTAGGAGACCATTATACTAGAAAAATTATTCTGAACAAATAAATTGAAAGTTGCTAACAAACACTAAAATGAATATGCGAACTGAGCCATCTGAAAGGACATTACGAAACGGAGACTTTCATGCTTCTTGCAACTGGGTCGCATACTCATTTTAGTTGGACGTTATGGGTAATAGAGCATGGAACTAGGGAATATCAACTCATTCAAGGGAACTGGACTAATTGCATTTCTTGATATTCTTGGATTCTCTAACAACATCTTGAGAACTGGAACGACACTGACAACAGTCCTCTCGACAAGCTGCTTGAGTTAAAAGAAAACCTACCAATTCACTCAAATGTAGAACTAGACAGAGGTAACACAGACAAGAGTGGCACAAGAAAGTATCGTTGTAGAGTCCAAACAGTCTCAGACAGCATTATTGTCTCATTTGGATTTGAAGAATCTCCAATTTATGGTGATATGCTTCTTGGAACAATTTCATTTTTTGATACAATCTCAACAATTTGGAGGAACGCACTAGAAGCTGGCTTTACCCTAAGAGGTGCAGCCGACTGTGGTCATATTTTCTGGAACGAAAAGGAAATTATTGGACCTTCATTCATTAAAACATATCGACTAGAGCAGAGTCATGCAAAATCATCAAGGGTTATCATTTCATCTGCCCTCAACAAAACACTCGAACAAGTATTTAATCAACACAAAACCTTTTGGAACGATGAGATTTTAAAAATTGTCAGAAAGGATATAGATGGATTTTTGATTCTAAATCCACATACATTGTACTCAACGAAAGAGGAAGGAGATCTTGAGCATGTGTTACAACTTTTGACAGAACTACAAAAAAAAGCGAACCCAATGAACCGTGAAAAGTACAGCCCAATTCTAGCAATTTTGAACACTGAAAACACGAAATTAAGCCCAGAAAATTTGGGGAAATACTAGTCAAAACTACCCATAACAGTTGCTAGCACGAATGCGCCAAACTGCAATTTTACAAGCTTCAGCGGGAACTTCGCCTTGAATCAGCCGCTGGGAAAGTGTACAATTTGTCTTGGTTTAGAATTTGGTATGACGGAGGAGAAGGCAACAACAAGAAATACCGTAATGAAATAGGATATTACGCAGTTTCGGGAGACTTGGAGGACATGGATGAAATAGGAGTCAGAAGCAAGTTTCAACAGATATTTGATTTGCTGAACAAAGCAGATTTCGACTCGCTAGACTTTCAATATCTAAGAGACAGAGAAGTTGGAACCCCTGAATGGATTTATTTGAGAATGAAGTTCAACAATGAATACAAGGATTTAGGAGAGTTTGAAATTTCCTGCTTCATAAAAGAAGAAGAAGGAAAAAAGGAAATAATGTCAGACTACATCATCTTTAAACATACTGATAAGACTCGGTATCTACTGAACAAACGAGACAACCCTGAACTAGTGAACCTGCTAACTCAAATTGGAAGATACGACTATGAGGAATTTTACGAACGCTATCCATAACGGAATAAACAAGCCCTAACAAATGCTAAAAATGAATATGCGAACTGAGCACTTGGAAAAGTATTTACTAAATAGAAACTTAATTGAATCTAGCAAATGGGGCGCATACTCATTTTACCTGAGCGTTAGAGCCAATTTTAAGCTTCGATATACTTCTCTGCTAATTCTACTTTTTTCCTATTCAGGCGGACCAACCAATAAGGACTGCCTAACAACTTTTGAAAGCTAACTACTGAGCAGAGTCAGCTTTTCACCGAACTAACGGAAAGGATTAACAACTTCATCAAAGACTCCAACGGCAACTCTTTTAAAAAGAACTACAGGAAGCAGTACCGACAACTTAGATAGTGATACCGACAACTTCGGAGACTGCACTCACTGCTCCGAACTTACATCTCTCTAGTCGTTAGTAGTAATTAGTTGTATTGCTTTTTCCGGCACGGTGTCTTGTCTACTCTCAAGAGGCAACAGTCATACGAGTTATAGCGCTTTTTGGGAGAGGTGATGGTAGCGAAATACTTAAGCATCCTTTCCGAAAGGTACTAAAGCACTTATATCATTTTACTTCAGTATAGTTTCTCCAAGTCAAACTTGATATCGAGATATTTATCCTCCCATCCCGGGTTAAATTCTCGCAGAATTAAAGCCTCCGCAAAGCCTACGTCATATACGGTTACTCTACCTACTTCTTCAAGCTTAAGATTGAGTACGCTCTTCATATGCTTTTCGAAAAACGATTTTTTATACTCTTCAAATGACACAAAGTCTTCCAGCTGTTCGATCTCTTGTGCCACCTCAAACTCTTTCAGCATTTCAAGAAAAGCATATTCCGTGTATCTGGCTATTCCCTCCTGATACCACTGAAATGAGAGGTATTTATAGTCGTCTTCAGATAGCACTGCTTTAAATGCCTTTCTGGTCTTGAAGAATTTCTTTTTTGCTTCATTCCAGCTCGTTTTCCCGATTGCGTTTACTGCATCGTATAGTGCCTGTGCGTACGCCTCATACTTTTCAATCACTGAGACGTCATTGTATGGAAAGGGGTAATTCAGCTGCCACATCCCTGTCTCGTCACCATTCGCAAGGTCTAAAGCATTGATATCTTTAAAATATCCTGGTGAAGAATATTGATATTGGTGGAAGTGTTCGTGCAGAAGGGTGATCATCCATTCGGTGGAATTTAATCCTGTGTTTTCCGGAGTTCCAATAACAATCGTGCTTATTCCTGCGAAAGGAAAAGTAGCCAGAAAACCTTTGTTCATCTGAGTAGGTCTTCGATAAGTCTTTGACCCAATCAAAGTGTCATATCCTATTTCTTCAAAATCTCCTGGTGGGCTGGAATGCTCAATGAGGTACTCATAGTCATCCATTACCAACAAAATAGCGAATGGTGCTTCACTAAAGTCTTTCCAGATGGAATCTCCGAATTGATTGGATATACGCTTGGCCTCCTTAATTCTGACCTTATCAGCTGTTCTAATTTGACCAAAAGTAAAAGTGTAAACTAACGCAGTAAGAATAGTTGTAAAGAGTAGTCGCATGATGAAGTTGAGTTTCGTTTGCAATCAACGAAACTCAACTTAAAGGGACTGTTAAAGCGAGTGAAAGAATGTTAACCGATCTTAAACGACCTCCACAAACAGTCCTTCTTCGGTTTTTTCCACCTTGGCAAAGCCTCCTTGTGTTAGCTTTTTGATGGCTTTGTCCCACTTTTTGTTGGATAGCTCTGATTGCTCTTTCAAGCCATTCAAGTCTATTTTGCCGGCTTTCTCCAGAATTTCAAACACAGATTTTTCATCTCCACTCAGCTCAGCCGCTTTTGACTTTACCTCCGGACGCATCTGTGGAAAGAAAAGTACATCTTGGATTGAATTGGAATTGGTCATAATCATGGAAAGCCTGTCTATTCCAAGACCTACTCCGGCCGTTGGTGGCATACCGAATTCCAGTGCCCGTAGGAAATCCTCATCAAGTGTCATGGCTTCATCATCTCCTCTCTTGCCTAGCTCCAGCTGCTCTTCAAATCGTTCGCGCTGATCTACAGGATCGTTGAGCTCAGAATATGAGTTCATGATCTCTTTGCCATTGCAAATCGCTTCAAAGCGTTCCACCAATCCTTCTTTGGATCGATGCTTCTTCGTAAGTGGTGACATCTCCACAGGATAGTCCGTGATGAAAGTCGGCTGAATCAAAAGCGGCTCACACTTCTCACCAAAGATCTCATCGATGATTTTGCCTTTGGCCATGGTCGCATCTAATGGAACCTCAAGCTCCTTGGCCGTAGCTCTCAACTGCTCCTCATCCATCTCAGAGATATCAATTTTCGTAAAGTGCTCGATCGCCTCAAACATGGTAAATCGCTTCCATGGTCGCTGAAAGTCAATGACGTTTTCTCCTACCTGAACCTTTGTGTCACCATGTAAGTCCATCGCTACTTTCTCAATCATCTCCTCCATCGTATCCATCATCCAATTGTAGTCTTTGTACGCCACATAGAGCTCTACTTGTGTAAACTCCGGATTATGGAATCGGCTCATACCTTCATTTCGAAAGTCTTTTGCAAACTCAAATACACCATCATATCCTCCAACAATCAACCGCTTGAGGTATAATTCATTAGCGATTCGCAAATACAAGGTCATGTCCAGCGTATTGTGGTGCGTCTTAAATGGACGTGCCGCTGCTCCACCGTAAAGCGGCTGCAGAATGGGTGTTTCTACTTCTAAATATCCTTTTCCAGCTAAATACTCTCGAATGGAATTTACCAGCTTGGTGCGCTGAACAAATGTTTCTCTGATCTCCGGATTAACTATCAAGTCAAGGTAGCGCTGACGGTATCGTTGCTCTGGATCAGTGAATGCATCGTATGTCTTTTTATTGCCTTCCTCATCTGTTGTTTCTTTCACAATCGGAAGCGGACGAAGGGATTTGGTGAGCATTTTCAACTCCGTCACATGGATGGAGGTCTCTCCTACTTCTGTTTTGAAGACGTATCCTTTGATACCGATAATATCACCTATATCCATCTTCTTTTTAAAGACTTCATTGTATAGGGACTTGTCTTCTCCTTTGCAGATATCATCTCGCCTGATGTAAATCTGAATCCTTCCGCTTGAATCCTGTATTTCTGCAAATGATGCAGACCCCATGATTCTACGACTCATTAACCGTCCTGCGATGGAAACGTTTGTATAATCTCCCGGTCTGCTGTCGAAGTTTTTCTTGATGTGTTTCGCAGTTACATTCACATCAAAGGACTCGGCCGGATATGGATCTACGCCCATGGCCATTAACTCTTCGCGAGATTTTCTTCGTTGGATTTCCTGTTCGCTTAACTGCATTATTTACTCGTATTCTCTTTTTTTAAATTGTATTTTAAGCCGACTTTCTTCGGCGTAGTTCTTTTTTTACCAGTGTATATTCACGCCCACTTTGGCCAGCAATGGAGGTGTTTTCTTCTGCTCGTCTGAACAGATATGGAAGCACTTTTTCCACGGGTCCATAAGGCACATACTTGGCCACATTATATCCTAAATCTGCAAGTTTAAAGGAGATATTATCACTCATTCCCAATAATTGTCCAAAAAATATCCGATTGTCTTTGTTCGATATTTTCTGTTCTTCCATAAGCTGGGTCAATAACCTACAGGATTCTTCATTATGTGTTCCTGCACAAATCCCCATTTTGTCTATATGCTCCATACAAAAGCGTAAAGACTCATCATAGTCTTTATCCGCTGCTTCTTTATTCTTGTGGATCGGCGATCCATATTCCATCTCTTCAGCACGATCTCTTTCTTTTTCCATATAAGCCCCACGAACCAATTTGGCTCCCAAATAGTATCCATCTACCTCCGCTTGAATCTGTGCTCGTTTCAGCCGATCCAACATATCATGCCTATACATCTGATAAGTGTTGTATACGATTGGGCGTTCTTTATTGTATTTCGCCATCATGCGGTATACAACTCCGTCGATAAAACTTTGGAACCAGGATTCCTCCGCATCAATCATTACCATCAACCCCTTGCTACTGGCCTTCTTGACAATTTCATCCACACGTTGTTCTGCATAATAAAGCTTTGTCTTTTCGATTTCTGTTAGAGGCTCTTTGTTCTGAGCCTTCGTCATCAGGTCCGTTGATCCCAGCCCCGAAAGTTTCAATACACAAAAAGGAATGTGATCGTTCGTAGATGCAAAGTCAATCACCCGAAGAGCTTCTTCTTTGGTATCATTATATCCATCCTCATTGTTCAATCCCTCAACAGAATAATCCAGTATGGTCTCTACATTGTGATCTCCAAGAAGATTAATAGTCCTGGCGCAATCTTTAACAGATTCCCCACCACAAAACTGATTGAAGAGCGTTTTTTTTATGATCCCCTTTACCGGAAGCTTCAGCTTTAATGCCCAATTGGTCATCATTGTACCTACCTTCACCATCCATGGTTTGCTCATCGTAGTAAATACAAAATGAGAGTTCCTCAATTCGCCTGTTGTTCGATAGGCAAATGCGGTGGCTGTATCATCAAAATTGATTGGCTCTGATTGCATATTTTTGAAAATCGGTGTGCAAAGATAGCTAACAGATTCACACCATTATCTGTTTAAACAAATGTCTAAAAAACTTCCAAAATACCTAACTATTTCTTCAACATTAAATGCTGATCTGAATACGTCAATTTCGGATATAAATCCGGATAAAATAGGCGTGCTAGTAGACGAAAATACAAAGGAACATTGCTTGCCTGAATTAGACCTGAAGTGGGATCTGCTTGTAGAGATAAAAAGTGGCGAGAAGGAGAAAACACTATCCACATGTCAGGATATCTGGCGTCAATTGACCGATTCAGGATTCACTCGAAAAAGCCTTCTGATTAATCTTGGGGGAGGTGTAATCGGAGATATGGGTGGTTTTGTGGCTGCCACTTTCAAGCGAGGGATGGCATTCATCAATATCCCCACCACACTTCTGTCGCAGGTTGATGCAAGCATTGGAGGGAAGTTAGGTGTTGATTTCAACGGATTGAAAAATCACATCGGACTTTTTCAGGAACCAAATGCTGTAATCGTAAGCACAGATTTTCTGGAGACGCTCCCGGAAAGGGAGTTAAAGTCTGGTTTTGCAGAAATCATTAAGCATTCTTTGATTGGGGATAAAGAACAATGGGACTTCCTGTCTAATCAATCGTTTGAAGATTTGAATTGGAATGAGATCATTCCTAGATCCATTGGCATTAAAAATGAAATTGTAACTCAAGATCCAAAAGAGCAAGGTTTGAGAAAGATCCTAAACTATGGTCATACCATTGGTCATGCCATTGAGACCTGGTTCTTAGCAACGACTTCACCGTTGCTTCATGGTGAAGCTGTGGCAATGGGAATGTTACTGGAAAATCAACTGGCTGTTGAGGTTGGGAAATTGGATAAACGCTCGGCTGATGAAGTGAAAAAATATCTGGAGCGTATTTATTCATTCCCTTCAAAACTACCTACACTGGAAAGTGTGGAAACTTATTTACTTCAGGATAAGAAAAATGATGAAGAAGGGATTCGCTTTTCGCTATTGGACAAGCTGGGGTCGTGCACATATGATGTGCTAATAGCGCATGATATTCTTAAGAAAATTCTTAAATAAATAACTCTTCTTGTTCGCTTTTGGTATCGTCTTGAGAAGTTTGCTGCTCTTTCTTTTTTACCACTTTTTTGGGCGTGCTTAAAAAGAAGGTGAGAGCTCCTAAGGCGACAGAAGCGAAAATTGTTCCTATGGTACGTGATCTTGACATATTATAATTTATTGACAACTTAGTAACGAAAATAGTTGTGAGTAGTTCTTCAAAAAACCTGCCAAAAATTGAAAAATCGACTAAAAAAGCATAATAAACGATTAAAAAGTGTGATCACACTCGAATCTTCGAAAAGTGAAAGTAATCGCGCCTTGATTATCAATGCACTGGCTGGTGGAGAAATCGAGAATATCACCAACTTATCGAACGCCCGCGACACACAAACGATGCAACAATTATTGCAGGATCAACCCAATGAATATGATGTGAAAGATGCGGGCACGACTATGCGCTTTCTTACAGCATATTTGGCAATTCAAGGACAAGATGCTGTGATCACAGGGACCGATCGAATGAAGCAACGTCCTATCGGGCCATTGGTGGATGCACTTCGGGAGCTAGGAGCAGAAATTGAGTATCTGGAAAAGGATGGATACCCGCCACTTAAGGTCAATCGAATCAAAGGTCAAGCTTCTGCTGAGATTTCGATTCCCGGTAATATTAGCAGCCAATACATCAGTGCATTGCTCATGATTTCTCCTTGTCTTCCCAAAGGCTTGACTGTTACACTCACTACTGAAATCTTCAGCGGGCCCTACATACAAATGACGTTGGATTTAATGAAGGCTTTTGGCGTAAATGCTCAATGGACCGACCGAAGAATTTCGATATCACCTCAGATTTACCGTCCCACGAGTTATGCGATCGAAGGCGATTGGTCCGGAGCGAGTTATTGGTATGGATTTATGGCACTCGCTAAAACCGATAGTACGTTGAAACTTCCTGGAGTTAGAAAAAACTCTTCGCAAGGAGATCAGGCAATCGTTGATATCATGGGCCAGATGGGTATTGCAACTGATTTTGAGTCAGAAGCCGTTGTTCTTACCAAAAAGGAAAAGGCTAATGGCAGCATTCGATTAGACTTTCGAGCCCGCCCTGATTTGGCTCAGACAGTTATGGTAGTAGCTGCTGCTTCAGGCATCCAATTGCAAATGACTGGTCTTGAGAGCTTGAAAATAAAAGAGACCGATCGCATTATGGCAATGAAAAATGAGCTGGAAAAAATAGGTGCAAGCCTTCAAGAGCGAGATGGCGAATGGATTCTCACTCCAAGCCTGAACCTGCCCAATGAAGTTTCTATTGATACCTACGAAGATCACCGAATGGCCATGGCTTTTGCGCCGCTAAGTCTGCTGATGGACGTAACAATTGAGGACCCAATGGTAGTAAACAAATCGTATCCCAGATTTTGGGAAGAAGTCAAGAAGCTTGGAGTTGAAATATTGAGCTAGTTACTCAACCTCCAACCCGGTAATTTCCAGATCTATCACCTTGCTTGGGTGAAAGGTTGAAAACCAGACTCCTTGTTTTTCTACCCAGCCTCCCCAGCCGACTTTTAGTCCTCCCAATGGGACATTGGACGTCCATAATTTCCACGCTTTGGGAAAACCGTTCTCATCAAGAATCCACATGTAACTGTCACCCGGAGTGACTCCACCTGTTGTATAAGTCACCAATAATCCTCTTCCATCATCCACCTCTACCGAAGACCTCACCACGCCATTGTCCCTCACCTTGAATGGCGCTATCAGCCAAAATGAATCATTGAGAAAATATTCGTAGCCTTCATATTCCAGCGTACTAAACTCTTCGGTTGGTCTGTTTAAGTCCAGAAATACGTCATTGGCTTCCCATTGCACTCGAACCTTATTTTCAGCTTTGTTCCATTCATAACTATGTCCACCTGGATAGGTAAACCGAATTATAGCTATTGTGTCAAAACCTGGCTTATTAAGCGCCATTAACATCTCATCAGCCAATTGTTCGGCGTCCTGCCCTTTAGTGCCACTAGGTACTGACTCATCAACAAACAAGTAGACTAGCACACCAATGATTAACAAGGTGACTAAACCGATTCCTAAAAATTTAAAAATTGCTTTGATCATGGTAGCTGCAAAGTTGGTAAGAGTTTTGGAGCTTTTCTCACTTTTGTTGCTTGCTCGAAAGCGTAGGCTATGCTTATCAATTTCGGCTCTTGATATTTACCTCCGAAAATAGACATGCCAACAGGCAAACCATGTACATAGCCAGCTGGCACAGTGATATTTGGGTAACCTGATCTGGCAGCTGGTGTAGAACTTCCTGTACCAAAATGATCACCATTGATCACATCTATCGGCCAAGCTGGTCCTCCGGTTACTCCGATGATGGCGTCAAGTTTGTTTTCTTTCAAAGCATTGTCTATTCCGTTTCTGGAGACCGAAGTAACTGTTTCGAGTGCTTCTTTATATTCCACATCTGATAGTGGTCCTTTCATCTCCGCTCGCTCTAAAATACCTTGGGGAAAATATGGCATCTCCACATCCGCATTGTCTTTGTTGAATTGGATTACGTCGGCAAGCGTCTTCACCTTCGCATCTGTCCGAGAAGCCAAATATTTATTCAAGCCGTCTTTAAATTCGTACAGTAATAGCTCCAAGCCTGAATTTCCATACGCTCCGCTTTCACTCACCTTGATATCTTTAACTAATGTAGCACCCTGAGCTTCCATGGCTGCAAAAGCTCTTTCCATGATCTCATCTACTCGTTCATGATAACCAATCACGCCATCCAAAACACCAATTCGTTTCCCTTGCAAGCCATTTGCATCAAGAAACTGGGTGTAATCTGTGTAGGAATTACCTTCATTTTCATCGGTTCGTGGATCAGCTTTATCGGCTCCTGCCAACGCACCTAGCAATGTTGCTGCATCCGCCACTGAACGTCCCATGGGGCCGGCAGTATCCTGAGTTTCTGATATCGGAATAATGCCATCTCTACTCCAAAGACCAACTGTAGGCTTGATGCCAACCACGCCATTTGCGGAAGAAGGGCATACTATAGATCCGTTTGTTTCTGTACCAATTGTGATGGCACACATATTTCCGGAAACGGCTGATCCAGACCCTGAGCTAGAACCACACGGGTTACGATCCAGTGCATAAGGGTTTCTGGTCTGCCTGCCTCGCCCACTCCATCCACTAGATGAACGGAAAGATCTGAAGTTTGCCCATTCGCTGAGATTGGTCTTTCCGAGCAACACTGCTCCTGACTCTCTCAATTTTTTCACTATAAAAGCATCATCGGGAGCTGAAGAACCCGCTAGTGCCATTGACCCTGCAGTGGTCATCATCTTGTCACCGGTATCTATGTTGTCTTTGATCATGATTGGGATGCCATGAAGCGGGCCTCTGACCTTACCTTCCGATCTTTCTTTGTCCAGATTATCTGCTATATCCAGTGCATCAGGATTAACTTCGATCACGCTATTCAGTCCGTTTTCAGACTGATCCTTTTCTTGTATTCGGGCTAGATATAGCTCGCAAATCTGGCGTGAAGTGTATTTACCAGATTCCATCGCTTCACTCAACTGCCCCACACTCCATTCTTCCAACTCAAATGGTTGCTCTTCTTGCAATTCATTAGCATTTTCTTGTATTGGAGAGACGCAGGCCTTGATTCCTAAAAATGGAATAGCACCTGTAATGGCGCTGAGCTGAATAAAATTTCTTCTCTTCATAGTAATTTCTTTAGAATGGAAAGGTTAGTTAAGAGTAAACACTAAATTTAACTTATCGTTTGACCGAATCAAATCAGCTATTAAAACAACAGTTATTGAAATGAAGAATTTTCTATTACTTCTTTTACTCACCATTGCCTCACAATTGGTCTTCGCGCAACCTGATACAGAAGTGCACCTTATGGACTTGAGAAGATCATCGGAAGGACTTGTAATAGAAAAACCAATCAATATATCCAGCAATGAAGGATATGATAATCAACCTTCCTTTTGGTCGGATGGGGAATCTGTCCTATATGCAAGAAATGTGGAAGGTCAAACAGAAATTGCCAGGTACTATCTAGGTTCTGGCAATACCATGATCATTACCAATACATTTGGTGGTAGCGAATACTCGCCAACTTTAATGCCTGATGGTCGAATCTCAAGTATCCGACTGGATACAACTGGATTGCAGTTGCTATATGCCTATACTTTTAGAGGTCTTGATGAGGTTTTAGTTCCCGATTTAAAAATCGGTTATCACGCCTGGATCAATTCTAACGAGATCGTGGCGTTTGTGCTTGGAGAACCTGCCACAATGCAAATAATCAATACAAGAACGAACACTGCACGGATTGTTGGCGAAAACATTGGTCGATCGCTGCATAAGATTCCGGGATCGTCTTCTTTCAGCTATTTGGATAAAAGTGCTGAGCAGTGGGTAATAAAGAGTATGAATCCCGAAACTGATCAGTCTGCAATATTAACGCCGGCTATCGAAAGATCAGAAGATTACTGCTGGACGCCGAAAGAAGAAATCATCATGGGTTCCGGCAGCAAGTTATATGTATGGAAAAGAGGTTCTGAATGGCTGGAATTTGCCGACTTAAAATCCTCGGAGATTACCAACATCACCAGGTTATCAGCTTCTCCTGATGGTAAGAAGTTAGTTGTTGTGAGTGACTAGTTCCTCTTGCTCTATCAAGTCTAAAATTTTGACAAGTTGCTTTAACGTTCTTTGGTAGGAATATGACATGTTCTTGGTGTCATTGTACGTATAGGCCGTCCAGTTCTTGAATTCGATCCCATAGAAAAATTCTTCATCTACAATTTGATTGGAAAGCATGTCTCTTGCTGCAAGTAGCTTAGGATAGTAATTGTCATCAAGAGCATTAAGGAAATTAGTTTGATCTCTTTGAACCATGTCGCATATCCATCTATATCGTAAAAGTTCCTTCTTCAACTGATCTGATGTGAGTAGTTTGAAGTCGCCGCTTTGCAAAAGTGAGTTTAAGGTAAAACTTTCAGGATAAAAAAAGACATAGTTCCCGATCACCCCAATACTATTCATCAGGCTATCCTGATATTGTCTGTTTTGGTCTGATGATACAAGCATGATGATCTTTTCAAGCTTATCCACTTTTGAATCATTGTATTTTATACTTTGAGCCAGATTGCTTGAATCTCTTATTAAATCAGCTCGAACATCTGCAATAAACTTGTCTTCTAGCTTATTCTCTTTACTTTCCTCAGCCATATTGTTGAGCCAGAAAGCAACGGTGATTCCTATAATGACAATCACCAATTCAATAAGATATTCTTTCCAATTATTCTTCATACTGAGCCATTAGATAGTCAAATACCAGCGAAGGTTGCAACCTTTTGTTGAGAATCCAATGGCTCAATATTAAGTATCACTATTCAGCTCGCTTGTAGTTAATACGCCAAGACAGTTGCCAGTTTTCTCCACCATCGGTTGATGCCTCCCAGTCCCAGCTGAAAGAATCTTCTGTAATATCATAGAAACGCATTCTTGAAATAGATTCTGTCCCATCCGGTCGTTTACGTGGGCTAGTCATTTGAAAGATTCGCGTGTCGCCATCCATAATCCCAATCAAATCAATATATCCGCCCTGGCTATCTGCCCAGGCCTGATGCCACTTTCCATCCTGTGGATTGAATGTGCTGATACTTGTACCAAGATACCCTTTGAAATTGCCTTCCTTTGCCTCAAAGTTTTCCTGGATCACTCGTCCGTTGAGTTTTTTTTCTATCAAGTTGGTCCCTTTTCCCCCTTCCCAGGTCAAATCCCATTTGCCTACCCAAAAGTCCATCTTTGCTAAGTCTTTTTTAGATGGTTGGGGCGGTTGGGAATAGGCTGTCATGCTCAGAATGATTGTGAGAGTTGCTAAAATTCGTTTCATAATTTTTGAGTTTAATTGATTATCAATGATAACCTTCCTGTGAGCCGCCCCACGTATGATGCAGGATAGTTGAAGTAAATATTAGCTAATATTTATCTATCTCGAAGAATTCAGTTTTATCTTGAAGCTACTAAAAGCTAATATCGAGAGCGTATGTCATGGGAAATCATCTTGTTTTTAGCAGCTGCGATTAATGGAATTATCATTTCCACACTTTTTCTGCTTGATCGCCGAAACCTGAGAAGAGTATTTCTTGGCATTTACCTACTATGCTTCTCTGTTACCATCCTGTACTATGTAAACTACTGGACACAGGCATTTCAATTGCACCCGATCTTATTGTGGCTGGGTATTGTATCAAGCTGGTTGATGCCATTTTCTTTCTACTACTATATGAAAGCAGATGGGCAAATTGATCGGCTCTGGTTGCACCTGATCATTCCTGTAGTATTTACTATTTATTGGGTAACTGCGAACAGCATTCCATTGTCAAATGAATTCAGGCAGGTAGCAAGACCTATAGTAAACAGTACACAACTTGCCTTATTCTTAGCATATGGCCTAGCCTTGCTGAGGTCTAAAGCTTACGCAAAAGAAAATATCATTTTCTACTTGCCGTACACTTCCTTTATTCTAGGACTGGCAGCTTACCACCTTTCCTTAGCACTTGGGTTTTATACACTTCGGTTGGATTATATCATCTGCGGGGGCTTTGTGATTCTCACCTACGGAATTACCTATCTCAGCGAGTTTAGCTTTTTAAAGGATAAAGTGAAGCCAAAATACTCTTCCAGTAGTCTGACCAAAGAAGATGGCGATTATCTAGTGCAAAAGATCAATGACGTACTGGAACAGAATAAATATTATCAAGATCCAGATTTCAATCTCTCATCATTTGCCGAGAAATTGGGTGTGCCTAAGTATCGCATATCCCAGTCACTCAATGCGTTTTCTGAGAAGTCATTTTCCGAATTAATTAATGAATTTCGGATTGAAGACGCCAAAGTAAGATTGCAACAAGCATCTTCCAATCACCTGAAATTGGAAGCCATTGGTGAAGAGGTGGGCTTCAGAAATAAGGTCTCCTTTTACAAAAATTTTAAAAAACTGGTAGGGTCGTCCCCGGGAGAATTTCGAGAAGATCACCTGGAAAAAAGTGCCTGATAACTAACATATTCTCATAGGAAAGGTTAGTGATGCATGGGAATATTTAGCAAGAAATCTCCGAAGGAAAAGCTTCAAAAGAAATACGAGAAGTTGATGAAAGAATCGTATGATCTTTCAAGAAGTAATCGAAAAGCCAGCGATCAAAAAGTCGCTGAGGCAGAAGAGGTGTTAAAGGAAATCGATGCGTTAGCCTGATGGGCCTTAAGCGTCCGTGGAATATTGTAGATGTGCCTGTTTACAGCTTGGCCACCTATGATGGTGATCGTGTAAATATGAATATCTGCACCTATGTGACAGCAGTAAGCATGAAGCCTAAAATCTTCATGATCGCTGTGTATTACGGAACTCGAACGCTCGATTTACTTGAAAATTCCAACGTGGCTGTTCTTCAAATCCTTCATCAAAATCATTCACCATTGGTCCGACCACTCGGCAAGAAATCCGGGAATTCATTCGATAAAGGGGAATTCTTAGCCTCAAAAAATCTCTTGACGCAGTGGAATGGCAAGCAAGTGCTCAAAGATGCTTGTGGCTACCTACAGTTTGAGAAAATAGACAGAAAAAACATCGGAGGTGATCATGAGCTTTTTTGGTTTGAAGTAAAAAAATCAAAAACAATTTCGGAGCACAACGTCTTAATGTTTCAAAATCTGGTGAAAGAAGGTATTATACTATGAAAGATTTATCTGAGAGAGATCACAATAGAATCATCGAGATGGCTTGGGAGGATCGTACACCTTTTGAAGCCATCGAATTCCAATTTGGTCTGCCGGAAAAAGAAGTAATCAAACTGATGCGACAAACACTCAAGCGCAGCAGCTTCAATCTATGGCGCAAGCGTGTAAATAGTGGCCCCAGCCAAAAACATTTAAAAAAGCAAGATTCTGAAATGGTCCGGTTCAAATCCTCCAGACAAAAACAGATCAGCCTCAACAAAATTTCCAAGCGCTGATGTTTCCTGCCTCGTATCAAGAAATACTCGATCGCATAGATTCGATAGACCCGGAAGCATATGGGAAAACTCGGAATTTCATCGACGGAGCGGTCACCAAACTATCACCTTATATTTCAAGAGGCGTTATATCTACGCGACAGGTTTTACATGCAGTGCTCATCAAAGGATACCAACCAGATAAAATCGAGAAGTTTATCCAGGAACTTGCCTGGCGTGACTATTGGCAGCAAGCTTGGATTGATCTAGGAGACAGTATTAATAAGGATGTAAGAAGGGATCAGCCCAATGTGAAAAATCACGAGATGCCAGATGCTATCCTAAATGCTGAAACTCAGATAGAAACTATTGATTCGGCTATTAATGAGCTTTATTCTCATGGTTACCTCCACAACCATGTACGAATGTACATAGCCAGTATCGCTTGTAATGTGGGTAGGAGCTATTGGAAAGTGCCCGCCCAGTGGATGTACTATCACCTCTTAGACGGAGATTGGGCCAGTAATGCCTTGAGTTGGCAATGGGTTGCTGGTGCAAATGCAGGAAAACAATATTATGCCAATCAGGAAAACATAAATAAGTATTGCTATACCTCGCAAAATGGGACTTTTCTCGATGTAGATTATTCCAGATTCGAAGAGATGCAGATTCCAGAAAAACTGAAAGAAACCACAATCCCAGAGTTGATTACCCCTTTACCTATTCTACAAGAATTGGAAATAGATTCAAGCAAACCAACGCTCATCTACAATTTCTATAACCTCGATCCAAAGTGGCATGAAGACGGTGATGTAAACAGGGTTTTGCTATTAGAGCCAAGTGTATTCGAGAAATATCCGGTGTCTAAAAAATCCATTGAGTTTACGCTCAATCTTTCAGAGAACATAAATGGAATACAGGTCTTCGTAGGTGAATTTCAAGATCTGAAAGTCAAGTATGAATTGAATCAAATCATATTCAAGGAACATCCGCTGAATCACTATCAGGGAATAGAAGAGCCAAGAGATTGGATGTTTAACGTGACAGGCTATTATCGCTCATTTTTCGCCTTTTGGAAAAAGTGTAAAAGGAACTCAAGACATGGAATCAACCAACCTTGTTTGGCTAAAAAGAGACCTTCGCACCCAAGATCATGCGCCACTAGCAGCTGCGGAAAGCGATGGACGTCCTTATCAAATCATCTATCTGTATGAGCCATCGATAATCAAACATCCGGACACATCAGATCGTCACCTCCAATTTGTGTACCAGTCCATACTCGAAATGAATAAGACTCTGGCTAGGTACAACAGAAAGGTGAATGTCTTCTACGGTGAAGCTTTGGAAGTTTTTGAATTCCTAAATGGGAAATTCAAAGTAGAAAAGGTCTTTTCCTATCAGGAAAGTGGCGTTGAACTTACCTGGAACCGCGATAAAAAAACTGCTCAATATTTTAATGATCAACGTATTGAATGGACAGAATTTCAACGTGATGGAATTGTCAGAGGAATTTCCAACAGAAATGGCTGGGATAAAACGTGGTATGTAACCATGGCGGAGCCTGTGATCGTGAATAGCTATTCTGAAAGTGAAAAAATTCAAGCCATTGATCATTCTTTTAACCTTCCAAAAGAGTTTTTAAAGAGACTTGAAAATTATCTACAGTCTTATCAGCCGGCAGGTGAAAGCAATGGGTGGAAATACCTGAAGAGCTTCACCAAGGATAGAGGTAAAAACTACAGTAAGCATATCTCAAAACCGCTCGAAAGTCGCACTTCATGTGCTCGAATTTCACCGTACCTGGCCTGGGGCAACCTCAGCATCAAGCAAGCCTATCAGCATGTAAAGAATCACCCCAATTACGACAATCACAAAAGAGCATTTGGTGGATTATTGACTCGATTGAAGTGGCATTGTCATTTCATTCAAAAATTTGAAGTTGAATGCGAATATGAGCATACGTGTATCAATCGAGGCTATGAGTTGCTACCGCACGAAAGCGATCCTGCTAAGCTTCAAGCGTGGAAAGAAGGAAATACCGGATTTCCACTGGTAGATGCCTGCATGAGATGCCTGACCACTACTGGATGGATCAACTTTCGGATGCGCGCTATGCTTGTTTCTTTTCTGTGTCATCATCTGGATCAAGACTGGAGGGATGGAGTTTATCATTTGGCCAACCAATTTCTGGACTATGAGCCTGGTATCCACTACCCACAATTTCAGATGCAGGCTGGCACTACCGGCATTAATACTGTAAGGATCTACAATCCGATAAAGCAAAGCCATGATCATGATCCGGAAGGCACATTTATCCGGCTATGGGTTTCTGAGTTAGCAAATGTTCCAAAGGAACACATTCATGAACCGTGGAACATGACCGATATGGAGCAAGCCTTCTGTGGCGTTCAATTAGGGGTTGACTACCCCGCTCCCATTGTAGACTTAAAAGAAAGCGGCAAACGTGCCCGTGACAAAATATGGGGTCACAGAAAAAATGAACTCGTGAAAAAAGACAGCCAGCGAATATTGGCTACACATACACGAGCTAACCGGAGAAATTCATAGCTCAAACCCTTAAAATATTCAAACAATCTATAGACATCTTGGTCTTAATATTATGCAGCTAACCAAAGTAGAAATCCAGAAGCTGGAGCATAAAAAGAGGCTCAATATCATTAACTCAATTACGGGCATTAAGCCGGCGAATTTGATTGGAACTAAGTCCAATGATGATGAGCCTAACGTTGCGATTTTTAGCAGTGTCGTTCACCTGGGTAGCAATCCTGCCTTGATTGGTTTTATTATGCGACCAACCGGAGAAGTGCCTCGTCACACGTATGAAAACATTCGCGAAAATGGTTTTTACACCATCAATCACATTCCTTCAGTTATTGTAAACCGAGCACATTACACTTCTGCAAAAGTAGATCGCTCGGTTTCCGAGTTTGATCGCTGCGGCTTGACAGAGGAGTATATTGGAAACTTCCATGCTCCGTATGTGAAAGAGTGCCACATCAAAATGGGATTGAAGTTAGTTGATGAGATTCCTATCAAAATCAATGGCACCATAATGATGGTAGGTGAAATCCAGGAACTGATACTACCCGACCGGGCAATGGATGAGAAAGGTTATATCGATCTCTCTTTGTTTAACTCCTCGGGTATCGGCGGACTCAACACTTACTATTCGTTATCGCCCATTGCTTCTTTTCCTTATGCACGTACCGAAGAAATCCCGGATTTCTCCAAATGAAAAAACAGCACCTTCCTGAGAAAATCTGCCCCATTTGTGAAAGACCTTTTAACTGGCGAAAGAAGTGGAGAGATACTTGGGAGAAAGTGAAGTACTGCAGCGAGCGATGCAGGCGGAATAAGAACCGCTTACCATAATTCTTGTGAAATAGCCCACTATTTCAGGTAATTTGAGCTTGAATCATTCTTTTAAGTCACATGAAAAAAGATAAAAGGCTTTCACTTGGAATAGCACTAGGCATAGGCATTGGTACATCCATTGGTGTTGCAACAGACAACTTGGGTCTGTGGCTTAGTTTAGGAATCGTTTTTGGGGTTGCCTACGGTAAGGGCATGTCTCGGAGAGGAAATAAGCATGAATAAGAAAACGACTAGATGAACACAAGAGAGGTGATTACGAGTTAATAACATGGTAAGTAAGTGTAGCTTCTAAAACTTATCTTCGAACCACTAATTATGGGTGCTAGGAAATCAAATCAAGAAAGTAATCTCTTCATCTACGTTTTTGTGGCACTGCTTCTGGCAGTTTTGGTCGCTTGCTATATCTTTTTGTAGTGTTGATTGCGAATAAGTACAAGGCGACACCTTTGCGCTAACTTGGGGTGACTCAGCTAAAGCGAATTAGATATTAAATAAAAAAAGCTACCTGAAACAGGTAGCCTTTCCACTTTGAGTTTAGTCCTTAACCTCAGAGTTCATCCACAGATTTTTTATACATCCTAAAAAAGAGGAATGGCAAAAATCCAAAACTTAACAATACAAGAGATAGGCCGATCAAAACATTAGCTCCTGGTAAATGAAGAATTTTAACTGTGCTGGAGGTAATAAGCAGGAAAACGGATGCTAGTCCAAAAATCCACTTCAACCGCTCCCCCAGTACTTCTCTGGCAATCAATTTGTATCTATTGATCAACAATAGTGGCAAAAAGATAACTGCCAAACCTAGAGCACCTATTCCAAGTAATAATCCTGCACCCATCATGTGTTGGATTTTAAAAAATAGTCCTACTACCCATGTTAAAGTAAAAAGGTAGCCCGATACATACGTTAGTCGTTTCATAAACATAATTTTTGAGTAATTGAGTAAAAAAATTGTTTCCTGTTGTATTTCATCCAGCCCGTTTGGAGCTGTCTGCTTATATGCTTTTTCCAATGCTTTTTCAAAAGAAAGGCCTTTGTCCATCTCAATCTCCACCATACAGCAGAAGTGATCAATCAAGTCATCTTTTAAGGTTCGATTCTTTAAAGAGCTCTTATTTATCTCTTCAATGATCCGATCTTCATATTCTGCAGCAATCATATCGCAGGTGAAGTTTTCAGGTCGCTAAAAATCACTTTTTCAATGGTTTTAATGAAGTCTCTCATTTCATCCAGCAGCGTTTCTTTCTGCTCCTCTCCTTTTGCGGTCAGCTTATAATACTTGCGCACCCTTTTACCAATGCTTACTTCTTCAAAAGTGAGTATCCCATCTTTGGTGAGCTTGTGGAGTGCAGGATAGAGCGAACCATCTTTCAAGTGAATCTTCCCTTCCGTTTCTTCTTTTACTTTTTGCGAAAGTTCGTAACCATACATTTTTCCATGCTCTGAGAGAAGTTTTAATACAATCACTTCTAATGTGCCTTTTAAGAGTTCTTTTGAATACATAACGCAACAATACATCAAGTCATGATGTATTGCAAATAAATACCTCAATATTTGAGGTATTTGATAAAAAACAATCGTGTAACCTTTTGATCACCATCCTTCGTATACCATTTCCTTTCTTTTCTTAACCTTTGCATTATGCGCATCAAAGATCACTTCCAGTATACCGATGAAGAGTTTGAAAGACAGTTTGAAAGCTTCAAGTTGAAACCCGGCCTTTTTTCTCACGAAGCTCACTTAAGGCTTGCATATATACATATTGAAAAGTATGGACGGGAGCAAGCAGAGCGCAACATGTGTGAACAGATTAAAGGATATGCAGAGTCGCTAGGTGTCTTCGATAAATTCAACAAGACCGTAACAGTCGCATCTGTAAAAGCAATGGATCATTTTATGCAGAAGGCTACTTCTGCTGATTTTCCAGGACTAATGAAGGAGTTTCCAAGATTGCTTACCAACTTCAAAGATCTGCTTGCTCAGCATTACGGGTTCAATGTCTTTGCTGACAAGCGAGCTAAGCTTGAATACGTAGAACCGGATTTATTGCCGTTTTAGTAATGGCTACCTTTTTTTCCACACCTGATCATTTTAGAAAATGGCTCGAAGAAAACCATAAACAGGAAAGTGAGCTTTGGGTAGGATACTACAAAAAAGCCACAGGAAAACCCAGCATCACCTGGCCTGAATCTGTGGATCAGGCATTATGCTTCGGATGGATTGATGGCATCAGAAAAAAAATTGATGAAGAGGCATATCAGGTTCGCTTCACACCCCGCAAACCAACCAGTCACTGGAGTCACGTGAACATCAAGCGCATTGCAGAATTAAAAAAAGAAGGATTAGTTATGGAAGCTGGTTTGACAGCCTATAGCAAAAAGAGACATGGAAATACCGGCCAAGCATTCTTCGAACAAAAGAATGTCAAACTCAGCAGCAATTACGAAGAGAAATTAAAGGTGAATAAAGAGGCCTGGGCCTTCTTCAATGAGAAGCTAGCTCCCTCTTTTCGAAAGCAATCCATCTGGTGGGTAATGAGTGCCAAACGAGAAGAAACAAGAGACAAGCGCTTCAATACATTGATCGAGTGCTCAGCTAAAGGCGAGAAAGTCCCGCCTTTAAAATGGACTAAATGAATTAGTCTTTCTTCCTAGGATGCAGCTCATGAAAAAAGATATCTCCATTGGGCACATCAAATTCGATCCCATCTACTTCCAGGTTGTTGTCCAACTCAAAGGAAACAGTGCCAAAGTCAAACCAGGCATGCTCTTCATCCCATTTGATCTCATAGGTATCATAGTGCCAGTGTTCTAAAGTTGCACTTAGTTTAGGAGCATCGGCAAATTCAATTCTAAATGCCTCTCCATCTTGTGTGATGGTGATGTCTCCAAACATGGGATCATAATAGACGCCATCAAATAGCGACGGATCGACGGATGGCTTGGTTCCTGAAACTCGCTTTGACCTGCGCTCCTCCACATCATCCTTGTGGCCATTTCGAGATCTTGCTCTTTCCAAATACTCTGCTGACCAATCGCGCGTGTCTTTTTGCAAGTACTGATTTGCTATGTAATATGCAACGGGAGTTGAGATTCCTTCCATGGTGTTGGTCAATACAACTATTCCTAACTCCATATCTGGTATCATGAACACACGAGAGTACATTCCATCATAACCACCACCGTGACTTACAGCAAGATTTCCATGGTAGTCCATCACGCTCCATCCCAAACCATATCCTGCAAAATGCCTGCCGGGTAAGGATTCTTTGGAACCCTCACTCAGTTTAAAGTTATTGTGAGGCGTCCAAAGCAAGTTTTGCTGTTCTTTAGCTATATATCTTTTTCCATCCCATTCACCACCATTTAGATTCATGATCATCCATTTGGCCATATCTGAAGAGCTGGAAATGATCCCTCCGGCTGCACTTGAGTTGTCCCAGCTTGCCCAAGGACCAGGAATTGTCCCATTTTCTAAAGTAGGTTTATGTGGCGTAGCAGCGTTATCGCTCAGGTCGCTTATGCTAATCACAGTGTTGTTCATTCCCAGCGGATCAATGAAATTTTCGTTCACATAATCTTCCCAAGGTTTTCCTGTCACAGCACGGATCACCTCTCCCGCTACGATAAACATCAAATTGGTATAACCATACCCATCTCTATATCTGTAAACCTCGGGGACATAAGCAGCGCGCTTGATAATCTCTTCTGGCGTTTTTTCTGATTTGTACCAAATCACATCTCCACTAAAAGTGCCAAGACCTACTCGGTGACACAGCAAGTCTTCAACCGTTACTTCAGCAGAAACATATTGATTGCCATAAAGCGAAAAATATGGAAGGTAATCCTGAACTTTATCTTTCCAGGAAAGCTTACCATCCTCTACGAGTTTTGCAATGCAAGAAGCTACGAATGCTTTGGAATTGGAAGCAATGGCAAACTGTGTATTGTTGTCTACTTTGTCTTTTTTACCTAATTCTTTTACACCATATCCCTTGCTGAGCACTATCTCTCCATCCTTCACGATGGCTATAGCCATTCCGGGTACATTCCAGTCTTGGCGGGCTTGCTCAATGTATTTGTCAACTGTCTTGACATCTACTTGAGCATAAATAGAAAAATATAGAAATAGAAGTGGTGTGAATAGCAACTTTTTCATTCTCATCGGTTTTGATTAGAACGAAAATACTAAAGAAAGCTCTTCTCCGCTACCAGGTAGAACTCTTGGCGTTTAAAACAGCCTTCATAACGTCTTTTTGACTAATCTGACCAATGAGTTTTCCTTCATAGATCACTGGAAATCGCCTAAGTCGCTTTTCTAAAAACATTTTGGCAGCCTCGAAGATGTTCATATCAGGATTCACCGTGATAACATTTTGTGCCATGTGTTCTTCAACCAATCCGGTGAAGATGGGCATATTGTCGTATTTGCCTTTTACTACCTCTTTTAGGCAATCTCCTTCTGATATCACGCCTACCAATTCTCCATCATCATTCACTACAGGTCCACCCGAAATTTTATATTTCATCAATGCATCTACCACCTCATGCATCGGCTGATCAGGTTTGAAAGTGATAAGCTTTCGTGCCATATAATCTTCGACCTTAAGTGCCTGAGTGGCTTGGGTTTTTGGAGCTTCTGCTCCTCTGTAGCTCATTACCATATTTAGCTGAATTTAATGTTTGATGTAGCATAGAATCTACTCAAAAAACACCAAATAGCCAAATTAAGTATGTGTGTAAATTAGCTTGAATGATCAGATACGATCACCCATTGATCGTCTAATCTTCTAAAAATAAGAGAGAAATGACCTTTGGGATTGTCGCTTTTGCGCATGAGGTTCCATTTGCCTATTACGGTCCAGAAATCTTCACTCAAGGGTTCTACAATTATCAATTCAAATGATAATTTGCCCATTGTCTCCCTATCAGGATATTTTTTCTTGTAGTTATTTAGCGTTTTTTGCCAGCCAAAGGTAACTCCTGAACTACCTATAAACACCAATTGGTCCGACTTCCAATATCCATCCATGAAGCACTCCAGATCTCCTTCATTCCAGCATTCTACTTGTAATGCCAACGCCTCACGAATTGAATTTTCGTCGGTATTAATTTGAGCTGTGGCTTGAAAAAATAAGGATATTGCAAAGGAAAAAACAACGAAGCTTTTCATCGTCGCAGATAGGTTTGAATCTTTGCTTTTAATGTCTCTTTATCTGTGGTAATGTGCGGATCGCTATAAATTTTGAGCATCATCTCTCGCAAAACATCTTCATCATAGCCTAGCTTGCTGGCAATTTTTGCGCAAAACTTAATTTCTTCCTTATAAATCCTTCCATCAATTTTCATCAATTGAACCACATTGTAGAGATAGTCATATCGCTGATCATCGGAAAGTGTTTCAAGTCCTTCAATCACTGATGGATCTTCAAAACATTCGCTAATTTCTTCAGCAGACATTCCATTGGCTTTACCGATCTGCTTAATCAAATCAATCTCTTCCTGTACAACTACTCCATCTACTCGAGCCAGCTGCACAAGCATGTTCAAATGAGACCTTACGATATTTGGAAAATTATTTTCGATGCCTTTAAATTAAGTTACTATAGCTTTATACTATGCTTCACAAAAGTAAGCCTGTAGCGGCTAATCTCAAACTATTTGTTTTATCGTTCAACTATTGACATTAATGAATTTCTTAGCACATCTTTATTTAAGCGGCGATGATGAGGAAATTTTAGTTGGAAACTTCATCGGAGATTTTGTGAAAGGCGCACAGTTAGAACAGTATGCGTCCAGAATTCAAAAAGGAATTCGGCTACACCGAAGCATCGATCATTTTACCGACACTCATGATACCGTCCTTCAAAGCAAAATAAGATTGCGAGAGAAATTCAGGCATTATGCTCCAGTCATTGTAGATGTGTTTTATGACCACTTTCTGGCAAAAGATTGGGCCTCTTTTTCCAAAATACCTCTAAAGCAATACACCGAAAATTTCTATCAGGTAATGAAAAAGTATGTAGATATCATACCAAAAGGAGTTACCAACATGCTGAGCTATATGTCCAGGGATAATTGGCTTTACAATTATCAGTTTATTGAAGGCATAGATCGATCACTGACCGGAATGAGTAAACGTACGAAATACGAAAATAAAATGGATGAGGCTTCCATAGCCCTAAAAGAACATTATCAAGATTTCCAGAGCGAGTTCGATCAGTTTTTCCCCGAACTTCAACTACATGTAAGCAACTTTGAAAAATGAAAGATCTTTTGATTGTTGGTATGGGAGGTTTTATTGGAAGTGCGGCAAGGTATGGTGTTTATCTATTGACGCTTAAAAACTTTGCTGATAAGCCATATACTGGCACTTTGATTGTAAATTTAGTAGGCTGCTTGCTAATCGGCTTACTCAGCGGTGGTTTGCTCAAGACAAATCAACAAACATCTTTATTTCTAATTGCCGGTCTCTGCGGTGGCTTTACTACATTTTCCGCTTTTGCACTGGACGGACTCAAACTCATCAGGGATGGATTAACTCTTCAATTCTTCCTCTATGCTTCCATTAGTATGATTGGCGGATTAGCCGTTTGCTTTTTGGGTTTTTATGCAGCCAACCGTCTTTGAACGACTTTCTCACCTAGCCAGACGACCCAACCACTCTCTATTCATCCTATACTAAATCTGATAAATTGAAATTGTCTACCTACTGTATACATGGATATTTTCAATGAAAATCCCCTTATTCCTATCATTGCTATCTGACCAGCCGTCTGACAGCAACTCCACCAAATAACTATACGATTCACACATGGCACCTTGTCTATTCAGACTTAAGGTTTGTGTTAAAAATATCGAAGACAATTCCTCTTAACAACTAGTTAAAGCATCCGTTCATTGAGCGGATGTTTTTTTTATTTTTTAGGATATCTTTTGGGAAATTATCTCGTTAAAAAAGTACCTTAATCTTTCCAATGACTAACTACTACCATGTACTAGGACTTTCAGAGGATGCTTCTCCAGTTGAGATTAAAGCGGCTTTTAAGCGGTTGGCTATTAAATATCATCCCGATAAGCACCCTGACAAGCCGGAAATGGAGGAGAAGTTCAAGGAAATCAACCGAGCGCATCAAATATTGTCAGATGAATATGAGAAAGCTCGTTTTGACCTTAAGCTTAAGTATCGACAATTTTCTCAAAGTGAAGCAAGGCCTTATTCTTACCAGCCTCCGCGACCGGATGCATGGAAAAATCAAAATAGAAGACGGTATGCTTCTGGTCGGATAGACTATCGACAAAATGCCATTGCTACTGCATACGCTTTTGGAATTACCTTCTTAATCGCCCTGGTTGTGATGACTGGTGTTTGGATTAAACAAAGCTACGATGACCATAAACTGAAGGAATTGCTAGCAGAAAGGCGCAGTACATACGCCGAAGCAAAAACATTTTTTGAAGCAGGAGAATACAAAACAGCCTTTGAACTCATGACTTCTTTGAATTTTTTTAGAGGAGAAGAGAAGGATATGAAAGATTTCAAAAGCTCTATGCTTGATAAGATCATAGCAAAAGGAGATCTTCAGTATAAAAAAGGAGATTATGATGGCGCCATCTCATTGTATGAGCTTGTTCAGGAGTTTGCGCCTAATTTGCCATTTTATGAGCTCAGACAAAAGCTAGCCGATGCTTATAAAGAAACTGATCGGCCGGAAAAGGCTATTGAAATTCTCAAGAATTTCCTCGTCGGGGAATATGAAATCATCACCTCTCTTGTTCAGATTGCTGAAATACAACGAGATGAGATGAATAATCCCGAGGAAGCGCTGGATCACCTCCTTATTGCTCATAGGCTGGCTATCAAGAGATACAAGGCCTTTTATGGCGAAGGGTATGCATTAGTGATCAACGAAAAGTATGTACCCGAATCACATTATTACCTATACACCAACCTTGCAGACATCTATCTTGAGCTAGATGATCCGGATATGGCAATAAAAGCTTCTGATTGGAATAAGTATGTGTGGCCGGATAGTGCTGCTTCATACGTGACCAGCGCAAATGCTTACATCGCTCTCGGGCAAAGAAGCAGGGCTTGCGGTGAATTTGAAGGCGCTACCGTACGGGATTGGGAAGGAGAAACACCTAACTACTGTAATTAATGGCTGGCTATTCGAAAAACCCGCTGTGGAAAAAACTAGGTATCAAAGAGGGATACAATTGTTTCTTATTTAATTCTCCTGAAAACTATTTTGAGCTGCTGGAAGAAACACCAAAAGACACCGAATGGGTGGATCAACTGAATGCTCCTCCCTATGATTTTCAGCATGTCTTCATCACTCATTTAGCTACGCTAAATGCTGAATGGAAGAATTGGAAAAAAGCCTTGAAAAAAGACGGTACTTTGTGGGTTTCATGGCCCAAAGGTGGCTCCAAAATTGAAACAGACCTGAATGGGAATATTGTCCGGGAATTTGGTCTTAAGGGTGGACTAGTGGATGTAAAAGTGTGTGCAGTTGATGAAGATTGGTCAGGTCTGAAATTTATGTATCGGAAAAAAGATCGTTGATTTCATCGTCCAGCTTGAACTCTATTTTGCATCGTTGATTGTTTAGAAGCTCCATATCATCAACGGGAATAAACTCATCCTCTTCCTTCTTTATTTTGGCATTTGCCTCACGCTTTACTTCTTTGCGCTTGATGGCATCAGCAAAGCGTCTCATCTCGGTCATATTCTCCAATATAAGTTCAGGCACTTGTGATGGTTTTCCATCGTCACCTTTAGCAACCATGGTAAAGTAGCTATTATTCGTATGTTTCACTTTGTTGGTTTTCACGTTTTCTGAGGTAACCTTAATACCCACAATCAAGGAGCTATTCCCTACATAATGAACAGCTGCATCTAAGGTCAATAACTCACCAACTTCCACCGGCTGTAAAAACTCAACTCCATCTACGGTCACAGTAACACAATATGTGCCTGCATGCTTACTGGCAACCGCATAAGCTACTTTATCCATCAATGACAGAATAAGACCACCATGTACCTTTCCACCAAAGTTGGCGAAGGATGGAATCATTAGCTCGGTGAGCTTGGTCCTGGAGAATTGAACTGGACGTGGTTCCATGATCAAAAATCTATTTTTATATCTGTGGACTGCTCTCCATTGATCACTTTGAGTAAATCAAATTCATAAACGACATCTTTTCCACTCTGTTCAAACAATTGGCTCTTACTTGCCATCTTAACTTCTCTGGGTAGATGAATGATTAGGCGAGATTTAGCGCCTTCAAGCATTGTACTAAGCATCATCATCGTAGAATCATTCATCTCGATCGCTTCATCCATTACGGTAGTTCGCGAGAATGATTTTCCATCGAAACTGTATTTCACCTTCATATTGGGTAAATCCATACCCATTCCACCACTCGTTGCTGACTGGTTTTCATTCATAAATTCTACAAAATCTTCCAGCTCCGCCACGGCCTGAAATCTATAACTCATCCCTGAGTTGAGGAATCCATCTTTCTTACTTCCCTTCATAAACATTTCCATTCTTTCAAGGTACTTCTGCTTATCAGGATCATTTTTTATACTATCGGGGACACGAGTAGAGAAATCTATGAGTGAGTCCACCTCATCTGACATATCCGCCCAAATCTGGTCGTCAATTATTTGTCTCAGACTATCTGCTGATGCATCCGGATAGATGCTGCTCATCATACCCAACATCATGCCTCGAGTGCTGGAGATTACGTCAGTATACACCAGATATTCACCGCTTCCATCATTATTCAAATAGATTTCTTCCGTGACACTGGCGCATGAAAACAGAAGAAGTAAAATGAGAAACTTTATCTTTTTCATCATTTGTGGGATTAGGTTAAAGAAACTAGAAGTTAATACTTATCCGACCAGATCGCCACTCAATACCCTACATTTCTTAATCTTCTTATTCAATATAAGCTTCCAAAATGGTGATCTGGTCACTACCAGTTTAGTTTTTACCCAAAGGTTATTAACAAACTTACCTTTCCAAGTTTTGCTTCCTGCAATATTCGTTGGCTCCACCAGGTATTCAAATCCCATTTTATGAGTTTCCTCCAAAACACATAGGTTTCCATACAAGATCTTATCCCCATTCGGTACATATATCACCCCATATCTCTTGCGTTTTGGACGATTTACTCGCTTATTGGAGTCTTTTCTCATTTCCAGATTTTCAGTGGGCAATTCTTCCTGCACAGGCTTTTCTTTTTGAGCGAGACAGCCCAAAGCAGCGATAACGAGCAGAACAGAAATGAGTAAGCGTTTCATTGAAAAACCAAAATAGAGAAATTTTCAGCAATGATTGTGCGTCGGTGGATGAATAAATAACTTGCGCCGCTAAATGGGCGCACGGTGAAGTTTATCATTTCTTTTTTCTTAAGGCACGTACCACGTAAATATTTACAATTATTTAGTCATATCGCTATGCGAATAATGGCCGTCTTTTATCGTGGCAATAATGTAGAATGTCCAGTATGTAAATCACATTTTAGAAAATTTTTACCCTACGGAAGACTTTCATCTCGAAGTAATGCTTTGTGTCCCAAATGTCTTGCACTCGAACGTCATCGACTGATTTGGCTGTACTTGAAAAGGAAAACTGATTTCTTCACGAAAGAGGCCAAAATGCTACATGTAGCGCCAGAGCTGTGCTTCATGGATCGTTTTGAAGCGCTGGAAAATCTGGAATACATTACTGCAGATATTGAGTCTCCGTTGGCTAAGGTGAAAATGGATATTCACGAAATTCCTTTTGAGGATAATTCTGTTGACATTATTTTCTGCAATCATGTATTGGAGCACGTAGATGATGATATAAAAGCCCTGAGTGAAATGCGACGCGTCTTGAAGCCCGGAGGCTGGGCAATTCTGCAGGTACCATTCTTTTATCCATTCCCTGACACTACCTACGAGGATAAATCTATTATTGATCCAAAAGAACGAGAAAAGGCCTTTGGACAAGATGATCACGTACGGTTGTATGGCAAAGATTACGCAAGCAGGTTGGCAAGTGCAGGCTTCAAAGTTGAAGAAGAACGCTTCGTTGACGAATTGAGCGAAAAGGAAAAATCACGATTTGCATTACCGGCGAATGAGGTAATATATAAGGTCATCAAATAGGTTCCGCTATCCGTTTGGTTTTGAATCCTTCGAGATAGCATAAGTGTCTCTTGCATATTCATTAAAAGATTTCAGCTCCAGAATCATGCTTTGTTCAATGGATCCAAAGTCACTAAACAGGATATAAAAAACATCCTTCATTCGCGGATTGTCAAAAAACGCCGGTTGGAATATGATGTCACCAATTTTGACATTGTAACGATTTACTAATACCTCGTATTTCTCAATTTCCGCCAACTGATTTATGAATTCATAGGAGACCAAGGTGTGTTTTGAATCCTGCACAAGAAATTTCCAGGTAGTAGATTTCAAGTCAGGAGAGTACACGCCCTTTGCTTTTTTAAGAACATCAGCCAGCGTGTATTCATCTTGATCCAAATAACTTTCAAGCGTATCCATAAATGTGGCCTGCCTTTGTAGGGCATATTCCAACTCTTTAATATTTTCTTCATTCTCCAGAATGATAGACTCAACAGAATTCCTGATGTAGGCCTTTTCAGATTGGAATTGCTGATACTGATTGATGAAAAGTGCCAGCAGAATACCAACAAGTACTGGAACAATATCAATCAAGATTTTCTTTAGCTTCATCTGTAAATATCAATTAAAACTATATTCTACCCCAAAGTAGACTTCATATATGAATTTATTCAACGGTATGATTGGGCGATCATCCAGTAAAAAATTAGAAGTCATCTTCACTTTAAATTGCTCTGTTAGTGCATTTTTAAACTCCAATTGACCGCTTACTCGATTACGAAATTGATCTATTGTTCCATCTCTGCCGGATTGTAAATAGACAATCGCATTGATGTTTGTAGTCGGCGTAAGTTTAATATCTGCGCTCACATAGGAATTCATTTTCCATAGTTCTTTGTTGACACTCAGATCACCTGCGATCCACTGCTCCGTCTCTCGAAAAATCCCAAGTCCGGCGTAAAGAGAGTTACGTTTCTGCAGGATATTCCATCGATAACCTCCTCCAAGTAACCATCTCAATTCCATATTCCTGGATTCATCAAACTGCACCTGCCCATAAATTTCCGGGGTTAGCTTGGCGGACCTTCTTAGGATTTGACGAAGGTGAGCAGTTCCATTATAGATCAATGGTCCATCTCCGATTTTGAAGTAGTTGAGACCACTTAGAAAAACGGTAGCGGATTTATCTCCGATGTAGACCACATCTACATTATTATTTATTCCGATATATACATTTTGCTCATCCACTGTTGAGCTTCGATTATTAATAGCGAATGTGGCATCTATCACACCAATGAAGTAGTTGGACGAATCTGAAGCTAATGATCCCTTATCGACTTTTAATATTTGTCCGCTTAAGGTTGCACAAATCAATCCTGAGAGGATCGAGAGGTAAATCTTCTTGCTATTCATATAGCAAAATTAGAAATTGACTGAGGAAAATCGCAGAATTGTGTCCCAATACTCAAATATTGATGTCTAAATCGAATGTTGTATTCAAAATACAATTCTCTTATAACTTTCCTGCATGAAAAGAGCAGACTTTCATCTCATTCAGAGTATCAAGAACTTTTTCAAAGATCGTTTTGACCTCAATAAAGATAGAGAACGTTTCAGTACAACGATTGCTGAAATGACCAAAGGTGTGGAGTTTAAAGGCACCAATCTCTGGATTCTCATATTTGCAATTTTCATTGCTTCAATTGGGTTAAATGTTAACTCTACAGCGATTATCATTGGCGCAATGCTTATTTCGCCGCTTATGGGACCTATTATGGGCATTGGTCTTGGCGCTGGAATCAATGATTTTGGTTTGATAAAAAAAGCGGGTCGTAACCTTACTGTGGCTGTTGTAATCAGTATTGCAACGAGCTCACTTTACTTCCTGATCACGCCACTCCATGAAGCTCAATCTGAATTACTGGCTCGTACTTATCCAACTTTGTGGGATGTCCTGATTGGCTTTTTTGGCGGAATGGCGGGCATTGTTGCCGGTTCCAGAAAAGAAAAATCAAACGCAATTCCCGGAGTAGCGATTGCCACGGCATTGATGCCACCACTTTGTACAGCAGGCTATGGATTGGCCAATTTGAATTGGTTTTATTTCTTTGGGGCACTTTTTCTATTCGTTATAAATAGTGTTTTCATTGGCGTTTCTACTTTTTTGATCGTCAGGTTTTTAAAGTTTCCAAGAAAGAAATTTGAAGACCCTATTGTAGAGAAACGAGTCAAATTTTATATCTCCTTCTTCGTGCTTATCACGGTAATCCCTAGCATCTATCTGGCATATAATCTTGTGAGAAAGACCGTTTTTGAGCAAAATGCAAATACGTTTATTGCTCGCGAGTTTAGATTTCCAGAGACTCAGGTGATCGGAAACAAGGTTGTTTTTACTAAGAATGAAAAGGCTGTAGAGGTAACACTCTATGGAAAAAAATTAACTAATGAATTGATTGAGAAAATCAAGATGAACCTCGAATCGTATAACCTGAATGACGCCGAACTACGGGTTCATCAGGGCTATGAAGAAAATCAGGACTTTCAGCAAAAGGCTTTCGAAGAAATCGGAAGAGAAATGAAGAGTCAGCTTATCGAAGATCTTTACAGGAAAAATGAAGATGTCCTCAGATCTAAAGATGAGAAAATTAAGCTCTTGGAAGACGAGTTACTCAAGTTTCAAAAAGAAACCTACCCTACAAGCGACATCATGGCCGAACTAAAAGTGCAGTATCCTACTCTGGAGAATCTGTTTATAGGCGATGCCCAATTCTTCAATCAGACCGAAAACAGACTTGACACGGCTTGCATGGTAGTACTTGATTTTACCAAACCACTGCGAAGAAATGACACTAAGAAAATAGCAGAATGGTTGAAAATACGAACAAAGAATGAACAGATTGAAATAGTAATTCGCTAGAATGCAGCCACATTTATGTCTGTTAATACACAATCATGGTTCTAGTTCGATCCTTGTTCATTCGAAAAGACCTGCGTTTATCATTAAGCATGCTGTAGAGGATGTTTTCTTGACCTTCATTTAATTCAAGGAGGGTGCTATTATAAACATCAATTTTGGTAATCCCTTCAGGCGAAATGTCTAGATCAAAATAGAGCTCAATGAACTCATCTTTGAACTCATGTTCTCTATGTTTAGCTGAGACTTTGGTTCCGTTGAACGTCAGTGAGAAGTGTGTGTTGATGTATTCTTCAAAGCACTTGTCCAGCTGATTATAATCTGAGCAATCCGGACGAATGGCTTCCAGAATGTTATACCTATCGAGTCGAATGTAAAGAGAGATGCTCTCTGCTTCGGGTCGCAGCTCGAAACGACCAATTTTGAATTCATGGAATTCAGATCCGTAAAGAAGAGATAGTATTAGCGAGAGAGTTGTCATATATAAGGAAAAGGAAGCCTCTCACGAGGCTTCCCAATTGCTTTAGGGCATTTTAGAAAAGTCCTCATCAGGTGTGCCAGAAAGGCATCTTCCGATAACGGGAAACTCGTCTGTAATCACATAAAAGTAGCTGAACGTCTCTGAGCCACCAGCCGGTGTAGTCAGTGTAATGGATCTGCTTATACCATTGCATTCATCCAGATCTCCAGATTCACTTACAAACTCATAGTCATTGGTGTACTTACCATTATACTCTCCGCATGGCTCTGTCATTCCATCTCCAGGACGTTCACCATCCTTTAGCTGATAACTTGACTCAAGAAGCACCACATCCGTACCTCCGGAGTTTGGCCCGTATTTATAGACGATTGGGAATCCATCTGATGCCCAACCTACTTGAACAGCATCAGTTGGCTCAGTGGTGCCGTCACCTAGCCCGGCAAGCAAGCTATTAGCATACACCACCATATCTCCATGATAATGGATCAATCCCTTTGTATTGTTGTCAGTCGGCTGAAGATGCGCGGTATTGCAATCGAGTCCAACCGCCGTACGATTATTGTTTGGCTCGAAAACCCAATCCCAATTGTATTCCCCGTCATTTGATCCTCCTGGATTGTCAACAGTAAAGATGAATGGCTCAGCCGGAGCAGGGTCAATAGGTACGCCATTTAACGCAATACCATAGTCATATGCTGGTCGGTTATTCTCATCCAGGATACCGGTAGTACTCATAGCTAAGCTCGGATCAGCAGTAAATGTAAACGTCTCAGTGGTTGAAACGAGAGACATTACTCCCAAATTGGCGATTTGATTGCCGTAATCATGATCTGGAACTCTATTGGTAACAATCTTTCGAATATCATTGACTTCCAATGTTTCCGTGTATTCATTGTCCTCGGTTGGCGTATTATCACACGTAGTATTTTGAAGATTGATCGAATTGTCATTGCTGCATTCGGTAGATTCTTCCATAATAGTCACTGTAAAATCTGTGCTGGCATTCCCACCATTTCCATCGGATGCAGTAATAGTCACCAAAGCATTTCCTGCGCTCACTTCATTGATAGTCAAGTTGCTACCTGAAACGGCTACCGTAATCACAGAAGACGGACTACTTGTCGCGCTGAAATTGAGGTCATCCCCGTCGGCATCAGTAAATGCAGAAGCAAGGGAAACTGTTGTTGACTGAAAGCCGGCTGTGAGGTTTAGGTCATCCAGAGAGGTTGCCACCTCAGGGCTCACATTCATTTCTTCGATTGGATCATCACTATCGCTTCCGCACGAAAATAAGGTGCTCACAATGAGCCCAACCAAAAGGTATTTTGAAATTCTTGTCATAGTAGTGTTTTTGTTCTTAAAGCTTAGATGCTACAGGCATCAGAAACTTGTGCAAAGAACCAGAAAAAGAATTTAGAAAAGGGCCACCTTTTGATCGACACTCCGGAAACTTCGGTGAACATTGCCTACTATTCGCTTACAGCTGATTTAAATGAATCACAAGGGATTTTACCAACCCTGTGTTTCGACGATTAGGCTCAACGAATTGACTAGCCAATGCACAATTATCACTTTCCATAGTGACCTCCCATCGAAGTAATAGACCAAACCATAAGCCAGGCCTCCCACTGCCGTGGAAGCAATGCCTGCCGGCCCTTGATAACTATGTGCAAACCCAAAGAAGACAGACACCAACAGTATCGAAATCAACCATGCCCATTTTTTTGAACCGAAAACAAAGGCTAGTTGCGGAATCAAAAATCCACGCCAAACGAGTTCCTCAGGAATAGCGGCGAAAAAGAGCATCAAAAAAATCCAACCTATGATATTGGCTGGCTCATTGGTATCCGGCGTTACTGCTTCAATATTTTTAGGATATGGGAATAACGTGTGAATCCAATCTTCAATAAAGTAAGCCCGAATGACAAAAATTAGTATGGCCAGACCTATCGCAATGACTATTGTTTTAAGCCAGCTTTTTGGAGCAGTCAATCCTAACGCTTCTGCTGGACTGCTTTCTTTCATTCCAAAATACTGAGCAATGAGTAGACCAGCCAATAGTGCTTTGAAAGGTCCAAGAAAATTCAGGAATGGCACCAAGTAGATCACAACAATCAGCAGAAAGTAAGCAAGTGTAATCCAGCGATATCTACGGACAACCATCCTATCAATTTGCAGCTAGCAATTGGTAAAACAAAGTTGAAATACACGAGCGGCTTATTCCTGACTCATCAGCTATTATGATTAGCAATCAAAGTCCTCGCCTTTCTTCCACATATCAAGTGCTTTTTTGACAAAGCCCTCAATTTGTGTTTCTGAAGGATTTGTTGACTTCTTGAAACGAAGGCATCCTTTTCCATGATCAATTCCTTCCAAAAGCTTGCCAGATGGGTCTACTTTACTGGCATTGCCTACGTAGAGTGCAACGTAGTTTTTCTGAGCGTTTAGCTGAAACATGACTCCCTTTTCATCGGCATAGCTCAGCATTTTGTACTTTATTCCTTCTACAATGTCCGGCTGAGCTAAAAGGATTGCTCGTAGCTCCATGAGTGTGCCTTTTCTCCAATCCTCCTCAAGAAGTTCGAGATATTCTACGGGTGTTGAAGCTTCATATTGCATTACATATTTCGTCTATACTGGCCACCTACCTCAAACATGGCATGAGTTATTTGACCCAATGAACAATACTTAGTTGCTTCTATTAAGGTGGCGAAAGTATTCTCATTGTGAAGTGCTGTTTCCTGCAATTGAGTAAGCATCTCGTCGGATTTTCCAGCGTTACCTTCTTTCAGGGCATTCAGGTTGGTGATCTGTTGCTCTTTCTCATCTTGTGTTGCTCTGATCACTTCATCCGGTATAATGGTAGGTGAGCCTTTTGAAGAGAGGAACGTATTCACACCAATAATCGGTAATTCTCCTGTATGCTTTTTGGTCTCGTAGTAGAGAGATTCTTCCTGAATCTTGCCTCGCTGATACATACTTTCCATCGCACCAAGCACACCTCCTCGCTCGGTAATTCTGTCAAACTCAATCATGACAGCCTCTTCTACCAATTCGGTTAGTTCTTCGGTAATGAATGATCCTTGCATTGGATTTTCATTCTTCGCCAAGCCCAGCTCTTTATTGATGATCAACTGGATGGCCATAGCTCTACGCACTGAACCTTCTGTAGGCGTGGTAATAGCTTCATCATAGGCATTTGTATGCAAGGAATTACAGTTATCGTAAATCGCATAGAGGGCCTGGAGTGTGGTCCTGATATCGTTGAAGTCGATTTCTTGGGCATGAAGAGAGCGACCTGAAGTCTGAATGTGGTATTTCAGCTTTTGAGCGCGCTCGTTTGCTCCGTACTTCAGCTTCATGGCTTTGGACCAGATTCGTCTGGCTACACGCCCAATTACTGCATATTCTGCATCCACTCCATTAGAGAAGAAGAATGAAAGATTTGGCGCAAAGGCATTGATGTCCATTCCTCTGGATAGATAGTATTCCACGAATGTGAATCCATTTGCGAGCGTAAATGCAAGTTGCGTGATCGGATTTGCTCCAGCCTCTGCGATGTGATAGCCTGAGATAGAAACTGAATAGAAGTTTCTCACATTGTTGTCAATGAAATACTGCTGAACGTCTCCCATGAGTCTCAGCGAGAACTCTGTGGAGAAAATGCATGTATTTTGCGCTTGATCCTCTTTTAGAATGTCTGCCTGAACAGTTCCGCGGACTGATGAAAGTGCTTTCACCTTCATTTCCTGATAGACATCAGCCGGAAGCACCTGATCTCCTGTCACGCCCAGGAGCATCAAACCAAGTCCGTTGTGTCCTTCCGGAAGGTCGCCTTTGTAAACCGGCCTAGCGACTCCACGGTCCTTATAGATTTTTTCAATTTTCTTCTCTATCTCCTTTTCCATCCCTTTCTCTACAATGTACTTTTCACATTGCTGGTCAATGGCTGCATTCATGAAAAACGCACAGATGGTTGCTGCTGGACCATTTATCGTCATTGAAACAGACGTGGTTGGGTCGCAAAGGTCGAAACCTGAGTATAGCTTTTTGGCATCATCCAGGCAGCAGATGCTTACTCCAGAATTACCAATCTTGCCGTAAATATCCGGACGATAATCCGGATCTTCTCCATAGAGTGTTACCGAATCAAATGCTGTGGAAAGTCTCGCAGCAGGAAGTCCTTGTGATACATAGTGAAAGCGCTTGTTTGTTCGCTCCGGTCCGCCTTCTCCGGCAAACATTCGTGTTGGATCTTCACCTTTACGCTTGAATGGAAATACACCTGCCGTAAATGGGAACTCTCCCGGTACATTCTCTTGCAGGCTCCAGTGCAGGATATCGCCCCATCCTTCGTATTTCGGTAGTGACACTTTTGGAACTTTGGAATGGGAAAGAGTCTCTGTGGTCGTCTCTACCTTAATTTCTTTTCCTCGAACCTCATAAGAATATTCATCGCCTTCGTAGTTGGCCTTTTTATCATTCCATCCTTCGATGATCTTCAGGTTGTGCGGATCAAGATCCAGTTTCAAATCTTCTTTGGCTTTGTCGATCGCAGTAAGTGCATCTTTCTGGTCTTTGAGGATTTCGCCAGACTGCTCCAGGCTATAGAGCTTTTGCGCAACCTTACGTTGCTCAAGTGCTTTTTCATTATATCCTCTAATTGTTTCGGTAATCTCGGATAGGTAGCGTGTTCGCTTAGGTGGAATGATAAACACCTTCTCGCTCATCTCCTCAGTGCTTGCGAATGAAGACTTCAGGTCTGAGCCAGTCTTCTCAGCGATCAAATTCATCAGCGATAAGTACAGCTGATTCATGCCCGGATCGTTGAATTGAGATGCGATGGTTCCAAAAACGGGAAGGTCTTCAGATTTGGCATCCCAAAGTTGGTGATTACGCTGATACTGTTTTTTCACATCTCTCAATGCATCCAGTGCTCCACGCTTATCAAACTTGTTGAGCGCGATGATGTCAGCAAAGTCCAGCATATCGATTTTTTCCAGCTGAGTTGCAGCTCCGTATTCTGGTGTCATCACGTAGAGCGAAGCATCTGAGTGATCGGTGATCTCGGTATCTGATTGACCAATGCCCGAGGTTTCTAGGATGATCAAATCGAAGTTGGCTGCCTTTACAATATCTATGGCATCCTGCACATATTTGGAAAGTGCGAGATTTGACTGACGTGTAGCAAGCGAGCGCATGTAGACACGTTCGTTAAAAATCGCATTCATCCGAATTCGATCACCCAGCAATGCACCTCCAGTTTTGCGCTTGGATGGATCTACAGAAATTACAGCTATGTTTTTGTCTCTGAAGTCTACAAGAAAACGACGGACAAGTTCATCAACCAATGAGGACTTTCCTGCTCCTCCCGTACCCGTGATTCCCAGGACCGGCGTGTTTGCTGCTTGCTTTCGCAACGCTTCCATCTCCTCTTTGTTCTGATCCGGATAGTTTTCTGCCGCTGAGATCACTCGTGCGATTGCTGCGTGATCTTTCGTACTGATTTGCTTCACCTGTCCATTGAGATTTTCACCCACGGCAAAGTCGCTTTGCTTTACCAGATCATTGATCATGCCTTGCAATCCCATTGCCCGTCCATCGTCAGGAGAATAAATGCGCGTGATGCCATGATCGTGCAGCTCCTTGATTTCTTCTGGAAGAATGGTACCACCTCCACCTCCAAAGAGCTTGATGTCTGCCCCGCGCTCTTTGAGTAAATCATACATGTATTTGAAATACTCCACATGCCCACCTTGATAGGAAGTGATCGCAATCGCTTGGGCATCCTCCTGAATCGCGCAATCCACGATTTCCTGTACGGAACGGTTATGACCGAGGTGAATCACTTCACAGCCTGTAGACTGTATGATCCTTCGCATGATGTTGATGGCAGCATCATGTCCATCGAATAAAGATGCGGCTGTAACGATTCGAATGTGATTCTTGGGCTTATAAATCTCAACTTCTGGGGTCATGTTGCTTCAATTTGGGAAAGTAAAGTTACTGAAAATGCAGATGATTGGAATGTATTTGGATAACCCGAGAATTTGAGAAAGGTTCATTGGTTTTACACATATTGATATTCTACTTTGTTTTAGAAATCAGTTGATTGGCAAAAGAATTTTTATAGGTAAAAGAGATATTATTTATAATTCAACTATAACATTATAAACTTTGGCTAATTTCATTGTATGCCTGACGCTACTTCCAAACATTGCCTGAACTGTAATACTATACTCACCGGAAACTACTGTCAGGAGTGTGGACAGTCTGCTAAAATCCAGCGTATAACCTTTAAGGAGGCGATTGATGACTTTTTTAGCTCCACTTTTGCATTGCAGGGGCCTCTCCTGTTTACACTCAGATCCTTAATTGTCAAACCTGGAAGGATGTTTCGTGAGTTCGTTGCAGGAAGGCGAAAGACTTATTACAAACCAGTTGCTTTTTTTATTGTACTAACTGCCTTCTTCTTAATTCTAAAAGCCTTGATGGATTACGACCCACTGGCACGTCAGTTTCAGCAAACCAATGAAGAAATCCATCCGCAAGTACTAAAATTCAAGAATGCAGCAACATTCATGGTGACGCACATCAATAACATCATGCTAATCCTGGTGTTTTCCATCGCCAGCAACCTGAAGTTGTTTTTTCGAAAGCGATATAATTTCACCGAATACTCGACGATTGGCTTCTATATCACAGGTATATATATCCTATTTACAACGGGTGTAATGTTGATCGATAATTATCTAGTGGCTACTCCCAAAGTGATGATGTTCGTTTTTTTGGCTTTTTATATCATCTATTCCTGCTCCTCTTTTTTTCAACCAAAATCTTTTCTTGAATACTTCAAGTATTTATTCGTTGCGATATTTAGCATCATTCTTTACATAACTGCCGGGTTTGCGCTGAGCTATCTTATTGTAAATTTCCAGTCTTAAATCCATGCCTCAAATTATCGGAATCGGCGGATGTAGCAGATCAGGAAAGTCAAGCCTTGCATGTAGGATAAAAGAGCAATTGTCTTCAAAACAGGTTTTGCTTTTGGATATGGATGACTATGTGTTTCCTGCATCGCAGATTCCGAAAATCCAAGACCGCACCGATTGGGAACGGCCCGAATCAGTGGACTATTATCGTCTTTGCCAGGCAATCGAGGAAAATGGATCTGCCTATGACGTAATCGTCGTTGAAGGAATCCTGGTTTTTGCCAATCAGCAATTACTCAGTTTGTTTGATACGACTGTCTGGATACAAGTTTCAAAAGAAACATTTTTGGATCGACGAAGAAAAGAAACTCGTTGGGGTGATGAGCCGGATTGGTTTCTTGAGCATGTGTGGAAATCTCACCTCCAATACGGACAATTTCTCGAGGCTGATTTTATTATTTCCGGTGAAGCGGAGGTACCAGATCTAACATTCAAAGAACTCATCTCATCATTGAATTGAATACTTTTATTGTGTGAAAGCATTCATCCTACTCCTTTCATTTCTCATTGCAGGATCATCCACCGATGAGTTTAATAAAGTGCAACGTCAGGCGGATGTGACTCAAGTCCGTGTGTCTGGACAAGAAAACAGGTATTCGTTTTCGGTAACTATCTCCAGTCCTGATACAGGCTGCGAGCAATATGCCGACTGGTGGGAAGTAGTATCAGAGGAAGGTGAATTGATTTACCGCAGAATCCTGCTGCACAGTCACACAAATGAGCAGCCTTTTATTAGAAATGGCGGCAAAGTAGAAATTACTAAAGATCAAATGGTGTGGGTCCGAGCTCATATGAACAATACCGGATATGGTGGAGCTGTGATGAAAGGTTCTGTTGGAGATGGGTTTAGCATTGCAGACTTTCCAAATAACTTTGCAGCGGGACTGGATAAGGTGTCGCCATTGCCCGATGGCTGTAATTTTTGAATGCCCGATCATCGTGGGATTTCACCATTAAACACCGCTAAAAGCATTTAGCATTTTTCTTTTAATCTTATGGCTATAAACTTCAATGAAAAGGGCTACAATCCGATTCATAGAAATACCTTCGTGTAATGAACTTGAATAACATTCGAAAAGAAGTGATGCAAACCCTCGAGAAATCGATGGATGAGCTATTGGGGAAATACCTAAAACCTATTGAAGAAATATGGCAGCCTTCTGATATTCTTCCTGATTCTAATTCTCCTGATTTCATGGAGGAAATACGCGATATTCAGGGACATTCAGCTGAGATGGACTATGACCTTTTTGCAGTCCTCATTGGCGATACCATTACGGAAGAAGCCCTTCCAACCTATGAAGCCTGGTTGATGGACATGGATGGAGTGAATCAAGAAACCAGAAATGGATGGGGACAATGGGTAAGAGGATGGACAGCAGAAGAGAACCGTCATGGTGACTTGCTAAACAAATACTTATACCTATCTGGCAGAGTGGATATGAGAGAAATGGAAGTATCTACCCATCATTTGCTAAACGACGGATTCGATATTCAAACTTCAAGAGATCCTTATCGTAGCTTCATCTATACCAGCTTTCAAGAACTAGCCACCAACATATCTCACCGGAGAGTAGCTAGTCTGGCTAAAAAGGCAGGAAATACACTTTTAGCTAAAATGTGTGGAATCATAGCCTCAGATGAGGCACGTCATGCGAGTGCATACAAGAATTTTATCAAACGTATTTTCGAAATAGATCCAAGTGAGGTCATGATCGCTTTTGAGGATATGATGAAGAAAAAGATTGTGATGCCCGCTCATTTCTTGCGAGAATCAGGCGGTAAGATTGGCGAACTTTTTAAGCACTTTTCTGATGCTGCACAGCGAACCATGGTCTACACCACGCAGGATTATATTGACATTCTGAACTCACTCATCAAAGAGTGGAATATTGAGAATATTGGAGGAATCAATGAAAAAGCAGAAGAGGCCAGAGACTATTTAATGGCTCTTCCTCAAAGGTTGGAAAGACTTTCGGAACGAGTGAAAATTCCCGAAAAGCAATTTCAATTTAAGTGGATTGAGGCGTAGCGTTTTTGATCACTTTATAGGCTGACAATTAGCATGCACAGTTTATGAAAAACGAAATCTTTCAGCTCACACTTGTCGTTCGGGATTATGACGAAGCTATCCAATTCTATACCGAGAAGCTAGGTTTTGTATTGCTTGAAGATACTCGATTGAGTGATGTTAAGCGCTGGGTTCGTGTAGCTCCTCCCGGCTCTACCACTTCCCTCCTTTTTGGAAAAGCTGCAAGTGAGGGTCAGGAAAAAGCAATTGGCAACCAAACCGGAGGTCGGGTTTTCTTATTTATGCACACTGATGATCTGGATGGATATTACTCACTCCTCAAGGCCAATGGTGTAGAAATAGTAAGAGAACCCTCTGAAGAAGAATATGGTAAAGTATGTGTCTTTGCAGATCTCTATGGAAACCTGTGGGATCTGATTGAGCCAAGGTAGATTGTCTGTTTTGTTACCTCTTGATATTTACATAACTTATCTAGAGTGAAAACAATAATGAAATTCAACGGATCTATCGACATTAAACAATCACTAGAAAAAGTAGCTGAGCTTTTTGCCGACCCCGTTAATCTCAAAGAATACCAGGAAGGTTTCGAGAAGAAGAAGCTCTTAGAAGGCAACGCTGGAGAAAATGGTGCCATCTCCAAGATGTACTACAGAAATGGGAAACATAAATTGGAGCTTACGGAAACCATCATCAACAACGACCTACCCCATTCCTTTGAGGCAATCTATCATCACAAGCATATGGACAACTCTATGAAATGTACGTTTACAAAGCTTGAGAATGGACAAACTCGCTATGAAACGACCGTAGAGTACACACGGATAGATTGGGTTATGCCAAGACTTATAGCCTTGCTATTTCCAGGAATGTATAAAAAACCTGCTCGTCGTTGGATGGAGAATTTTAAGCTTTTTGCAGAAAAAACTGAGAAGGCCTTTAGCTCCAATCTGAACTAAATCTATTTCGACGCGGGCGGGGCGCTTATAATACTCTACTATGATAATTTCCCCACCCTGCATCGAAAATTCTTATGCTTAATCAAGCCTTGCCATAAGCAATTTCTTTTTTTGATAATCGATGATTGCACCGTGACTTTCCAGAAAGTCATTGCCCAGAATGCCAAGTACTCGTTGTTGACTTTGTGAAAGAATCGAATTGAGACCACTTAAATCTGAAGCTGAAAAGCTAAATGAACGATCCCACGAAGCGCCCTTAATGGCAAACGAAACCTCAGATGTGCGCATTAGCCTCGATCTTCCTCCAAATCCCATGAGGCGATTATCTACATCTATAAAATAGGTGAAGTTGTACTTCTTCGATTGCGTAAAATCCAATAGAGAGATGCTTGCTCCGGTGTCCACAATAAATTTTGACCACTTGTCATTCACATAAGCCTCCACGATGATGATGTTGTGATAGACTTCAAAATCAACGGCCGTATTGCCTTGATCGGTTGGTACGTCTAATACACGGGAGCAGCCACCGAGGATAATTAAGTAAACGATCAATATGAGAAGCTTGCGAAACATCACCTATTGAAACGTATTCTAAAAAAGCATCGCCAAAAGGATGGGACGAACTGGAAATGAAGTGACCAACCGTTGCGAAATGTACAGCTGGCACAAATAGTTATGACTTTACCTTCATAGAGAGCTGGGCTTTAATGTCTGCTGCGAAACTCCTCCCCGAAATTACCTTGGTGGAATTACACAACTCAAACTCGTACTCACCCTTACCGAGGTATTGAACTGTATTGATGTTGGCCAGATTTACAATGTATGATCGATGAATGCGTATAAACTCCATGGAACTAAGCTCATCTTCAAGCTTCTTCATGGTTTGCTTATAGATGTAAAAACGATTTTTCAGATGAATTTTGCAGTAGTTTCCATGTGCTTCGAACAGCATGATATCTGGATAATCAATAAAGACATCCCAACCTTTTTCAGTAATTTTTATTTGTGGAGCTTCTGATTGGAGTTTCTGTTCTCCTTGGTTAATCAAATCCGATATCTTCTGATTGATTTCGGAGGATCTCCTTAAGTAAACAAATTCCTTTGCTTTTTCGACTACCCTGTAAAAACGTGAATTTTCATAAGGCTTCAAAATGTAGTCAATAGCATTGTACTCAAAAGCTTTGAGTGCAAAATCATCGTAGGCCGTAACAAAAACCACATAAGGCTTATAGTCAGCCGGCAGCTGAGATAGCACATCAAACCCAGTGCCGTCAGGCATCTTCACATCCAAAAAAACCATCTCCGGCTTTTTGAATTGGAGCATCTTCACTGCATCTTCCACACCTGTAACTTCACCTACGATTTCAAATGAGGGATCTGCCAGAATAAGCTTTTTTATTCGTGCCGAAGCATAAGGTTCGTCATCGATTAAGGCTGTTGATATTTTCATTTTTGGTGGTTCCCTTCCTGATTTTTATTTCAACAATAAATCCGTCTAATGCAGATTTTGCGTTTACATTCAACTCGTATCCCTCTCCATACGATGTTGTCAGCCGATGCTTCATATTGGTCAATCCAATACCAAATGAAACATTGGAATCATTCTTTTTTCCCGCGCCATTGTCAATAATTTCTATACAAACGTATTCATCCTCTTCATACGCTTTGATTGAAATTTCGCAAGATCCCGTTTTATTGTAGAACCCATGCTTGATGGCATTTTCAACAGCCGGCTGAAGTATTAAGGTAGGTATCGGAAACAACTTCACTTTGGGGTCAATGGCAAAACGTGTCACCAGACGCCCCTTAAACCTGATTTGCTCCACTTCAAGGTAAAGCTTTGCCATTTCCACTTCATCTTCAAGAGATACAAGTTGTACATCTCCATCTTTTAGAATTTTTCTAAGTAATAGTCCCAACTTGGCAATCATTCGCTGTGCTAAAGGCACATCCTCTTCCATCAGCGCTGATATGGTATTAAATGAATTGAATAGAAAATGAGGATGCAGCTGATTCTTTAGTGCGCTCATTTGCGCTTTTACCAGGTTTGATTCCAATTGTACGTTCCTAAGTTTGGCTTTTCTCAGCTTTTTCTTAGAGTGGAAGTGCATGAGTAAAAATGAAATGACCCAATATTCAATGAAGGTCTTTGATAGTCCCAAAACTCCGGATTGAATATCCATTATGAATTGACTATTGAAATTGAGCAGGTAAGCTGTATAACATCCGCCATTATAAATAAAGAGTGCTCCCACCTCGTGAACCAAGGTAAGCGCAATACCCAGCACAACATATGAAGCATTGCGCCAGACTGTCTCAGTGAGCTTATTTGCAATTAGTATCAGTCGAAACAAAAGGGGTGAAAGCAGAAGCCAGACACCATAATTGATTATTGGAAAAAAGTACACAGCCTGTTCCAGTTTCTTAACCTCCACAGGGTCAGTTTTGAAAGATAGAAGCAAGTAGCTCTGGAGGCCAGTAAGAAATGCTACAACAATAGTAGCCAATAAGGCACTGAAGAAACTGATAGGTAATGATCCAAAATATCTTCTAATCCCATTTATCATACCCGCAAGTTCACGCAAAAGCATGATCAATGGTTTATTTTATATGCAAATAGGATATTTTGTGACGAACAGGAAGCTGAACTGCGACAAGCTGTTTTGCGTTTTAATTTTCTTCTATGAAAGAAACACTATCCTTCCTCAGCAAACTCAACAAAAACAACAATAGAGAGTGGTTTCAATCTAACAAGTCGGAATATCAGCTAGCCCATCAGGAAATGATTGCTTTTGCCGATAAGCTTATCAGTGAAATGAATACCCATGATGTCATTGAGACACCTTCAGGGAAAAAGAGTCTTTTTCGTATTTATAGAGATGTCCGTTTTGGAAAAGATAAGACTCCTTATAAAACGCATTGGGCAGGCTTTATGCGTCGTGCCGGAGCTGATCGACGAGGTGGATATTATTACAGGATAGGTTTGAATGGCGCAGAAGTAATGGGTGGATTCTTCAACCCAAACACTCAGGATCTTTTGCATATTAGAAATCAACTGGCACAAGATGGTGATCTATTGAGATCGGTTATTGATTCAAAACAATTCAAGTCTTTTTTTGGCGAATTGCTCGGTGAACAATTAAAAACTGCACCTCTTGGATTTGAAAAGGATCATCCTGAAATAGATCTGCTGCGGTATAAACAGTTTATGATCAAACATGATTTCAGCAGAGAGGAAATGGCAGATCCTGATTTTGCCAAAAAACTTTCTCATGCGTTTAATCAGATGCGTCCATTTTTTGATGTAATGACCGAAATGTTAACAACGGATCTCAACGGGATTTCTTTAGTTTAGAATCAAAGCGTATTTTAATGATCGAAATCAGGACTTTCATTCCCGCCTATGAATATAGAAGTACATCAATTATCCAACCACCTCTCCAAATACGTTGAATCGGTTTTCCACCTAAAAGATTTTTTTCCAGATCATTCCATTGAGCGTGTGGTGCCGACAGGGCATGTATTTCTAATTTTTGAAATGGATGGAATTATCAGAAATACATTCGATAACGAAACACTTGAGCCCAACAACGCCTACGAAAAGGTCTGGATTTCTGGTGTCCACAAAAACTACCTTTCCATTTCTGCCCACGAAAATTCAGAGATGTTTGTCATTCAGTTTAAACCGTTTGGTGCTTATCCATTTCTCCATTTTCACCTAAGTCAGATTCATGATAAAGTAGTAAGCACGGAGGAGTTTTTTGGCGATGAGTTGAAAAACCTGAGAGATGAACTTATGACACTTTCCGATTCATCTGAGAAATTCAAAAGAGCTGAAGCTTGGCTGGATCATCGATTCGATGACGGAAAACTGCCTCCTCAAGTGTTACTGGATTTCTACGAAAAATTGCAAAATACCTCTGCAAGCAACTTTGCTGAAATTGTAGAAGCCTATCCAAAAACACAAAAGCACCTAATTGATCAATTCAAAAAATTCATCGGTATCACACCAAAGTCTGCACAGCGGATTCTTCGCTTCAATGATATTCTGCACAAAATTCATAATAAGGAGATGATTACCTGGGCGCAGGTAGCATATCAATGTGGCTTCACTGATCAGTCCTATTTTATTAAAGAATTCAAGCACTTTTCAGGATTCAACCCAGAGGAATTCATTGATCAGGAATTCAAGCAAGACGACCCAAACTTTTTTCCGCTCGATCGGAGAGGTTAATTTTTTACTATGGCAGCTCAGTAGCTGGCGCTAATCTTACCAAAAAAAAAGAAAAATGGATTTAGCAACAGCACTACAAAACATCAATTGGCTATCTGTAATATTAGCCGCAATCTCATCATTCCTTATCGGTGGCATTTGGTACGGTCCCCTTTTCGGGAAAGCCTGGATGACGGCCTTTGGATATACGGAAGAGGATTTAAAAAAGCGAAGCGTTTCTAAGACCTTTGGGTTATCCCTTCTGCTAGCCTTATTTGCTTCATTGGTTTTAGAAATGTTTATTGGACCTGAGGCGAATATAATTTTTGGTACGATGGCCGGCTTGTTCGCCGGAATCGGATGGGTAGCTACCTTTCTTGGAATACTCTATCTTTTCGAAATGCAGACCTTGAAAGTGTACCTAATCAATGCCGGGTATTGCGTGATCTCACTTACAATTATGGGCTTGATTTTAGGCAGTTGGTAACTAATCATTAATTAATAAAATCATGGAAAAAGGATTACAAGAAAAAACGGGACAGCCACTGGAGCATTGGATCAAAGTGGTGGAAGCATCCAAACTAGAAAAGCATAAAGCTATCATGGACTTTCTAAAATCTGAGCACGGATTCACTCATGGGTTTGCAAACTTCGTAGCTCTTAAAGCAAGAAAAGCTGATGCTGGCTCACAGGATTCAGAAGACCTCCTTAAGAACCAATATCAGGGCAAAGAAGTACTCTTTCCCATCTATGAAAAATTGGTTGAAGCGATTGCGAAATTTGGTACTGACATCACGCAAACTCCTAAGAAGGACAGTGTAAGCATGATTCGGAAGAAGCAGTTCGCATTGATCAAACCTGCTACAAAAACCAGGATAGATTTAGGACTCAAACTAAAAGGAAAGTCCGAAACTGATCGGCTGGGAAACTCTGGCCCATTTGGAAGCATGTGCACACATAGGGTTCAGCTTACCGGAGTAAACGAGGTGGATCAGGAATTAATCGGATGGCTTATGGAAGCCTACGAGGCAGCTGGTTAAACAAAAAAATCCCGACCACTACAGTCGGGATTTTGTTCACTAACCTAAAAACCTCTACTGGATAAAGTTTACTTCTAAGTTCTTAATATCATTTGGCACGAAAGGATTCATTCCATCGAGATTCACAAAAGTAGCATCGAAACTTGCAGGCTTGTTATCTTCTCCTGAAGTAATGAAACCATCATTATTAAAGTATGCCGGAGATAAGGCCTCAGCTAGTATTGCATCAATCGTACTCTCATCAAGGTTTGCTACTTCATTGATCTCGTCTTCTAGTACTTTGAAAACAGAATAGTCAACTAGTACATCCGCTGTAGTAACAGAAGACGGAGGCAAGGCAAGCTTAACTACTCCAAGATCTGTAGACTCATCTCCTCTTCCTACAAAGGCATAGTTTCTACCTCCGGTGAAACCTTTATCAATGATTACAACATTTGGATGATTGGAATTGCCCATTACTTCAATGATGTCTCCTTTCTTTCCAACAAACATCTTCATGTTATCAATATCTCCATTTTCCACCGGCTCTACACCAGAAATTGAGATAGTCATTGTAGCATCATAGTTAGCATCATCTTCACTATAGTCAATGCGTAAGAAAGCATTCTCAGAGGCATCTAAATCAGATCTGTCAATATTGAATGGTTTAAGGATTCCCACTCCTGATACCGGACTTGTATTCCACAGTAGCTGAACAGCTTGCTCTTCATTTTCTGTGTCTACCATGATCAGTTCATATTCGTAAGACACTCCTCCTCTGGTTACATTTTCTGCGATATCGATTCGTTTTTCACGTCCATCGTCATCACCATCGAAAGTATAAGAGCGTACGTTGTTGGCTTCCAGAATAGCTCCGACTTGCAAGGTTAACTCCAGAATATCAGCAGACTCTTCCCCTAAATGAATGAAGTATCTGAGGCTCTCATAAATTTCGTCTCCTTCAATTACTCCATCACCATCTCCTGTAGCTCGACCGCTGAGATTTCCAGTATTGCTACTTATGGATGAAGGTATATCGATGGAAAATTGTGCAGGTATGTCAACCGTGGCTTCAACTTCATCGTCGCTCGAACAAGCAATCATAAATGAGAAGCTGATTAATAAAGCGATTAATTTTAATGATTTCATTGTGGTAATTTTAATAGTAGTACATGTGCTTTGAGTTTTACCCTACCAGCCATACTACAAATTTTCAAAAAATAATTTAGCATGAGAAAATTAACCCTTGTTTTTAGCCTTACCGCACTTCTCATGGCATGCTCTTCAGGATCTGATAAAAAAGAGGAACTGCCTAAAGATCCTTTTCAGCCTGAAATCCCCGCGATAATCAAGCCAATTGAAATCCCGAAAATCACATTACCTGTAACCACAGACATCAACGCGTGGCTGATCTCTAATCCTAAAACGGCTGAACATGTGGTCTGGTATGAGGAAGGTTCAGGTTGGATCCAATGGAAGGATTGGTCTCCCGGCTTGAAAGGTCTCCTGCAAGATGCCTTTCAATTTGCATTGAATGGAGGCTCCATCGCTCCAATTACTCCTTTGGAGAATCATGTGTCAAGGAAATTATGGCAAGCTCCCGCTACTATATTGTCATTTGAAGATTCTCGAAACCTCTTTTTTTCTCAGGTTGCCTGGAGTTTCCTAGTCGAAATTCAGCAATTGGTGCCGTGGACACTGGAAGACTTAAATCCCGAAGACTTAACAATGCTTTTCGATGGACGACAATACTTTGATGAGAAGGAAGGGTGCACTTATCCCAATGGGACAATCGACCCGAATCATGTCTACTGTACGTTCAAAGGATTAAAACTTAAATCGAATTCGATAATACCTGCACCCGGACACTGGACCTACGGCCTGCTACTTGCCAATGATCTGATTGGAAGTACCCGAAAATCAACCATCAGTAAAATATGCGAGTGGACAACTGATCATTTTGCACACATGACCGGTCCAAATACGGAAGAAAACATGATCACTCTTTATGGAGAAATGGGCATTCCTTCACTGATTAGTGTGATAGAGGCCGAGCCTTTCATCAATGGTAAAGACCTAAAACCGATGTACGCGTGCTGGGGTGCGACTCAATTTCTAAAAACTCTGCTTGCCCAGATTAATGTCCCGGTAGAGTATTTTGAGATTACACCCGGTCACAGGCTGCCTCATTTTGTCTCTGAGGGATTAGCACTCTCTCATGGCGATGATTTGTATAACGGCAACTTCCGAAATGACTCCTCATTTCCAATGTTCATACCTTATGATGAAGTATTTATAACTGAACAGAAGTTTCTTGACTGGTTTGGTCCACAAACGACCATGGCGGAAAGAGGCAAGAACGTTGGCCGAAGAATGGATGAACTCTCCATCCAGTATCTAACATTTCCAATTATTATAGATTGGTGCCAGGATTTGGAAGAAGGTAATAGTATTGAGGAAAGTTATGTATACGAGGGGCTTAAAGATTATTATACACTTCAAGATTTGAATGAAATACAACTCTGGCAAAAACTAACCGGCAAGGTTGAATCACTAGAGTATGGCTGCCATGAACTCAACAAATATTACCAGTGAATGGTAACCCTTCCATATTTTCGTAAGCTAAATTTGAGGCATGATAGATTATAAAGGAGCGAGTGTGAAAGAGCTTTTTTTTCAGAAAATAGAAGAAGAAGCTTCTGACCATCACCTGACTCAAAATGAATTTTCCCCAAGCGAAGAAGAGATGCTAAAGAACATATTTCTAAAGCCCTTTGCTGCAGCCACAAACACGTATCAGTTTACGCACGATGTTCAAATTGATCTGAATGTGCTTTATAATCTATCCAGAGAAGTAAATGCCAACAGCGAAATAGGGGAAACATATAAAGGAATTATTTCCCATCTCCGCACGAGTTCTCGTCATCCCAACATCAAGGAAGGCGAGCTTTTCATTATCAGATTTACCGATATTTTCATCAATGGAATGACAATCGATGGCCTGGGCATATTCAAGGTTGAAAAGAAGGATCCGTTTATTGAAACCCCTGACTGGACCAAAGAGCCGACGCTGCTTTTCAAGGAAGGCATTGGTGAAAAAAAATTGGACAAGGCATGTTTGATCCTCTTTGATGAAGATCCATTCACCATTTTGGCCTATGACAATAATAACAGTGAGGCTGTATACTGGAAGAATGATTTTATCAATCTGGACTTCAAAAAAGATCATGTGAACAACACCAATCACTTTTTGGAGATGACCAAGTCATACATCACTGATCAGATGCCTGAAGAGTTTGAAGTATCAAAGACCGATCAGATTGATTTACTCAATAAGTCAATCAAGTATTTTAAAGAAGCCGAAAATTTTGATAAAGGAGAGTTTGAACTGTCTGTGTTTGGTCAAGAGGAAGAAGCCGTGAAATCATTTCGATACTTCGACCAGCAATACCAAGAAGACATGGATCTGGAGATTGAAGATAATTTCAAGATCGCCGTCCAATCCGTAAAAAAGCAAGCACGAATTTTTAAAAGTGTGTTAAAATTGGATAAGAATTTCCATGTCTACATACATGGTAATCGAGAACTAATCGAACGCGGAGTAGATTCTGACGGAAGAAAGTATTACAAGATTTACTATGATAATGAATCGTAAATACTCATCATGAAACCAGTAAAAAGGTCTTGAGCACGCGCATTCCCTCATCTTTGTAAGAACTTAAATCACCATCCATCATAGATTGATAGAGTCTCCTCTTTTGCTCGCTAAAGTTGGTTTTGAATTCCACTTTGTTTTCATCAACCTTCTTCCCGGCCATATCCCAATCGATGAAATGCCTTCCTTTCACTGGCTCACAATACCTCATTGAAGAGCCTCCATGTCGGTCATCTTTATCTATCTTCTCATACAAAGTCATCACTTTTTCTTTTTCCCCTTCCAACACTTGCAGAAACCGGTCTTTGGTGTGAATAAGGATTCCAGTGATCCCGAGTTTTGAATTGTTTCTGCGAGAAATTTCTAAAATCTCTTCAATATCCTTATCTGTACATCTTGGTGATCTGGCGCTTGTGTATACAAGCCGATAGAGGTTCTCATCAGGTAGGGATTCTTTATGGTTATATTCAGCAATTAAAACATCGAGCATTCGGAGAAGTCTCTCGTCTGCTGACTCCAACTTTTGTACAAGGCGGTCTTTGAGTGATTGATGAGTTGTCATAATTATTATTTTACAATCATCGAACTACGCAAATGAACAATTGTTTCTAAAACAAAAACTTCTAGCTCATTTTATGAGTTTGCTTTGAGATGCATTTTTTCGAGCAATTAGCCTTTTTTGATAACGTCCTTGTACAATATCTATCACGACAAGAATGACGATGATAAAGTAAAAAGTGGTTTTGCTCATTGGGGTAATGTGATTACCAAATATTTTCAAGTGCGCCAGGTGTCCGCCTTCAGAAAGCAACATAACACCTACCAGAAATAGAATAAACAAGCCCAGAACTTCGTATAGTCTGTTTTTGGCCAAAAACTTTGACACACCATCTGACAGCCAAATCATGAGACCTCCACTTATGATAATTGCAGTAGCCATTACCCAAAACACATCGCTTAATGCCATGGCACTTAAAATAGAATCGAACGAAAAAATGAGATTCATAAATACGATCATGGCAATGGTCCTGGCTACACTCTGGCTTTTTTGCCCTTCTCCCTCATGCTCTTCCAGATAAACCAGATGCCAGATTTCCTTTAATGCTGTATAAAGAATAAATACTCCTCCAAATAATACGATCAAGCTATGCACACTAATAGCGCCTGAAATAAAACCAGAATCAAGCTCTAAGAAAGGATCCTGGAAATACTTAATTACACTCACCAACACATAGAGTAAAATGATTCTCAATGCGATTGCTATTCCAATACCCACCGTTCGCACCCTCTTCTGTTTTTCCGCAGGCGCGCGCTTTGATTCTAAGGAGATATAGAGCAGGTTGTCAAAGCCAAGAACTGCTTGCAGCAAAATGAGCATAAGTAGAGTAAAGATATTTTCCGCCATGATTTATCAATTTTTGGATCGTAAGAAACAAAACTGACAAAATTGATGCAACTAAATCACATAATTCGGGATGACTTCTACACCAGATACCGACTTATTCTTACGAAACACTTAACTTCACCTAAGTGAGTATCTATCATTGAACCAGTTAATTAAGAACATACTACCATCAACAGACCGTTCGCATAAAATTGAACACCGATTGTTCGAGATTACTCTCGGGCTAACCGTTATTGTATTTCTTTTTTGGTGCATCTATGGTTTCATCATCGGGTATGAATTTTTCGTGCAAACCGTTTATACAAGCGGTGTTTTCATCTATTCTATTCTATACATTCTTCAGAAAAAAGGTATTAGATTCAGGTTGCTCACCCAGATTTATTATTACCTGGTACTGTTTCTTTTGGGAATATCCTGGCTTCCTTCAGGAGGTATTAAAGCAGCCATACCAACCTTTCTGGCTCTCGTTTATCTTTCCGGACTGCTGGTTCTTCCGCTTAAAGATTACCTAATATTCATTATTGTAACCTTTGGACTTGTTTTTGGTCTTACACTTTTTGAAATACAAAATCCAGAGCTTGTCGGCATTTATGATAGCAATGAACTACTCATGCAAGACTTGGCTATTGCCACTCTTATTTCACTCGTAATAATGGGAATCTGCCTTTTTGCTTTCAAGCGAACTTACATTGATGATCGTCGAGAGTTGAGAGAAAGGAACAGAGAGCTCATGAGAGAAAAGCGAAGTGCCGAAACCACGGACCAGGCAAAAACCACTTTCCTTGCGACCATTTCTCATGAGATGCGAACACCACTCAATGGAATAGTCGGGATGACGGAACTCCTCTCAAAAACAGAGATCAATGATGAGCAAAAAGAATTAATAGAGAGTCTGGTATTTAGCAGCAACATCTTGCATGGGTTGATAAGTAACGTATTGGATATTACTACCATCGAAGCTGGAAAGTTAAAACTTCAAATAAGCTCGTTTTCGATAAGAAATGAACTGCAAGGAATCTGGCAAGTTTTCAAGAAAAAAACTGAATCCAATAGTCATTTAGAAATCAAAATGGATTTGGACAACAACCTTCCTGAATTCTTAAAAGGAGATATGGCCAGGATCAGACAGGTGCTCGTTAATCTGATGAACAATGCTATCAAGTTTACCTACAAAGGCTCAATCACCTTAAAAGTAAATGTATTGGGACAGGTTGGAGACGTTGCCTCAGTCCAGTTTGTCATTGTAGACACAGGCGCCGGAATTCCCTTGGAGAAGCAGCCTCACCTCTTTGAAACATTTTATAAAGGCACAGACGAGGATGGTTATGAGGGCACTGGACTTGGACTTTCAATCGTAGAAAAGCTAGTAAAGCTGATGGGAGGTACTATCGATTTTCAATCCACTCCTTCGGAGGGTTCTTCATTTTTCTTCACCTTACCCTTAGGTGTGGCAAATACAGAGCACACAAATGAAATGGATAGCATTGATGTCCCTGGGCTCAGTGAACTCAAAATGCTGATTGTAGAAGATGTTGAGATTAACAGATTGGTAGCATCAAAAATGCTGAAAAGTATGAACATCAGCGACATTGATATAGCTGTAAATGGAACTGAAGGAGTTGAAAAAGCCACAAATAAACGATATGATATAATCTTAATGGATCTACAAATGCCTGATATTTCAGGTTTTGAAGCTTCAAAGCAAATTGCAGCTTACTATGAAGAAGCTGTGCGAAAGCCAACGATTATCGCTTTGACAGCAAATGCCATGAAAGGGAGCATGGAAGAGTGTCTGGAAGCAGGCATGAGTGATTATGTATTAAAACCAATTAAGACTGATACACTTAAAAATGTTCTGATAAAGCATTTAAACGAAATCACATGAGTGTTCTGACCATTCTACTATTTGTCATTTTTCTTGCGCTTTCTGTGCTACACCTAAGTTGGTCTTTAGGTAACAAATGGGGATTTGAAGCAGCTCTTCCGGTAAACGAAGAGGGTAAGCGCATGCTTAATCCAAAAAAAATTGACAGCTTCATTGTCGGAATTGGACTCCTCCTCTTTGGATGTTTCTACCTAATCAATGCATCTATTATTGCTTTGGAACTGCCAGCCGCAGTTATTTCCATCGCCGGCTGGATAATCCCAGGTATTTTTCTACTAAGAGCATTTGGCGACTTTAGATACATCGGGTTTACAAAAAAATTGAAATCAACTGCCTTTGCTAAAAAAGACACCTACTACTATTCGCCTCTGTGCCTGATTATTTCAGTAATTGGTTTCATCCTCCAAATAGCATAAATTATATCTCTCAGATTTAATAAATCCAAACACCTTCCTCAGTCCGTATGTAACTACATCTATCATCTAAAGTAATAAAAATGTTGAGTGAAAAAACAAGCTCCCTTAAGTGGAGAGAAGTATACAGTCTTGCGGCCCTTAATGCGGCAGTAGTCATAAGCTGGATTGCCTACCATGAGTACCAACCAATACTCATGGAAAATCTCGGAATCACCCATTTGGTTGATTTCATGATTATCGCTAAAGCAATCATTTTGGTGACTATACCACCAATAGCCGGTTGGCTTTCGGATAAAATCCTAAAGAAAAATGGTAAATACTTAATCATATTTACTGTAGGTATTGGAGCAACAGCAATGGTTTTCATGGTGGTGGCAACCTTAATCGGCACATCCCATATTGTGGATGTAACCACCATTGTCCCATTTATGATCGTGATATGGCTGATAAGTATGAATCTTTTTATCAGTCCTGCGAATTCCATGATAGAAGCATTTGCTCCTGTGCAACAACTACCTATAGTTGTTGGTGTTCTTTTCCTCGTAACCGAGCTACTTTATGCGCTCGAGCCTGTGGTAGTTGCTCTCGTGTTGTTCTTTGGTGACACGCTTACTTTCGTAGTTGGAGGAATTCTAATTTCCGTAACGGGATTTATATTTCACCGGGTCTCAAGAGATGAAGTGATGCAGCGTAAATCTGAATTGATTGCCAACGACAGAGTGAAGACCCAATCCGTAATTTCGTATGCGGCAATCGTGATGGTCGGTTTGTTTCTTGGGTTAGGCAAAGCCTTCCTCGTAGAATTCTTGCCGGAGCATTTCGCATCCAAATTTCCAAACTTTACTGAATTTGAAGGGTACATATCGTTTGCTATCCTCGGGCTTTGTGCTATCTCCGGATTCCTGATAAGTAAGCGGATTTCTAAAGCTGATTTAAAAAATGTAATCATTAGCAGCTTTGTCGTAATGGCCGTTGGCGTATTGACAATCATTTTCTCCGCAAGCCCTTATGTGACGATTCTTGCCGCTCTAATTATTGGAGCAGGCTTCACGATGGCTAATATTAGTGGTCTGCCATATGTGATTAAAAATCTATCCGTGAGACATGTGACATATGGAGTGGGTATTTATATTGGTGCATCTGAGGTGCTTACAGGATTATTTGAATATATGCTGAGGTAATCAAAATCAAAAAAAACTGAAAAGCCCTGACAGAGTCAGGGCTTTTTTTATTGTTCACCCTAAAAATTTGACTGTTCACAGAGATTTTTTTGATCAACTTTGGTCATCATTCATTTTTGGATCATCATCAAAAACTGAAACAAAATGAAAAAGAGATCAATGATATCACTTGACTGAGAAGATAATCAAGCCAAGATTGGAGAAATAAAAATCCCGATAGGTCAATCCTACCGGGATACAGTAAATGAGGTCTTTAGAAAGTAGCTACCAGGAAGTACTAACCGACTCAATAGCGTTGGCGATTGATGCGGCTATTTCTTCTTTTCCTTTATAAGAAGTCATATAGTCCAGGTCGCTTTGATTTGACAAATGTCCTATCTCAATTAGTATCGCCGGACAATCTGTTGTTCTTATAAGGTAGAGATCATCCACCAAGCCAACCTTAGCTTCTCGCTCTATAGCTTTGAATTGACCACCCAGGAATTCGGATACTTCCAGTGACTCTTGTAAATACGCACTCTGCGCATCCACAAAAACACCGGTGTATTTTTTAGTAGCGTCCTGATCACTGTTGGCATGTATTGAAATTAGCAGGTCAGCATCTTTTGAAGCTGCTGCACGATCTTGTAGAGAGAGAAAGGAATCCTCATCCCTTGTAAATATCACTTCAATATCATTTCTATCAGTAAAATAGTTACTCACAACTTTGGCCACTTCAAGAGTTATTTGCTTTTCCTCCAGCCCATTCAATGCCCGAGAACCGGGATCATTACCTCCATGTCCGGGATCTATCAAAACACGAAAAGCGGTTTGCTCATTCTTCGTTTTGTCCTTTTTTTTAGACTTGCTCTTATTTTTGGACTTATTTTTCTGCTTGTTCTTCGTAGTGATTTCTATCACGCCATTGTTACCTTTTTTGCCATATTTTTCTTTAGCACTCTTCCCTTTTAACACATCAATACGGTCAATCTCATCCGGCTCCAATTGTGATACCTCCGTCACTATTTCTCCATCAATAACATACAAAGGGCTATCTTTTTTACCATCAAATCGAATCACTTGATCCTGTCTGCTGTTATCAAATTTCAGCTTTTCGTTTAAAACTCTCAGCTCCATCAGTTTTCGTTCCTCGACCTCTTTTTCTCTCGCTTGCTCTTCTGTGACTTCTCGCATTTCTTCACTTTTTTCACGTTCTCGCTCAGCGAGCACAGCTTCTCTTTCGGCGAGGACCATTTGTTCCTCAGCATATCTTTCTTCTTCACTTGCTTCATGTCTAGCTTGCTCCGCTAATTCAATTTGCTGCTGGGCAAGAAGCATCTCTTGTTCAGCCAATTCTATGGCATTCGGTTCCAGACTGGCTTTGAAATTATAATCTTTGATATAATCCTTCGGATCGACTCGTTTTTCGCCCTTTAGCACTTCATAGTGTAAATGGGGAGCTGTAGACATTCCGGAATTTCCGGATAGTCCAATTATATCACCTTTTTTTACCACGTCACCTTCTTTCACCTTAAACTCAGAAAGCTGAGCATATTTGGTTCTGTACGTATCACCATGTGTAACGGTAATGAGCTTTCCGTAACCCTCCATGGTCTTGACGCCCGTTACTTTCCCATTAGCAGTTGCCAAAACTTCAGTGCCGATAGGGCAGGCGAAATCCATTCCTAGATGCATTTTTCTCACCTTTTGAACTGGATGCATACGCATACCAAATCCTGAGGTCATTCGCACCTTATCGGTGCTCTTCAGTGGTAATATTTCTGGAATATTTTCTTGAGTCAGACCCATGGGTTCAATTGGATCCGAGGTAGGTTCCATAAGGTTCAACCTCGACCAATTCAGTCCATCCTCCGGTCCAATGATGGAAGCGATTTCATCACCTACATCATTTAATGGTTCCATTGCTTCTTTGCTTGAAAAAGCAAAAATCACCATTAACGTTACCGGTACAGTGAGTGCATAGACCCATCCGGTTGTTTTACGTTGTTTGTTCATCATTACAATCCTTTTTTTAATCATTGAAAAATTGAAATGACTCACCAAACCCGAGTATTGAGCAGTTTGAAGTTGAGAAAATAAAATTTCCTGATAGCCAACCGGATCTTTGAATCGGTCGAGTACCACTTCATCTGCCTGAAATTCATGGATTTCGATGAGTGCGTTTCGATACAAGTAAATGAAGGGATTGAACCAAAACAGCGAAACAACAGAATCCATAAGCAGCCGATCGATAGAATGAAGCCGCCGTACATGTTCACATTCATGCGCAAGGATTTGATCAAATGCATCAGTGCCAAAAAGTGATTTGGGCATAAATACATTTGAAAAAAAACTAAACGGTCGATCTTGTGATATTTTAAAAAGTTTAAACCAGCGCTTTTTTACATACTCTGAATGCCTCTTAAGTTTGGCCAGCACGTAGAGATAAAAAATGGATCTGGTCATTAAAGCAAGTGCGATAAGTGCATATAGCCATGGGAGTAGCTGCCAATACGAATAAGTAGTTTCGTTCGAGATAGGGACGAGTTCAAACTCTTCCATGCTTGCTGTGGGCTCGGAAAGCCACATGATTACCGAGATTTCATCTGATGCTTGTACTGGCTCAGGTATTGTTATTTCCATTAAAGGAATAAAAAAGGCCGCGATCACAGCTATGAGCAAGAATCCTCGATTAAAGGCATGTCGCCCTGTGTTGCGAAGGGCTATTCTGTAAAAGAGGAACAGTAGCCCGTGTATAGCGATAACTTTTAGTATGTATATAATTAACTCATTCATGATTTTCGCTGGGCAATTTGTTCATCAATAAGTTTTCTAATTTCTTGTAATTCTTCTACTGAAAGATCTTTCTGCGAAGTGAAAAACGAGGCAAACTTCTTAGCGGAATTGTCAAAAAAACTACTCATCAGCCCATTCATTGATTGCTGCGAATAATTTTCCTTGGAAATGAGTGCAAAGTATTCTCGCGACTTACCATGTGTATTGAACCCAATGAATCCTTTCTTCACCAAAACATTCACCACCGTAGAAATGGTGGTATAAGCAGGAGCCGGTTCTGGGTATTGCTCCACAATGTCTTTTAAATACGCTTTTTCGAGTGTCCAGAGATAATGCATTAGCTGCTCCTCTGCTTTGGTCAATTCCTTCATGACACAATACTATAACTATAAATATAATTATACAACTATTTTTATAGTAATAATTTTGATGACGTATGCTATAGAATTATTCATCATCCATTTGGATTTAAATTATATTTCAATAGATTAGTGCGATCGCACTAATAATATGAAATCTTTAAGCAAAACCAAATTAAAAATTATAGAAACAACCGTGGCACTCTTTAACAAAGATGGCTTTGCTGATATAGGTACACGACAGATTGCTGCTAAGCTTCAAATAAGCAGAGGAAATCTATCCTACCACTATTCCGGCAAGGAAAAAATGCTCCCTGATATTTACCAAATAATGGTATCTAAAAGGCAAAAGATGCTTCCGGCACTCAATGAATCACTCTCATTGAAATCTATTTATGTTTTTTTTGGAAGCCTTACAACCCTGCAGGTGGATTACAAATTTTTCTTTAGGGATTTAAATCAAGTCTTAAGCTCTTCCAGCGTGGTTCGATCTCAATTTGTAAAGCATTCGAAAGAGCATCGATCTTATGACCTAGCTTTCATTGATCAGCTTGTGGAGAATGAAATTCTTATCCCCGAACCAGATGAAGGAATCTATCAAAACCTTGCACATGTCGTATGGGTGACTAGAATATTTTGGATGAGTCAGGAAAAATTTTCTGATTTTATAGACGTAAATAATAGTGAGCATGCTTCACAAGTGATCTTAGATCTCTTCTATCCATTCTTAACGGATAAGGGACTGCTGGACTATAAAATGATGAAGCTATGAAATTATTCAATCGGAATTTTACGCTTCATTTCGTAGGTTATCTCGTGTTATCCATTGGATTTTACCTGCTCATTCCGACTTTGCCTGTATTCGCAGTAGATACCTTGAATGCGAGGAATGATCAGGTGGGATTCATCATTGGCATATATGCTCTATCGGCTCTCATTTCAAGACCGGTGACAGGATATTGCTTCGATAGGTTTGATAAAAAGAAGGTATACGTTTTATCTCTTATTGGCTCTTCCTCAGTCATTTTAGGGTATCATTTTGTTGATTCAATGTCTAGCCTTTTCATCGTACGTTTTTTACATGGTATTGCCTGGAGTTTTATCACTACCGGATCCAGCGCTATTGTCGTGGACTTTATTCCTATAGAGCAAAGAGGACAAGGGATTAGTTATTTCGGGCTCAGCTTTGTTATTGGTATGGCTGTGGGGCCTTCTATGGGGCAGTTTCTTATTGTCCATTATGATTTCAGCATACTATTTAATGTCATCGTGTGTATGAGTCTGATAGCGGTACTTTTTGGCTCTTTAATTAAAACTGCTAAACGAAAGTCCAAAAAAGTCAAGATCAGACGGATCAAACTGTTTGATCCTAAGGCACTTAGGTTGGCAATTGTTGTCCTTCTGATGGGACTACCCTATGCCATGGTATTGACATTCATCACCTTATATGCATACGAAATTGGTGTGGATAAAAACGGACTGTTCTTTATTGTTTTCGCCATCGGCATCATATTATCAAGGCTCACTACAGGTAAAGTGATGGATATAAAAGGTCCGAGAGTGATTATGATCTTTTGCTATATGATAGGGCTTTGCGGACTTGGTCTGTTGCTTATAAGCAACAGCAATTTGGCATTCCTGACGGCCGGCCTTTTACTTGGATTTGGCAATGGCTCCATTTTACCACTTCTTCTGACTATGATCAACAACCTAGCAACAAACAGTAAGAGAGGAGTTGCTAATGCTACATTCTATACTGCAGCTGATTTAGGAATTGGCTTTGGCTCAATAGTGCTTGGATACATCGCTTCAATTACATCTCTTAAGAGCATGCTGGGTTTTACAATTGCAGCTGAAGTTATCTCATTAATCATATTCCTCGTCATTGCTTTTCAGCACTACAATAAATATAAACTTGTCAGTTCATGAAGTTTATAAAGAAACCGAAGGTACTGTTTCTTAGCGATCTATACTATGAAGCAAATGGTAGGGATTACTACAAAGAGGATTTACTCCTCACCCACTATCTAAAAGACGAGGTGGATTTGATCATCGCTCATCCTTCAAATTCCCAGTCGTTCGAGGAATTTGCAGACTTGATAATCATTCGCAATACCGGCCCCATAGAAGCGCATCAAAAGCAGTTTGATCAATTTAAAAACAGAGTCCATCAGAAAGGGTTAAAAACCATCAACTCGCTGGATGGGAAAGCTGATATTAATGGCAAAAACTATCTTCCTTTGCTATTTGAAGCTGATTTTCCGGTGATCCCAAGCATTTCAAATCCTCAAAAAATTGATCTATTGCCTAGTGCGGATTATTATCTAACAAAGCCTATTTTAGGCGCTGACTCTCATGGGATATTGAAAGTAAAAAAGGAAGATGTATCATCAGTAGGTCCTGAAAAATTTATCATTCAACCCTTCGTGGAAATACAAGAAGAGCACTCGCTCTTTTTTGTGGATGACGAGTTTTTGTATGCTCTAAAAACAACCACCAATCGCTGGAGATTATTTGAATTTTCTCCTAACAATGATGAGTTAAAGGTCGCAATGAAATTCATCTCCTGGAATAATATGGAATCTGGCATACAACGGGTAGATCTGGCTGTAGTCAATGGTGATTACTTTTTGGTAGAGTTGGAAGATATAAACCCATTTTTGTCTTTGGAAAATCTTACTCAGGAAACACTGACTAGGTTTATCAAGTCGTTCTTATTGTCTATAAAATGTCGCCTTGAGGTTTCCACTCTATAATATCCTACTACAGGGCCAGATAAAGATCATTTATTGTGGTGGAATTTGAACCAAAATTTCAATTATCCTTTCATCATCCAATCAAACTTAAAAATCTAATGATTCTTTTAACTTAGCATATCCGGATCGGCTAACAGATAATTGAGTGCCATCCTCTAGCAATACTACATGCGTATCTTTTCCCATCAGTTCCACTCTTGAAATTTGCTTGAGTCGAATAATGTATGATCGATGGATTCTTATAAAGTCATCCTCAGGAAGATGTCCTTCGTAAAACTTCATGGTTTGTTGCTTTAAGAAATTTCCTTCCTCGGTGTAAAGCTTCACGTAATCATCTTGTGCTTCCAAATACTTGATTTTGTCTACTGCTACAATATGAATCTTAGTTCCTGTTCTGACAGCTACTCTGGTCAATGTCTCCATTCTTTCATTTTGCTGTTCTAAAACCTGACTCAATGATTCGCTATTTATCTGCTTTGAGGCCAACTTAGATTTTGCCTTTTTCAAAGCTTCGACAAATCGATCTTTTGCATAAGGTTTTAGTAAATAATCAACCGCATTTTGTTCAAATGCCTTAATTGCGTATTGATCATAGGCAGTGCTAAAAATAATGACCGGAGGGTTTTCAATCAGCTCAAGCATTTCAAAACCGGTCAGTTTTGGCATCATTACATCCAGGAAAACTAGATCGGGCTTTAGCTCATTAATCTGTTTGAATCCTTCGAAACCATCGCTGCACTCTCCAACAAGCTCAATTTCATCGTATTCATTCAAATAATTTCGAATGATCTGGCGCGCCAAGTGCTCATCATCTATTATTAACGTTTTGATTTTCATTGGTCGGTGATTGGTATTTTAATGGTGACAGCAAATTCATTCTTACTTCGCTTTATAGCTAATAAATCATTTCTACCATATACCAGGCTTAATCTCTTTTTCACATTTTCCAACCCGATACCTTCTCCCCTCACGGCTACCGAGTCTGAATCAAAATTATTGATAATTTGAAGTTCCAACATTTCCCCAGCAGTCCCACACTTCATTTTGATTGTAACTGGCTCAACACTATCATATACACCATATTTTATCGCATTTTCAAAAAGAGGTTGAAGAATCAAGTTTGGGACCTTCACCTGACTACATTTCTTAGAAATATTTTTTTCAAAAAGAAGCTTGTCTCCAAAACGGACTTTCTCAATCTCCAAATAAAGCATCGCATTGTTAATTTCCTGTTCGAGCGTGTTCAATTCTGTATTATCCTTGCCGAGAGAATGCCTGAGAAAATCGCTGAGTTTGATAACCATTTCTCGTGCACCTTCCGGCTCTGAAACAGTCAAAGCGCTGACGGAATTAAGACTATTGAAAATAAAATGTGGATTGATCTGAGATTTTAGCATTCTCAACTCGGAGTCTTTCAACAAATTTTGGAGTTCCAACTCTCTATTGAGACGCTTTTGCATATCCTGATAATACTTTATCAAATAGAAAATCAGAACACTTATGCTGTAGAAAAGGATACCGACAATCACTCTCCACACCTTGGCGTTGGCCAAAAATGCTATGTATTCAGACTCGCTAAAAAAAATCGCTCTTAGAAAATAACTTGACAGTGAGAGCCAAACCAGGATGGTGAGAAAAGCTGCACCAACATGGGTTCCTATAAGTGAAAGCTCGTCTTTATTCAGACTCCCGAAAGTGACGATAAACCAAAGCCCTGGTACGATGACACCAAAAATGAGGTTGAACACCAGACTATCGGCTACTGCAATGGCTAGCGAGAAGTCGTAATAAAAATAAAGCACCGATCCGTGAGCGGCGATAACTACCAACCAAACTAGCGTGTAGAGTTTGTAGCCGGAACCGCTTAGAATTGGGTGCTTCATTCGTGATTAGGTAATTGTAGCCTAAAGTTATAAAACGATTGCTAAGGTTAACCTCCTCTCACCTCTGACCCGCCGAATAGTACCATACCTTTTATGCGAATCACTTTTTCCGGATCTTGAGCTATTCCCGAAACCGATAGTCGCTTGTCTGAAAATCCTCCGAAGATCACAAGCATTTCGTTTTTCACTGTCCAATCATTAGGGATGATTATTTCATTGCCTCCGAAAAGGCAAAGACAATCAACAATGACTTCTTTTTGACCCAATTTAGCTCCAAGGAGGTTTAATTCAGAGCCGCCAAAAATTGAGTTGATTCGAGCTGCTTTTAGATTCTGCGACGTAATAGTCTTTGCTGATCCTCCAAAAATCGATGTGTCGTCAAAGTATTCTTCATTAGATACTCCTGGGTTAGAACTGGTATAGCTTCTTCTTCTGAGAAAAATAGATAAGCCCAGTGCAATGAGGATGAGCGGCCACCAATCCCTCATTCGAAAGTGTGGGATGTCAAGTATATCCGGCAAAATGAAAAAAGCGCCGATTCCAAAAAAGACGAGCCCTTCTCTTCTTCCGGTAACAAGCATTGCACCACCTATGATGATAAATATCATTTCCCATCCAAACAGCCAATATGGCAAGAATGAGGGAATCATGTGCAAATTTCGTAGTAGGAAATAGCTACCTAATAGAACCAGGACTAAGCCCAGCCATACTTTTGAGTTTGAGTTTTCGTGTCGTGACATAACCTTTGAGTTTTAAATGTTTCTCAAAGCTGACCAAATCAAGCAAGCCTTGCTATAGTAAATCGGTAAGTTGCAGTTTGGCACCGGGGAATGGTGAAACGGATAGTATGACTTAAATCCTAATGGTTATTTGAGTACATCCTCGGAAAGTGGCTTATCCAATGCTTTAATTCCAAATTTCGCAAACAATGCAAAGTAACCAAAGGCATCTCCATTTGCCATTAGTCGCTTTTTTGAAAGGGGAGTAAACTTCGCTTTATCCCAAAAATAGACCTCATCAGAAATGACTTTAATAGTTCCGAAACAAATATGACTCACTTCATGTATGACTGTTGCCGCCCTACGTGCGTCGCTATACCTCTTCAAAAAAAACTTAGGACATACATAAATGGTTTCTTGAATTATATGCCCCACATGCACAACATAAGCCATAGTAATTTTATTTTTACTGCATTCCTTCTTCCCACTCTTAAATTTTAATTGGCTCTCTATTTTTCTTTCGATTGACCTATAGTTGGCAATTATGATTTCAACATCTTTTTTTATTTGATTCTTGTCATCTGAAATCAGATTAATCTTAAATAATCGATTTAACGCACTATATAATTTCTTGTAACTAATCTTACCAGACAGGTAATCTTCAAGCATTCTTCTCGAACGTTTTGCAAAAACCAAAGCATCGCTGGCTGCTAGAATTAAGGTGACATGCTCACTTTGCTTTTCAAATTCTTCTCGAGGAATTTCAGGATCTTTCATTGCAATATTTATTCATTTAGGACATAACCATACCTCGCTTTGAATGACCTTCGAGCTCCCTTAGACCAATCGTAATTGTCCCAAATGTATTTCAGAGATCTTTTCTCCGCGGTAGTAATGTATCCAGCATCCCATACATTGTTTATGATAATCGACAAATGCTTATGATCAATTTCCTGAAAATGGCTTTCAGCTACTAGCGTATACGCTATTTCGAGCAACATCCGATCGTATCTTACCCCATCGATGTACTTGTAGTATGATCGTCCCTTCTTTCTTACTCCAAATAGATCGAGTTCGATCATTTCATGTTTCGGTATAGAAGTCTTAATTATCAGCTTGGCGTTATAGAAACCAAATCGTATGGGCTTAAACGATAGATCAAAACTAATTTCTTCACCAGAAGAAAGTTCAACGGGTTTATCCAGATCGCTAAGTTCAAAATGTTCATCGTTAGTAGACACTGAAGAAACGGTTAATGAATCTTCTCCTTTATTGATCAGCCTGACTTTTTCCGTATGCCTATATCCTGTTGGTTTTTTGAACACACGCTTGAATTCATTGATTTCAAGTGATTGATTTGAAAAAACATAGTAGCTCAACATATTTTTCTCAAATCGCAAATATCTGGCCTCATTTGAGCTTAGTGATATTGTTGTTTTTGCCGAAGAGAAAGATTGAAAATCACGAGAAAACTCTATCTCTCGATTCATAACTTTAAGAAATCCACCCAATGAATTGATAATAAAACGTGGTGACTCAATATGCCCTAAAGGCAACCGATATAGTATATTATCAGAATATTCGTACTTCATGTCAGCGCTGAGCTATAATGATTTCATGTAAATCTTTTAAAATACTGGAATACAGTGGATCCTTCTTATTTAGTTTCGACAAAAGAACCAAAACATGATTGCCCTTATAGACCCATGTATCGTGGGTATTTGTACTTGTTAGGCCGCATTTTGTGTACAAAACGTACTTCTTGTTAGATTCATTGGGATCAAGCCGTCCTCCTTCACATGAGGAGTCGTATTTCCCAATCTTCAGGTATTCCAATCCTTGTCTTATAAATAGATTACTAACCATTCGTTTGTAGACCTTAATCGTACCTAGGGCGTTTATATGGTTACTCCCTTCTCCAGGCACAACATATCCCCTAAATTTCGCTCCACGATAAGAGTAATACTGATTTAAGGAAAATTCTCTGCTATGTATTCCTGCAAGCTTTAGGGAATATATCATATAGCTTCCTAAAAAGTTCATCATTTTGTGCGCATGATCTAACTTATTTAGTTTGGAAATACAGGTTTTTGAAGAATCTGAGATCACAGGAGCTGATGCTTCTATTTTGAATAATTTTTCAATTTTCGGAAAGTAGTAAGAGCTTCTTACTGGAGCTTTGTTTTTGTAGTCTTTCAGGAAAACGTCAACGTAGTTAGAAATTGATGAGGATCCATGAGGAAGAAGGCTGACCAAATGATTTTGAAGCTGATATAAGGCAAGTATTATCGTAATCTTGGGAACGCTAGCGCCCCATAATTTCTTATGACCGTTAAAATGAGCGATTCGATTATTATACAGAATCCCAACGTTTATTTTTTCACTTATGATCTTAAATTCTTGAGGATTTTTTTTCTTATCTTCAAAATAATCGTCCAATGATTTCTGTAAATCAGCCATATATCATCATTGGTTAACTGAGCTAGCCTTCTTAATCGTATCATCCAATTTCCTCAATCGATCTAAAACCGGTTTGGATTGTTCTTGTTCCACATTAAGCTTTAGCGTACAAGATGGACATTCTATCGGTGAGCCAGACAAAAGCATATCGACATTCACTGGTATTTTGTAGCCACATTCAGGGCAGACTAGTCCAGGCCGATGACTAATCAAAACTTCCTTGTCTTGTGACTTCTCTTCTAGCTCTATCTCAGACTGTTTATCCTCTAGCAAGCGAATCAAAAGCTGCTTGAACTTTTTCCATATGCTTAATAACCACTTCATGGAGCATCAATTTGTGATCCTTGCTCTTCACTATTTATGGTCTGCTCCATAACCCTAAAAAGCTGCTGTACCCCAATAGGTAGTTCACCCTGTTCAAGCTTCATCTTTACATTCATTTGAATATCTGTCTTGCGACCTTCTGATGCAGTCATGCTTCCCATACTTGCTCTGAATTCTACCTTTTTCTTTGAGTACCAATCTGCTGTCTCTGCTTCAGCATCACCAAACTTACTTTGGACGTCAAAAGTCTGTACATCAGCTACTTTAATATTAAATTCCATTTCAGCTTCTTTTACTTCAATGGAGGGTATAGGCACAATTGAGAGTAAGGGTAATTCTAATTTGTATGTCTTTTGCTCACCATCAATATCTGGTTTTTGGTAAGTAAATGTGACCATCCTTAAGTCACCTATTTCTTCTTCCTCTCCATCTTCTTTTTGCTTAAACCCGACCCGTTCGATAAACTCAGCGGTAGCCTGAGCAGATTGGGCCTGACCTTCAACAATCGCTAAAATTGGAGCACCAATGATTTGATGAAAAGGTAAAGACTGTAACTCACTTAATTGTCTAGCCATTTTATTCCGGAATTAATCTTCTTACAACCTTATTATCTTTTTCTTCTACCTGAGACCAGGTATAATTCTTAACCTCGGCAGTGATTTTTATTTTGGAAATTGCATTTTCAGGCATTTCAGCTAGATCCGAGGCATTGGTAGTAATATCTAACGCATATGCCTGAAGCTCAAAGTTCAGATCTGTATCCATCGCATCTAATTGATCTTCCAACCCTCGTTCAAGAGAATTTTCGAGGCTATTCTCCAGTTCCTCTTCTGCTAACAACTCCTTCACTGTATCTATATTTAATATAGTCCTATCAATGATTTTCATCAAGCCTCCTTCAGCAGCTTCCTTATCGATGTTCAAAGAAACATTATCTTCATCCTCATTAACTTCCTCGCTTTCATTGATAAGTGTGGATTGGTTGCTTTCAAAAAAGTCAATGATACTAAACTTTATACTTGACCTGAGATCGACGCTATCAAGGCTATCAACCAGTTGCTGCCATGCATTTGATTTTCCAATCTTAGACAGTGAAGATCCCCTCAGGCTTTCAAAAACTTGTTCAGTTAATTTATCGCTGTATCGTTGTATCATTCTTGATACGTATACAAGCTTATCTTCATCTCTGGTAGCATCCTTTCTTACATCAGATATCCCAAAGTTTAAATCAATTTCCACCTCCTTTATTTCTGTTCGAGGAATGGGGAATAATCGTAGTAAAGAATCTTCTTCGTAATATCTGCTTACTTCTCTGGAATAAAGGTCAGACGTGACTCTTGATTGTGCTATATCTCTCAGAATAGCACCAACCACATCGTGAAGTTGGGCCATCAGATTATGCTTCTTGTTCTTCTTTGATTAAGCCTTCTAATATCCCCAAAACACGAGACATACCTGCGGGCAATTCATCTTGAACTGCTCTCACATTCACATTCATTGTCATTTCGGAGGAATATCGTGAGGACGAAGCATGACTTGAGCTATGTCTACTGGAATAAGAAGCTGAAAAGCTTGCTCTAACTGGAGACCACCAACTTCGGTAGCTTGCCCCGAATCTGCTTGAGTAGGCTTGCGCACTAGCTGATTTGTATTGGTTTGTCCTTACCTCCGATATTTTCGCCATAAAATCAATGTTCATCTCATCAATCCTCAAAGTTGGAATGGGAACTATGGTGAGAACAGGCACTTTCAATGTAGCAGTTTGTGATTCTCCTCCTTCTGACTTTTCATAGGTAAAAACCACGTTTCTAACCTCTCCCATGTCAGCATTACCTTTATCATCAAGGGTTGTTATGCTGTCATCATCCAGTTCTGGATCATATGTATTGTCGTCTTTGACAGGTTTAAAGCCAACACTTTGAATGAAACTGATTGTTTCTGCAGCAGCCTGAGATTGAGCGGATATTGCGGCTGTCATTGGCCCTCCTATGAGGTTATCAAAAGGTAGGTTTTCTAGTTGTTTTATTGCATAGCTCATTGTTAGTAATTTTGGTGATACATTTTTATATGAAGTTCTCACCAATTACCAGATCAATCAATACCCATTTTCTGGTATTTTATTGAACTATAACATGTATTTATTGAATTATTCTTTTTTTCTTCTAAAAGGGAATCAGGTAGGCATAAAAAAAGGCCTACTAAGAGGCCTTCAAAATTCTTTCATAAAAGCAAGCTACTCGCTTGGATATATAGCTACATCTCCAAGCTCTTCTTCGATGCGAAGAAGCTGATTGTACTTCGCCATTCTGTCTGATCGACTCATGGAACCAGTCTTTATCTGGCCTGCGTTTGTTGCAACAGCAATATCAGCGATGGTTGCATCCTCAGTTTCTCCTGAACGATGTGATACGACAGCTGTCCAGCCTGCTTTATGAGCCATTTCTATAGCATCAAGTGTCTCCGTTAATGTACCAATCTGATTTACTTTAATGAGGATAGAATTGGCCGCTTTTTCCTTGATTCCTTTCTCGAGGAATTTCACGTTGGTCACCAAAAGGTCATCTCCAACAAGTTGGCACTTATCTCCAATCTTTTCTGTTAAGGTTTTCCAACCCTCCCAGTCATTTTCGTCACAACCGTCCTCGATGCTATCTATTGGATAGTCATTTACAAGCTTTGAAAGATATTCAGCTTGCTCAGCACTTGATCTTTTTGCCCCATTCTCACCTTCAAACTTGCTGTAATTGTACACTCCTTTTTCGAAGAATTCTGATGAAGCACAATCCAATGCAATAGTCACTTCTTTTCCAGCCTTATATCCAGCTTTCTTAATCGCCTCTAAAATACTTTCCAATGCTTCCTCTGTACCCCCTTCAAAATTGGGTGCAAATCCTCCTTCATCGCCAACGGCTGTACTTAGACCTTTATCATGGATGATTGCTTTAAGTTTGTGAAAAATTTCACTCCCCATTCTCAGTGCTTCAGTGAATGTTGGGGCACCGACTGGTCGGATCATGAATTCCTGAAATGCTATTGGAGCATCTGAGTGAGATCCTCCATTAATAATATTCATCATTGGCACTGGCAGCACTTTAGCATTAACTCCGCCAATGTATCTGTATAATGGTAACTGACATGCATCGGCACCAGCCTTAGCAACAGCTAGTGAAACTCCTAAAATAGCATTAGCGCCAAGCTTAGATTTATTCGGTGTGCCATCTAGCTCAATCATTAGCTGATCGATATATGCTTGCTCTACTACAAGAAGCCCTTCAATTTCAGGAGCTATAATGTTATTCACGTTATCTACAGCTTTCTGAACTCCCTTTCCCATGTATTTGGACTTGTCTCCATCTCTTAGTTCTACTGCTTCATGCTCACCAGTTGAGGCTCCAGATGGAACGGCTGCACGGCCAATGTATCCTGACTCAGTAATTACCTCGACTTCCACAGTTGGATTGCCTCTAGAATCCATTATCTGGCGGGCAAAAACGCTTTCTATAACGCTCATTATTTATTGTCTTTTATTAGTTGGATGAAATCGTCAAATAGGTAAGTTGAATCGTTTGGTCCTGGCGAGGACTCAGGGTGATACTGAACAGCAAAGGCCGGCTTATTCTTAAGTTTCAAACCTTCAACTGTATCATGATTTAAATCAATATGTGTCAACTCTGCCTCCTTTGAATTTTTCAAAGCCTCCATATCCACAGCAAAACCATGATTCTGAGAAGTGATTTCACTATATCCTGTATTCAAATTCTTAACCGGATGATTAAGCCCTCGGTGTCCGTGGTGCATTTTATAAGTAGATATGCCTACTGCCTTAGCTAAAATTTGGCTTCCCATGCAAATGCCAAAGGTTGGTTTGTTCTTTTCAAGAATTTCTTTCACTGTGTTGGACGCATAATCCATTACAGCAGGATCGCCTGGACCATTGGAAATGAAGTACCCGTCTGGGTCCCACTTCTCCATCTCCTCAAAAGTTGTCTGCGCAGGAAACACTTTACAATGACAATCTCTTTCTACGAGGTTTCTTAAAATGGATTTCTTAATTCCAAGGTCTAACACTGCCACTTTGAAGCCTTTGTTTTCTGCGCCTATTTCATACGCTTCTTTGGTTGTGACTACCGTTGATAATTCTAAAGCTTCCATGCTAGGAATTTTATCCAGCTCTGCTTGTAGGGCTTCACCTTCAAGTTCGGATGATATAATAGCATTCATCGCTCCTTTTGTCCGAATGTGACGCACAATCTTTCGAGTATCTAATCCAGCAATACCTACCGTATTATTTCTTTCAAGAAACTCCTGCAAGCTTTCATTAGCTTTTGTACGGCTATACATATTGGAAAAATCATTAACGACCAAGCCTTTTATTGTCGGTTGATCACTTTCTATCTCTGAATCGATTGCACCATAATTACCAATATGTGATGTAGTGTTTACAATAATCTGTCCATAGTAGGAAGGATCAGTGTAGATCTCCTGATAACCAGTCATTCCGGTATTAAAACATATTTCTCCTCCTGAGGTGCCTTGCTTACCTATGGAGTGTCCAGTAAATGTGGTGCCGTCTTGCAGTAGAAGTGTGGCTTTCTTGCGGGTAGGGTATTTCATACTGGGGAGCAAAAATAGCTATGGAATTAACAATAAAAAAGCCATCCTCACTAGATGTGACGATGGCTTTTATAAAAGGGCCTATTGGCTTACTCTTTTATTAGTTTGCTAGTTATTTCTTTACCTCCAAAATTGAATGTCACATAGTATACCCCAGCATCTAAGTTAGAGACATCAAGTAACGACCTTGTTGCTTTTTGCTTTTTGGAATATGACTTCTCTATAAGAATTTGTTTACCATCCAGACTTACCAACTTTATTGAAACTTCTCCGATAAAATCATTTTTCATTTCCAATGATACTCGGTCTTTTGTAGGATTAGGGTAAACAGTGATCCCAGCTTCTTCCCATTCGTCTACCGCTAAAACATCAGAAATATTAACTTCAAAAGACTTTGCGAAAGTATTTCCATCGTCATCTGCTGTTTCAATTCGAATGGTATAAACCGTTTGTTCATCAAAATCGAAAATCTCTCCGGAAATAAGTTCAGATCCTGTAATCGAGAAGCTATCATTGTCATCTGAGCCGTCTCCGCTAACTAAGCTAAAAGTATGATCTTCATCATCTTCATCTTCAGCTTCCAGATCTCCCACCTTAGTTCCACTAAGTTCTTTTTCAGCTATTATGTTATTTGAAAGCGTAATGTTTGTCGGTTCAGCCAGGCTTATAATCGTAGTGATTAGTTCATTTGAAGTCTCATCTTCATCACCTGTAAGATCTACTTCAACTCGAATTTCATATTCACCCACAGTTGTAAAATCGAATGTTTCAGAGAAAGTATGTTGGTAAGTACCAAAACTATTCAAAGTGGTAGTTACATCATCTGAAACCACAAGTTGATCATCAATGTATAGCTCAATTGTAAAATCCGTAACAACTAAGTTTCCGCTGTTTGTTAGGGTGGCCAAGATGCTAGTTTCATTATCCGTAAAAACACCGGTCTCTGGCTCATCGATACTATTAACAGCTATATCCGTGTCAAAAAATGGAACCACTGCACTGTAAACCCCATTACCATGAGTTGCAGCCACAACCAAACCATCTTCTCTGGTCACCATATGCTCCACTACGGTGCTTCCGATTCCACTCTCATCTTCACGTGTCCAAATCGTGCTAGCTCCATCAAGGTTTTCTGTTGAATACAACCCTGTACTTGTACCAACAAAATAACTAAAATCATTTCCGTGAATTCGTCCAACTCTTACAGATGGTCCACTACCTGAACCACTTGGATCTTCTTCAAGATTGCCGCTTACATCCGTCCAGTTTTCTCCTCCATCATTGGTATAGAAAACACTTGGAATTCCGTAATTGGAGAAGGTCACAAGAACATTATTGTTATTGCTGGAGTTTACGCTAACTCCAGAAATATATCCTGAAGGGAAATTTGATCCAGTGACATTCTCAACTGTTGGCGTTGCTGCACTTGCATTGGTCACTCTCAAAAGGCTTCCTGAAGATGTTCCAACGTAAACAACCTCGCCAGTTCCTATGCCTATTTCACTTATAATACCACTTACGCCTGTAGCAATAGATTTCCATCCTTGGTTAGCACCTCCAATGTTGGCACTTGAAATAGCCTCTGTATTTACCCACAATTCAGAATCTCCACCTAAATAAAACAGATTGTCGTCTTCAGGATCCAAATAGAAAGGGGTAATAAATAAGCTTGTTGAATAGCCATCAGACTCACTAGGGACAAATCCTTGGGCTGTGCTAGCAGCTTGTGTGTTAGCATCTGCATAGGTCCATATTGTGACATTTGCATTTTGGGCCGACAAAAATCTGACGGTCCCATCCGAACTAATGGCACTGTAAGCACCATCACCTCCCCATGCATCATCCCATGCATCAGTTGTAGTAGTTGAATTATTGGCATACCATGTCCCGTTATCTTGAAGACCGATTAATAATTGATCTTCGGGACCTGCAGACACTGCATAGATTTGAGAAGTAAGGTATCCGTTATTTAAGGGAGTCCAAGTGACAGAAGATGCTGTAACATCCGTGGTTAATTGTACCCCTCCATCGTTGCCTGAGTAAGCTCTATTTCCGTCTAAGAAAATAAAAGAATGTTGATCTGGGTGATGATCTGGATATAGCGCATATGAAGAGTTACTTGACGTGTAACCGCCAATCCAATTTGCATTGCCACTTGCTGCGGTATTGGGCGTTGAAAAGCCATCCGATGATGCGAATAGGTTTGTTCCGCCGATCACGACAAAATCAGGATCATCATTTTTTACCTTAATGAGTAAATCGTATCCTCCTTGGGAATCAAAATCGCCAGTTAGTCCTCCTAGTCTTGGAATATTAGCAGTTAAGTCAGTCCAATCATCTAAATCATCTTCAAATTTCCATAAAGCATGATCTGGATTATTGGAATCAGTATTATCCTCACCTAGGAAATAAACAATATCTTCATCTGATGGAGCGATTGCAATTTCATATCGATCGCCACTATTAAATGGGGTATTTATATCACTAATATTTGCCCATGTACCAGATCCACCACCAGTAGTTGATTGATAAATTCCATCACCGCTTAAAAAGGCATACAAAATCCCTGCGGAAGTTACCGCCACATCTGACCATCCACTTCCTGACAATACTTGCTCCCATGAGGTGCCTGCGTCATCTGACAAGTAGATGCCGTTTTGATTAGCAACCAAAACATCTCCATTTGTTGGATTTACTATTATTTCATGATTATAGTCAAATGAGTTGTCATTACTTTCAGGAGTTTCCGATAATGTACTTGCTAGAGCATTCCAGGTAAGTCCGCCATCTGTAGATTTAAATATTCCGTCACCTCGATAAAATGCTGAAAATGCGGCAGCACTAGCTGAGTTACCACTTGTTTCGCCTGTACCATAATACCAAGTATCTTCCTCTCCTGTTCTTGTATCTTGAGCAATACATGTAATGCTCTGTAAATCAGTCGATGTGGTCATTTTTGCCCATGTTGCTCCGCCATCCGCTGTTCTCCATACACCTCCTGAAACACCTCCTGCTAGAATAGTATTTTCAGTTGCATCAGAAACATCAACTGCTAAAGCTCGAGTTCTTCCCCCTACGTTATAAGGACCTCTATTCTCCCATGTTGTAGAGGGAGGTGCTGCGACTCGGCCTACCTGTGATTGTAATTCTTTTTGTCTTTGATCCATCAAGAGCTTTTCCTTGATTCGAATACCTACCGGAATCGAATTGGTGATTGGGTTTTTTGTTCTCATGAACTCAAATTCCAATCGTGCCTGAGGATCATCTTTTTGATTTTGGAGTTGTGCATTTGCACCAATACCTCCGATAATCAGAAATAAGGTAATTAATCTTCTCATAATTTTATTTTAAAAATCTTGTGATGCGGTAGACCTTTTGATCATCCATCGAATCGCCAAATTCAAATGCACAAATAAAATTATCATTCGGACGCGTTTGGCAGGAAAGTGATAGTTTATCTCCAGAATTAAGTACCGCCTTAGCACCAAATCCTGTAGCGATTTGTTTTATCACTTCCACAGACGCAATTCCATCTTGATAAGAAATCAATTTTGCTGAAATCACAACCTCATCTGGATTTGGCTTATAATCCTTGGCTGAAGATAGTGAATTTGTCGTCGCACTAGTCTGAGTACTGTTTTGAGATGTATTGCGATTGCATCCTAAAAGTATTGTCAAACTTAAAACTGATGTTATTATTAAGCGCATTTTCTTTTTTCTTGTAAAATAAAAAAAGGGATTAAGCTTAACCCTTAATCCCTTGTATTTTTCGACGATAAAGTTGTCTAATTGTCTTTGCTTTTGCTTTCTTCGTCTGTGTCTTCCGCGGTAGAATCTTCAGTTTCATCGGCTTTAACCTCAACCTCTTCAGTTTTTACTTCCTCTACAGTTTCTTCAGCTTTCACTTCTTCTACTACTTCTTCTGCAACAGCTGTTTCTTCAGCTTTAGGTGTCTCAGTTTTCGGCTTGCTTGATCCTCCCCTTCTTGATCTTCTTGTTTTAGCTTTAGCTGCAGACTCATCTCCAAGTAATAATTCATTAAAGTCAACCAACTCCATCATACACATCTCTGCATTGTCACCAAGTCTAGCTCCGGTTTTAATGATTCGAGTATAGCCGCCAGGTCTACTAGCAATCTTTTCAGCCACTGTATTGAAAAGTTCGGTAACCGACTCCTTATCCTGAAGGTAGGAGAATACAACTCGTCTTGAATTTGTATCGTCAGTTTTTGACTTGGTAAGAATTGGCTCAATGTATTTCTTCAGCGCTTTCGCCTTAGCTACAGTTGTGTTGATTCTCTTATGCATAATAAGAGAAGAAGCCATATTGGAAAGCATTGCACTTCTGTGTGCGGTCTTTCTACCAAGGTGATTAAATTTCTTTCCGTGTCTCATTATTCTTCCTCCAATTTGTATTTACCAAGATCCATACCGAAGGTTAGACCTTTGTCAGAAACCAATTGTTCCAATTCAGCCAATGATTTCTTACCGAAATTTCTAAATTTCATCATGTCAGAAATCTCAAGTGATACCAAATCACCAAGAGTTCTTACATCCGCAGCTTTCAAGCAGTTGTATGCTCTTACAGATAGATCCAGATCATTAAGATTTGTCTTAAGCATCTTTCTCATGTGAAGCAATTCTTCATCAACTTGCTCTGGTTCACCTGCTTCCTGAGTTTCAAGAATCATATTCTGATCAGAGAACAACATGAAGTGCTGAATCAAGATGTTAGCTGCTCCTTTGAGTGCGTTTTCGGGATGGATAGATCCATCAGTCTGGATATCAAGTGTCAACTGCTCATAGTCAGTCTTTTGCTCTACCCGTGTATTTTCTACGCTGTACTTTACGTTTTTAATAGGCGTAAAGATTGAATCGATTGCAATGAACCCAAAGTTTTGCTCAGCAGGCTTATTGTCATCTGCGCCAACGTATCCTCTTCCCTTTTCAATTGTTAGTTCCATTTCAAACTTAGCAGATTCATCTAGATGACAAATCACGTGATCGGGATTGAGAATTTCGAATGAAGTGGTAGCTTTCGCTAAGTCACCTGCAGTCAATTTCTTCATGTTAGAAACTGTCACAGTGATGTTGCTGTCTGCTACATCTTCAATCTTTTTGAACCTTACCATTTTTAGATTGAGGATCATTTCACTCACATCTTCTACTACTCCTTCAACGGTAGAGAATTCATGCAAAACTCCAGGAATCTTCACTCCTGTGATTGCATAACCCTCCAGAGAAGAAAGAAGAATTCTTCTCAACGCATTACCTATTGTAACACCGTATCCTTTTTCCAGAGGTTTGAAAGTAAAGAGGCCATGGAAGTCATCTGCTTTATCCATTACCACTTTTTCCGGCATTTGAAATGCTAGGATAGACATATATCTTATATTTTGAGTGTTTACTTAGAGTACAATTCAACGATCAACTGCTCCTTGATATTCTCAGGAATTTCTTCCCTGCTTGGAGAGTTAAGGAATTTTCCAGACATGCTGGACGAATCCCATTCTAACCAAGAATAGCTACGAGCATTTGATGCTAGACTATCAGTGATAGATTCAAGAGATTTTGACTTCTCTCTTACTCCAATGATGTCGTTATTTCTTAACGTATATGAAGGAACATTCACGATCTCTCCATTTACAGTAATGTGCTTATGAGAAACAAGTTGTCTGGCCGCTCTTCTTGTAGGAGCTATTCCCAAACGGAAAACGGTATTATCCAATCTTGCTTCCAATAACTGAAGTAAAATTTCACCAGTGATTCCACTTTTTCTTGAAGCCTTTTCAAAAGCATTAGAGAATTGACGCTCCAATACACCGTAAGTGTACTTTGCTTTTTGCTTTTCAGCCAGCTGGATTGCGTATTCAGACTGCTTCTTTCTTCTTCCACGACCGTGCTGTCCCGGAGGGTAAGCTTTTTTCTGCAAAGCTTTGCTGGCTCCGAAGATAGGTTCTCCGAATCGTCTTGAAATTTTAGTCTTAGGCCCAGTATATCTTGCCATTATCTATTACTGTTTTTAATATCTTAAACTCTTCTTCTTTTCGGTGGTCTGCATCCATTGTGAGGTAGCGGAGTTACATCTTTTATCATTGTAACCTCAATACCAATGTTTTGAATGGTTCTAATTGCAGACTCTCTACCAGATCCAGGTCCTTTTACAAAAACCTCAACCTTTCTTAATCCAAGATCATATGCTTTTTGACCACATTCTTGAGCTGCTACTTGAGCTGCATATGGCGTGTTCTTCTTTGATCCACGGAATCCCATTTTACCCGCTGAAGCCCAGCTGATAACCTGACCTGTTCCATTGGTCATAGATATGATAATGTTGTTGAATGATGCTTTGATGTGAGCTTGCCCCACGGCATCAACAGCAACAACTCTCTTTTTCGCTTTATCTTTTCTCTTTTGTGCCATCTATGTATTACTTAACAGCTTTCTTCTTATTAGCAACAGTTTTTCTCTTTCCTTTACGGGTACGAGCGTTATTCTTAGTATGCTGACCTCTTACTGGAAGACCTTTTCTATGACGAAGACCCCTGTAACAGCCGATATCTAACAATCGCTTGATACTCATTTGTATTTCCCCTTTGAGAACACCTTCTACCTTGTAGTTCTCTCTAATAGCGGTTCTAATGTTACCACCTTCTTCGTCAGTCCAGTCTTGGACTTTTTTGTTTGGATCTACTCCTGCGTCAGATAAAATCTTCTGGGCAGATGTTTTACCAATGCCAAAGATGTAAGTCAAGGCAATCTCGCCTCTCTTATTATCGGGAATATCTACTCCTGCAACTCTTGCCATAATTTATCCTTGTCTTTGTTTAAACTTTGGATTCTTTTTATTGATTACATAAAGCTTCCCTTTTCTTCTGATCACTTTGCAATCAGCGCTTCGTTTTTTTACGGATGCTCTTACTTTCATTTTCTTTTCTATTTTATCAGCCGAAGCTGTTATTTATAGCGATAAACTATTCTTCCTTTTGTTAGGTCATACGGAGACATTTCCAACTTCACCTTATCTCCTGGTAAAATCTTGATGTAGTGCATTCTCATCTTTCCTGAGATATGCGCAATCACTTCGTGACCATTTTCAAGTTCTACTCTAAACATTGCGTTTGACAATGCTTCCACAATCGTTCCGTCTTGTTCTATGGATGCTTGTTTTGCCATTATGCTGCTTGAGTTCTCCCTTTTACTCTACCTGTTTTCATCATTCCTTCATAATGTCTCATGAGCAGGTAGCTCTCAATCTGCTGAAGGGTATCAAGGATTACACCTACCATGATCAATAGTGACGTTCCTCCATAAAATTGAGCAAAGCCTTGATTCACACCAGCTATCATTGCGAAAGCAGGAAGGATTGCGATAATCGCTAGGAAAATCGCACCAGGTAATGTAATTCTTGATAGAATATTATCTAAATAGTCAGCAGTTTGCTTACCTGGCTTCACACCAGGGACAAAACCACCATTTCTTTTCATATCGTCAGCAATCTGGTTAGGATTGATTGTGATGGCTGTATAGAAAAACGTAAACACGATAATCATAATCGCAAACGTCAGATTGTACTGCCATGAAGTAAAGTCTGAGAATGTAGTTCCAATGTAATTAGCAAAATCACTTTCCTCTCTCCAAAGTCCAGCTAACATAGCAGGTAAAAACATGATAGACTGAGCAAAGATGATGGGCATAACGCCTGAAGCATTTACCTTCAATGGGATGTACTGTCTCTGACCTCCATATACTTTATTTCCTACAACCTGCTTAGCATATTGTACTGGCACCCTTCTTACTGCTTGAACTAATGCAACAGTGACAAGCACCACGAAGAATAATGCTACTAACTCAAGGATAAATAACAGCATCTCGCTCATTCCTCTGGTGATCGCTTCGGCAGCAATACTCCCAGGGAATCTTGAAATGATACCAATCATGATTAGCATTGAAATACCATTTCCTATTCCTTTATCAGTGATTTTCTCTCCAAGCCACATACAGAAAATGGTGCCTGAGGTAAGAATTATAACTGAAGTAAACTTGAAGAAGAAGGTGTTACTAATGATTGCCTCTGCAGGAATAGCTGCTGAAACGTAACTAAAACCTTGCGCCATACATATAGCTATAGTGAGAACTCTTGTAAGTTGATTAATCTTCTTACGCCCACTATCTCCTTCTTTTTGAAGTTTTTGGAAATATGGTACTGCAACCGTCATCAACTGCAAAACAATCGAAGCAGAGATGTAAGGCATAATACCCAATGCGAATACGGAAGCATTACTAAATGCGCCTCCTAAGAACGTATCTAATAATCCAAAAATACCAGTTGCATCTCCTCCTAGGTTGCTTGGATCCACTCCTGGAAGTACCACGAAAGAACCAATTCTGAAAATAACCAAGAATCCTATTGTGTTTAGGATTCGGGTTCTTAGTTCCTCAATGGAAAAAATGTTTCGTATGGTATCTATGAATTTCTTCATTATTCTACTACTGTAATAGATCCGCCAGCTTTCTCAATAGCTTCTTGAGCTGTTTTAGAAAATTTATGTGCTGAAACTTTTAGTGCTGCTTTCAATTCGCCTCTTCCCAATACTTTCACAATGTCTTTCTTCTGAGCAAGACCATTTTCTTTGAGGATTTCAGGAGTGATTTCCTTCAGTTTCTTGGCTTCACTTAGTTTTTGAAGATCATCAAGGTTGATTGCTTTAGAAACAATTTTATTATTGTTCTTGAAACCAAACTTGGGAACTCTTCGCTGTAAAGGCATTTGTCCGCCTTCGAAACCAGTCTTTCTAGAATATCCAGCACGCGACTGAGCCCCCTTGTGTCCTTTTGTGGAAGTACCACCTCGACCAGAACCTTGTCCTCTACCGATTCTTTTTCTATTCTTTGTTGAGCCTTCTGCAGGCTTTAGTGATTCAAGTCTCATGATTACAGCTCTTTAACTTCTACTAAGTGATTAACCGTTTTGATCATCCCACTAATAGAAGGAGTCAATTCTTTTTCAACGGATCTATTGATTTTACCAAGACCCAGAGCAACAATTGTTCTTTTCTGGTTCTCAGGACGCTTGATCGTACTTCTCTTCTGTGTGATTAATACTTTTCCCATTGTCTTATCCATTGAAAACTTTATCTAAAGACACACCTCTTTGCTGAGCAACAGCAAATGGATCTCTCATTTTATTCAAAGCATCGAAAGTTGCCTTCACCACGTTGTGTGGATTAGATGAACCTTTTGATTTTGCAAGCACATCGTGTACTCCTGCACTCTCCAACACTGCACGCATTGCTCCGCCTGCGATTACTCCAGTACCCGGAGCCGCTGGCTTAAGAAGAACAAACCCTCCACCAAACTTACCAAGAGCGTCATGCGGAACTGTACCTTTGAAAACCGGTACTTTCACCAAGTTTTTCTTAGCATCATCAATTCCTTTTGTAATCGCATCAGTAACCTCGTTAGCTTTTCCAAGCCCGTATCCTACTACGCCGTTTCCATCTCCTACTACCACGATAGCAGAGAAGCTGAATCTACGTCCACCCTTCACTACTTTAGCTACTCTTTTAATTGCAACTACTCGCTCTTGAAGGTCGATTTCACTTGCTTTTATGGATCTTATATTGCTTTGTGACATAATTTTCTACTTAGAATTTTAATCCTCCTTCACGAGCACCTTCAGCCAAAGACTTAACACGGCCATGGTACGGGTATCCGCCTCTATCAAAAACTACTGTTTCGATACCTGCACTTTTAGCATTCTCTGCCAATTTTTTACCCACTTCTTTTGCTATCTCAACGTTAAGGGCTGCCTTTCCAAGCTCCTTAGTAGATGCTGACGCCAGAGTCTTTCCATTTACATCGTCGATCAATTGAGCGTAAATACCCTTATTGCTCTTGAAAACAGAAACTCTAGGTCTGTCAGCAGTACCAGAAATCTTTGTTCTGATACCGAGTCTAAGTCTTTTTCTTCTTGCTGTTTTAGTAATTGCCATATCTTATTATTTAGCAGCAGTTTTACCAGCTTTTCTTCTTACTTGTTCACCAACAAAGCGAATTCCTTTCCCTTTATATGGCTCCACTTTTCTTAGTGATTTAATTTTCGCAGAGATTTGACCAACTAATTGTTTATCAATACCTTCTACAGTCACTTTAGGATTTTGTCCTTTTACAGTTTCAGCGGATACTTTAATCTCTTCTGGTACAGCGAAGTAAATGCTGTGAGAGTATCCCAGATTAAGCTCTAAAACGTTGTTTTGAACGGCAGCTTTATAACCCACCCCTACAAGCTCCATCTCCTTCTTGTATCCGTTGCTCACGCCTTCTACCATGTTATTTACCAACGATCGGTAAAGTCCATGAAGAGATTTGTGCCTTTTCTGCTCAGTAGGGCGCTCTACAGTAACTACTCCGTCTTCCACTTTACAAGTGATATCCGGGTCTATTTGCTGAGTCAGCTCTCCTTTAGGGCCTTTCACGTTCACGGTATTTTTATCTACTGTGATTGAAACCCCTTCAGGTACATTAATTGGTGCTTTTCCTATCCTTGACATCTCAAATCAATTAATACACGTAACATAAAACTTCTCCACCTATATTCTCTCTCCGTGCCTCTTTATCAGAGATCACTCCCTTAGAGGTGGATAGAATCGCGATACCAAGACCATTAAGTACTCTTGGCAGGCTTTCAGCTCCGGCGTATTTTCTTAGTCCTGGAGTGCTTATTCTCTCTAAACTAGTTATCGCCGACTGTTTTGTCTGTGGATTGTATTTCAAGGCAATCTTTATAATTCCTTGCTTTGAATCATCCTCAAACTTATAGTTTCTGATGAAGCCCTTGCTGTGCAATACCTTAGTGATCTCCTTCTTTAAATTAGAAGCAGGCACCTCTACTACACGGTGATTCGCACCTATTGCGTTACGAATCCTTGTTAAATAATCTGCTATCGGGTCTGTTACCATTTCTTAAACACACTTATCCCCCTCGAAAAAGGGGGTGCAAAAATAATAATTTATATTTTGAAACGAAAGGAAGATTGAAAATCTACCAACTTGCTTTTGTTACTCCTGGTATTTTACCATCAGATGCCATTTCTCTGAACGTCACCCTAGAGATTCCAAATCTCCTCATGTAGCCTTTAGGTCTACCTGTAAGCTTACATCTATTATGTAATCTTACTTTTGAAGAGTTTCTTGGAAGCTTATCTAGACCTTCCCAATCACCAGCTTCTTTCAAAGCGGCTCTTTTGTCGGCATATCTTGCTACAAGTTTTTCTCTTTTTCTTTCTCTCGCTTTTACTGCTTCTCTAGCCATAATTTCTTAGTTCTTCTTTGAAGTAAACGGCATTCCGAAAGATCTTAAGAGTTCAAGACTTTCTTCATCGGTTTGTGCTGATGTCACAAACGTGATGTCCATACCTGTAATTTTGTTTACTTTATCGATACTGATTTCGGGGAAGATGATTTGCTCCTGTACACCTAGTGTATAGTTACCTCTTCCATCAAATCCTTTTTCTTTAATTCCTTTGAAGTCTCTTACTCGTGGAAGTGCAACTGTCATCAGTCGGTCAAGAAATTCATACATCTTGTCTCCTCGAAGAGTCACTTTTGCTCCAATTGGCATTCCTTCTCTCAACTTAAAGTTGGATACAGACTTCTTAGCTATTGTAGGTACTGCTTGCTGTCCAGTGATTTGTGTCAACTCGTCAACTCCAGTATCTACTAACTTCTTGTCTGACACAGCTGCTCCAATTCCTTTGTTGATTGCAATTTTTGTCAGTTTAGGCACTTGCATAACTGAGCTATACTGAAACTTATCCTTCAAATGAGGAATAATCTCTTTACTGTATTTTTCTTTTAATCTAGGACTAGCCATTCGTGATAAATTCTCCTGATTTTTTTGAATATCTCTGCAGCTTACCGTCTGCATTTTTCTTTCTACCTGTTCTCGTAGCATCTCCAGATGAAGGGTCGACTACTTTAAGGTTACTAAGGTGAATCGCTGCTTCTGTTTGCTGAATTCCTCCTTCAGGATTATCAGCAGAAGGTTTCACATGCTTTGTAATCATGTTTGCTCCTTCAACAATCGCGCGGTATTTAGCGATATTTACTTCAAGAACTTTACCAGACTTTCCTTTGTCATTTCCGGCAATGATCTTTACAGTATCTCCTTTTCTTACGTGAAATTTTACGTTGCTCATTGTTAAAGTACTTCAGGGGCTAATGATACAATTTTCATAAACTGCTTCTCTCTGAGCTCTCTTGCAACAGGACCGAAGATCCTTGTGCCTCTTGGCTCATCATTTGCGGTCAGTAGCACCGCAGCATTATCCTCAAATCGGATGTAGCTACCATCTTTTCTTCGAACTTCTTTCTTAGTTCGTACTACTACTGCTCTTGAAACAGTTCCTTTTTTCAAACTACTTGATGAAAGTGCGTGCTTTACAGTTACAATAATTTTGTCACCTACAGAAGCGTATCGCTTCTTGGTGCCTCCAAGCACACGGATTACTAGCACTTCTTTAGCGCCACTGTTGTCCGCAACCGATAATCTTGACTCCTGTTGTACCATTATTTTGCTCTTTCAATAATTTCTACCAACCTCCATCTCTTGTTCTTACTCATTGGACGAGTCTCTGCTACCTTCACGGTATCGCCGATATTGCAATCGTCTTTCTCGTCATGAGCTGTGAGCTTAGTTGTCTTTCTCACGAACTTTCCGTAGATCGGGTGTTTTACTTTTCTTTCTACAGCCACAGTGATGCTTTTCTGCATTTTATTGCTCACCACTTGTCCGATTCTTTCTTTTCTTAAATTTCTTTCCATCACTGAAAATTATTTGCTTGCTTCAGCAACTTGGTTTAATTCTTTGGCCTTAATTTCTGTTTCAATTCTTGCTACCAATTTTCTATTCTCTCGAATTTTCATTGGGTTTTCAATTGGAGTGATACTATGCGCAAATTTTAGTTTTGCATAGGTCTCCTTTTCTACTGCAAGCTTGTTCTTCAGCTCGTCCAGACTCAATCCTCTTAGTTCAGAATTTTTCATTACTCTGGCTTATAATCTTTTGCTAATGTGAATTTTGTAGAGATAGGCAACTTTTGTGCAGCCAATCTTAACGCTTCTTTCGCCAACTCGATATCAACTCCTGCTGCTTCGAAAAGAACTGTTCCAGGCTTCACAGTTGCCACCCAATATTCAGGTGCTCCTTTACCTTTACCCATTCTTACTTCAGCTGGCTTTTTAGTCACAGGCTTGTCTGGAAAGATTCGGATCCATACTTGGCCTTCTCTCTTCATTGCTCTAGTCATTGCAATCCTTGCAGCTTCTATCTGACGGCTAGTGATCCATCCTGGCTCCATGGCCTTGATTCCAAAAGTTCCGAATGCCAGTCTATGCCCTCTATGAGCAAGACCCTTCACTCGGCCTTTTTGCATTTTTCTAAATTTCGTACGTTTTGGCTGTAACATGCTTTACAAAACTTTACTTACTTTCTTCTTCTATTTTCTCTTCTCCTTCTATTAGAAGCTCCTCCGCCTGGTGAATTACTATTTCCACCACCGGCTTGTCCTACGTTAGGAGAAAGATCTCTTTTACCGAATACCTCTCCTTTGAAAATCCATACTTTGATACCGATTTTACCGTAAATAGTGTGAGCTTCAGTAATCGCATAATCGATATCTGCTCGAAGTGTGTGCAAAGGAATTCTTCCTTCCTTGTATTGCTCACTTCTTGCCATCTCCGCTCCACCTAATCTTCCAGAGCATTTTATCTTGATTCCTTGCGCTCCAACTCGCATTGAAGATGCAATTGATTGCTTCATTGCTCTCCGGAAAGAGATTCTTGCCTGTAGCTGCTGAGCAATAGACTCGCCTACCAACTTAGCATCCAGTTCAGGTCTTTTAATTTCGAAAATATTGATCTGCAGATCTTTTCCTGTCAAGTTTTTCAACTCCTCTTTGATCTTATCTACTTCCGATCCTCCTTTACCTATCACAACGCCCGGTCGAGCAGTGTGAACAGTTAGGGTTATTCTTTTAAGTGTTCGCTCGATTACGATCTTAGAGATTCCACCTTTTGGCATACGTGCCATGATGTACTTACGAATCTTGTTGTCTTCTACAAGTTTGTCTGCGTAAGACTTGCTATCGAACCAGGCAGAATCCCACCCTTTGATAACACCTAATCTAAATCCAACTGGGTTTACTTTTTGTCCCATTATTTGTTGCTTTCTTTAGTTTCTTCCTGGTTGTGATTATCAACAACGATAGTCACGTGATTTGATCTCTTTCTGATTCTGTGAGCTCTTCCTTGTGGTGCTGGTCTTAATCTCTTAAGCATTCTCGCACTATCCACGTAGATTTCTTTCACATAAAGGTCAGCTTCTTCTATGCTGATATCTTCGTTTTGCATTTGCCAATCGGCAATGGCAGTAAGGAGCAATTTCTCCAATGTATTTGATGCATGGTGTGCATCAAATCGAAGAATATTTAGAGCGATATTTGCTCTTTCTCCACGAATCATATCAGCTACTAGTCTCATCTTACGAGGAGCAGTTGGTACATTTCGAAGTGACGATTTTACGGCACCAAGTTTTCCCTTGTTCTCCTCACGGAATTTCTTGTCAGCTTCTTTCTGAAGTCTGATTCGTACTGATTTCTTTAATTTCTTTTCAGCTTCCATTGGTGCTATTATCTTTTACCTTTATCCTTCTTAGCGATGTGACCTCTAAAGTTTCTAGTCGGTGCAAATTCGCCAAGTTTATGTCCTACCATATTTTCAGTTACGAAAACAGGGATGAATTTATTTCCGTTGTGCACTGCGAAAGTGTGACCTACAAAATCAGGAGAGATCATTGATCTTCTTGACCAAGTTTTGATCACAGACTTCTTACCAGAGTCATTCATCGCATCGACTTTTTTCTCAAGTCGGAAGTCTATATAAGGTCCTTTCTTTAATGATCTTGACATTATTTCCTTCGTTTAACTATCTGCTTATCAGAATATTTATTTGGTCGACGAGTTTTCATACCCTTCGTATACTGACCGTTTCTTGATCGAGGGTGACCTCCAGAGGACCTACCTTCACCACCACCCATTGGGTGATCAACCGGGTTCATTGCAACACCTCTTACTCTAGGTCTTCTTCCCAACCATCTATTTCTACCTGCCTTACCTAGTCTTACACTCATGTGATCAGAGTTAGATACTGTTCCTACTGTTGCCAGGCAGGTGTTTAGTACCATTCTCATTTCTCCTGAGGGAAGTTTTACTGTTGAGTATTTTCCTTCTCTAGCTACCAACTGCACATATGTTCCTGCGCTTCTCGCCATTACGCCGCCTTTTCCTGGCTTCAACTCAATGTTGTGGATAATTGTACCTAAGGGAATGTCTGATAAAAACAGTGCATTTCCTACTTCCGGTGCAACTCCTTTTCCAGAGTTAATCACTGTACCTACTTCCAGGCCAGCTGGAGCGATGATATATCTTTTTTCACCATCTGCATAATAAAGCAATGCGATTCTAGCAGACCTGTTTGGATCGTACTCGATTGCTTTCACAGTAGCAGGAATTCCATGCTTGTCTCTTTTGAAGTCGATAAGTCTAAGCTTTCGCTTGTGACCTCCTCCTACATTACGCACAGTCATTCTACCCTGATTGTTTCTACCACCATTTCTTTTTGATGTAGTCACTAAAGATCTCTCAGGAGAGGACTTGGTAATGTCATCAAAGACAGGAGCCATTCTGAATCTCTGTCCTGGGGTAGTCGGTTTAAGTTTTCTTACAGCCATCTCTGTATATTATATTCCGCTATAAAAATCGATTATATCTCCCTCAGCCACCTTCACAATTGCCTTCTTATAAGCTGGAGTTCTGCCTTCAATGACTCTTGACTTGGTATATCGTCTTTTTGACCCACCAGGCTGAACCATTGTATTTACAGATTCAACAGTAACACCGTAGGTTTTTTCAACCTCAGTCTTAATCTGAACCTTATTAGCATTCCTAGCAACTACAAACCCGTACTTGCCGTGCTCATTGAGAGCCGATACTTTTTCCGTAACTAGTGGTTTTATTAAAACTCCCATCTTAGTTAAATCTTTCTTTTAGTTGCTCGAGTGTTCCCTCACACAAGATCAAACGCTCAGCGTTAATCAGGTCGTAGGTGTTTATTTCGTCAACAGTTGAAACATGTGTTTTCTTAAGGTTTCTAGAAGACAAGAAAACGTTTTTGTTTTTGTCACTAACAAGGAACAACGATTTCTTGTCATTCACTGAAAGACTATTAAGAAGACTGATGAATTCTTTTGTCTTTGGAGATTCGAAAGAAAAATCCTCTAGAATCTGGATTGCTTTCTCTTTTGCTCTTGAAGAAAGAACTGACTTTCTAGCTAGCTTCTTCACTTTTCTATTAAGCTTGAAACCATAGTCTCTTGGCTGAGGACCAAAAAATGTTCCTCCACCTCTCATAATACCAGACTTAACACTACCAGCTCTTGCTGTACCTGTGCCTTTTTGTTTCTTGATCTTACGAGTGGATGCTGTGATCTCTCCTTTGTCTTTTGTCTTAGCAGTACCTTGTCTTTGGTTTGCTAAATAGTTCTTCACATCAAGGTAGACAGCATGCTCATTTGGCTCAATGCCAAAGATGCTTTTGTCTAGGTTGATTTCTCTTCCTGTCTCTTCTCCTTTAATATTTAATACAGCTACCTTCATGATTACTTCTCAAGTATTACGAATGAATTTTTTGCTCCTGGAATAGCTCCTGAAATTAATACCAGGTTTTTCTCAGGATATACCTTTACTACTCTAAGGTTTAATACCTTCACTCTGTCACCACCAGTTCTTCCAGCCATTTTCAAACCTTTGAAAACTCTGGATGGAAATGACGCAGCACCAATTGAACCCGGCGCTCTTAGCCTATTATGTTGACCGTGAGTTGCCTGACCTACTCCTCCAAAACCATGTCTTTTGACTACCCCTTGAAATCCTTTACCTTTTGATGTTCCAACAGCATCGACATAGTCTTGCTCGCTAAATACATCTGCAATTGTGATTTCATTTCCCAACTTCACTTTATCATCAAACTCAGATCTAAAATCTCTAAACTCAACCACCTTTTGCTTAGGCGTTGTTTTTGCCTTCGCAAAATGACCCTGGAGTGCTTTAGGTGTATTTTTTTCCTTTCTTTCACCGTAAGCCAACTGCACAGCTTTATATCCGTCTGTCTCTTCGTTCTTAACTTGAGTCACGACGCAAGGACCAGCCTCAACGAGGGTACAAGCGATGCTTTTACCGTTCTCATCGAAGACATTTGTCATTCCTACTTTCCTTCCTATTAAACCAGGCATTTTCTACTCGTTTATATCTTATAATTACCCTTTCAGGCAAACTTTTTGTGAAAAGGACTGCAAAGATAGCAAATCCATATGCCGATCAAAATTTTGATCAGTTATTTTTTTAGACAAAAAAAGAACCAATCGATATAAACCAATTGGTTCTCATTTCCGATGTTATAAATCGGATTATACTTTTATCTCAACGTCTACTCCACTTGGAAGCTCCAACTTCATCAAAGCATCAACAGTCTTAGCGCTATTGCTATATATATCTACAAGTCTCTTGTACGTACATAGCTGAAATTGCTCTCTGGCTTTCTTGTTCACGTGAGGTGACTTAAGCACAGTAAATTTTTCCTTTACAGTTGGAAGAGGGATTGGCCCACTCACAACTGCTCCAGTAGTCTTAACTGCTCGAACAATTTTCTCAGAAGACTTGTCAACCAAATTATGATCGTAAGACTTAAGCTTTATTCTAATTTTCTGATTCATCTTAATTTCTTTATACGTTGGCTGTGCCTTTTACATCAGCAATAACTCCTTCGGCGATATTCTTTGGTACCTGATCGTAGTGAGAGAACGTCAAGGAAGCAGTTGCTCTTCCTGAACTGTTAGTTCTTAGATCAGTCACGTATCCGAATAGTTCGGACAATGGAACATCTGCTTTTATTACTGCAGAAGTACCTCTTGTGTCCATGCCTTTCATCATACCTCTTCTCTTGTTCAAATCACCAGTAATAGTACCGGTGTATTCGTCCGGAGTAACAACCTCTACTGCCATGATTGGCTCAAGGATAACTGGCGAACATTTTGAGGCTGCTTCTTTAAATCCAGATCTAGCTGCAAGTTCGAACGATAGCGAATCTGAATCTACATCGTGGAATGATCCATGATACAGTCTCACTTTCATATTATCGATTGGATAACCTGCCAATGGTCCGTTAACCATTGCTTGCTCAAATCCTTTTTGGATTGCTGGGATGAATTCTTTTGGAATCACACCACCAACGATTTGATTTACAAACTGAAGCCCGTCCTTCTCGTAATCTTCATCTTTCGGTCCGATCTCGAATACAATATCAGCGAATTTACCTCGACCACCTGATTGCTTCTTGTAAACTTCTTTGTGCTCAATTGAATTGGTAATTGCCTCTTTGTACGCTACCTGAGGAGCACCTTGATTTATTTCTACTTTAAACTCTCTTTTCAGACGATCAATGATAATATCCAAGTGTAGCTCTCCCATTCCTTTAAGGATGGTCTGACCAGTTTCGTGGTTAGTTTCAACCTGAAGGGTTGGATCTTCTTCAATCAATTTTCCAATAGCGATACCTAACTTGTCTACGTCTGCCTGAGTTTTTGGCTCAATTGCGTATCCAATTACCGGATCCGGGAAGTCCATTGATTCCAGAACGATCTTGCCTTTTTCATCACAGAGTGTATCACCTGTTTTGATATCCTTAAAGCCTACGACCGCACCAATATCACCGCAATGTAGCTTATCGATTTGATTTTGCTTATTTGCGTGCATCTGAAAAATCCTTGAGATACGCTCTTTCTTATTGGTTCTCGTATTGTATACATAAGAACCAGAATCCAGCGTGCCTGAGTATGATCGAACGAAGCAAAGTCTACCTACGAATGGGTCAGTAGCAATTTTGAATGCCAGTCCTGAGAAAGGCTCATCTGGAGACGGCTTTCTTGTAACAGGTTCTTCAGTATCAGGATTTGTTCCTGTAATACTATCTCTATCCAAGGGAGATGGAAGTAATTCCATCACATAATCAAGAAGTGTCTGAACACCTTTGTTTTTGAAGGCCGACCCACACATCATTGGAACGAATGCTAGATCTATGGTTGCTGCTCTAAGCGCTGCAACAATTTCGTCTCTTGTAATACTATTCGGATCTTCGAAGTATTTCTCCATCAATCCTTCATCGTATTCAGCTACTGACTCTACCAAATTTTCTCTGTAGGTAGCAACCTCATCAGCCATGTCGGCAGGAATGTCAATTTCTTCGAACGTCATTCCCATGTCGTCCTCATTCCAAACAACTGCTCTGTTTTCTACAAGGTCTACAACTCCTTTGAAATTTTCCTCAGCACCAATAGGTAATTGAAGAGGCACAGCTTTTGTGCCCAGCATTTCTTTTACTTGATTACAAACTTTCAAAAAGTCTGCACCTGATCGGTCCATTTTATTAACGAAACCAATTCTTGCTACCTTATAATTATCTGCTAGTCTCCAGTTAGTTTCAGACTGAGGTTCTACACCATCTACTGCACTAAACAAGAAAACTAAACCATCAAGAACTCGGAGTGATCTGTTTACCTCAACAGTAAAGTCAACGTGGCCTGGCGTGTCAATGATGTTGATATGGTACTCATCATCTTTGTACTTCCAAAATACGGTGGTAGCAGCGGAAGTAATAGTAATACCTCTTTCTTGCTCCTGCTCCATCCAATCCATGGTAGCACCACCATCGTGAACTTCTCCAATTTTGTGATTTACCCCAGCGTAATATAGAATACGCTCAGTAGTAGTAGTTTTTCCAGCATCAATGTGAGCTGCAATACCAATATTTCTTGTAAACTTTAAGTCTCTTGCCATTTTCGTTCTTAGAATCTGAAGTGTGAGAATGCTTTGTTAGCTTCGGCCATTCTGTGCATGTCGTCTTTCTTTTTCACGGAAGCACCTTCGCCTTTTGATGCGGCAATAATTTCAGCAGCGAGACGATCCTGCATTGTTTTTTCTCCTCTTAGTCGAGCGTATTTAATCATCCACTTGATCCCTAGAGCGATTTTTCTATCTGGTCTTACTTCGATTGGTACCTGGAAGTTAGCTCCACCAACTCTTCGAGCTTTTACTTCGACAGAAGGCATGATATTACTCAAGGCTGTCTTCCATGTTTCAAGACCACTTTCACCTGTCTTTTCTTCTACTTGCTGAATTGCGTTGTAAAAAATTTTGTAAGAGACACTTTTCTTACCGCTTAACATTAGGTTGTTAACAAACTTAGTGACAAGCGTATCCTGATAGATAGGATCAGGAAGGATGTATCTCTTTTTTGGTTTTGCTTTTCTCATTTCTCCTGCAAATTATTTTTTAGGTCGCTTAGCGCCGTATTTAGATCTTCTTTGTAGACGTCCGTTTACACCAGCGGTATCCAACGCCCCTCTAATGATGTGATATCTCACACCTGGCAAATCTTTTACTCTACCTCCTCTGATTAGCACTATTGAGTGCTCTTGAAGGTTGTGTCCTTCTCCTGGGATGTAGGCATTTACTTCTTTACCGTTGGTAAGTCGTACCCTGGCCACCTTTCTCATTGCTGAGTTTGGCTTCTTAGGAGTGGTGGTGTACACACGAGTACATACACCTCTTCTTTGTGGACAAGAGTCCAATGCTGGGGATTTTGACTTAGAAGTCAACTTCTTTCTTCCCTTCCTTACTAATTGTTGTATAGTTGGCATACGCTATTATTTCTAATCGTCCCAAAATTTGGGAACGCAAAGATAGATATATTGAGATTATATCAAAAAGTTAAAAGATGAATTAACGGGATTATTTCTAGAAATATTAAGAACCATATCAAGCTTCGCCCATGGTTCCTCCAAAATTCATGGGGAATTTCGGAATTTCATCGGCTTGTTTTACCTCTCCAAATGAGGCTTCATACTTCTTAATATTGTCTTGAAGTGCATGTAATAGCCGTTTTGCATGTTCTGGTGTTACCACAATTCGTGACTTCACTTTTGCTTTTGGAACTCCAGGCATCAGCCGAATAAAATCAATCACAAATTCACTGCTTGAGTGGGCGATCATAGCCAAATTAGCATAGATGCCCTCGGCAGTTTCCTCCGAGAGCTCTATGTTAATCTGATTATTTGGATTCTTTTCGTCTTTTTTTGGATCGTCGCTCATGGTATTAAGCTTCTTCTACTTCTTTCGCTTCGAATTCTTCTTTAGAAGACACTAGCTTATCGTACTCTTCCTGAGAGTTGACGATATAATTCTGATGCTCTCTAATTCCGGTTCCAGCTGGGATCAAGTGTCCAACAATTACATTTTCCTTGAGACCAATCAAAGTATCTGCTTTTCCTTTAATGGAAGCTTCACTCAATACTTTGGTAGTTTCCTGGAATGAGGCTGCAGAAATAAAGCTCTCAGTTCCTAGTGACGCTTGCGTGATGCCTTGAAGCGTTGGCTTACCAGTTGCTGGTTCGGCATCTCGAGTTGTCATTGCCTTAAGATCTCTCCGCTTCAAGCTTGAAACCTCGTCTCTTAAACTTCTTGCATCAATGATTTGACCTGCTTTGTAGTTCGAAGAATCTCCTGGATCAACGACTACTTTCTTATCAAGAATTGTATCGTTTTCTTCCATGAAGGCGAATCGATCAGCTAATTGATTTGTAAGGAAGCTTGTATCTCCCGGATTCTCAATTACTACTTTCTGCATCATCTGACGAACGATCGCCTCGATGTGTTTATCATTGATTTTTACACCTTGTAGTCGGTATACTTCTTGAATTTCATTCACTAAGTATTCCTGAACTGCAGTAGGGCCCTTGATTTTTAAGATATCTGCCGGAGTAATTGCTCCATCAGACAGTGCATCTCCTGCTCTTACGTAATCATTGTCCTGAACAAGAATGTGCTTAGAAAGCGGCACCATGTAACGTTTCTTCACACCATCTTTAGATTCGATGTAAATTTCTCTGTTACCTCTCTTGATTCCACCGTATTCAACAACACCGTCGATTTCACTTACTACAGCTGGATTCGAAGGATTTCTTGCCTCGAAAAGTTCTGTTACTCTTGGAAGACCTCCTGTAATATCTCTGGATTTACCAGTTTTTCTAGGAATCTTGGCAAGTACTTGACCTGACTTGATTTTCGTTCCTTCTTCCACTGCTAAGTGAGCTCCAACCGGAATGTTGTAAGCTTTCTGAGTTTCCCCATCCTTTCCAACAACCTCGATAGCAGGATTCTTAGTTTTATCTTTTGTATCAATAATTACTTTCTCTCTGTGACCTGTTTGTTCATCAGATTCCTCTTTAAAAGTGACACCTTCAATGATTGAATCGAATGATGCGGCACCGTCAAATTCAGACATAATCACGGCATTGTATGGATCCCAGTAACATAGCTCATCGCCTTTAGCCACTTTACCACCATCTTTTACTTTAAGAATAGCTCCGTAAGGAACGTGGTTTGAAATCAATACTTTTTCTTTCTTAGCATCTAAGATCTTGATCTCTCCTGATCTTCCCATCACAACCTCAATCTTCTTGCCTTCATCGTCGGTTGACTTCACTGTTCTCAGCTCATCAAACTCGATAACACCATCAAACTTCGCTTTGATATTTGCATCTACTGCGATGTTTGAAGCGGTACCCCCTACGTGGAATGTTCTCAACGTAAGCTGTGTTCCGGGCTCTCCAATTGACTGAGCTGCGATTACTCCAACAGACTCCCCTACGTGAGACATCTTACCTGAAGAAAGATTTCTACCGTAACATTTGGCACAAACACCTTGACGAGTTTCGCAAGTTAGTACAGACCTGATTTCAACTTCTTCGATGCTAGACTGATCAATGTAGTCTGCAATCTCTTCAGTAAACTCAGCGCCCGATTCAATTACTAATTCTTCAGTGATTGGATCGTAGATATCATGCACAGATACTCTACCAAGAACACGCTCAGAAAGTGCTTCTACAACTTCTTCATTGTCTTTCAATGCCGAAACTGAAAGTCCTCTCAGCGTTCCACAATCATCTTCGTTGATAACTACATCTTGAGCCACATCAACAAGTCGTCTTGTTAAGTAACCTGCATCGGCAGTTTTCAATGCTGTATCTGCAAGTCCTTTTCTCGCACCGTGTGTGGAGATAAAGTACTCAATTACATCCAGCCCTTCCTTAAAGTTTGAAAGAATCGGGTTTTCAATGATTTCACCAACGGATCCTTGGAGATTCTTCTGTGGCTTGGCCATCAATCCTCTCATTCCACCAAGCTGACGAATCTGCTCTCTCGATCCCCTTGCACCTGAGTGCATCATCATGTAGATCGAGTTAAAACCTTGATCATCCTCCTCCATCTGCTTCATCAGCGAGTTAGTCAACATGGTGTTCGTTCTTGTCCAGATATCAATTACCTGGTTGTAACGCTCATTGTCCGTGATTAGACCCATCAGATAGTTTTGCCATACAGCATCTACCTCTTCTTTCGCTTGCTCTACTAATTTCTCCTTTTCAGCTGGGATATTGATGTTATCAAGGCCCATAGACAGGCCGCCTTTGTAGGCCATCTGGAATCCTAGCGCTTTGATATCATCAAGGAAGTGGGCTGTTCTAGCCATTCCAACAATCTTGAAGACATTAGATATAATTTTCTGAAGCTTTTTCTTGGTAAGTAGTTCATCAACAAATCCTACCTCTTCAGGAACTGATTCATTGAACAATACTCTACCAGCTACAGTCTCTATGATTTTTGATTCAAGTTCTCCTTGCTCATTTCTTACTTTGGTTCTCACCTTTATGTAAGCGTGCTGCGAAACTTGCTTCTCATTCATGGCAATAATTACCTCTTCATGAGAATAGAAAATTTGTCCTTCTCCTGCTACTTTTTCTTTATCCGTGCTTCTTCGACCTTTAGTAATATAATAAAGTCCCAATACCATATCCTGTGATGGTACCGCAATAGGTGCACCGTTTGCAGGGTTAAGGATATTGTGAGAAGAAAGCATTAATAAGGAAGCTTCCAAAATTGCTTCATGCCCTAGTGGTACGTGAACAGCCATTTGGTCACCATCGAAATCGGCGTTGAATGCTGTACATGCAAGTGGGTGAAGCTGAATAGCTTTTCCTTCAATCAATTTTGGCTGGAATGCCTGGATACCCAGTCTGTGAAGTGTAGGTGCCCTGTTCAATAACACCGGATGTCCTTTCAAGACGTTTTCAAGGATATCCCAAACTACAGGATCTTTTCTGTCTACAATTTTCTTCGCTGACTTTACAGTCTTGACGATTCCGCGTTCAATAAGCTTTCTGATAATGAATGGCTTGAATAACTCAGCTGCCATATTCTTAGGCAACCCGCACTCATGCATTTTCAATTCAGGTCCTACAACGATTACAGATCGACCTGAGTAGTCAACTCTTTTACCAAGTAGGTTTTGACGGAATCGACCTTGCTTACCTTTAAGCATATCACTCAAAGACTTAAGTGCTCGGTTTCCATCAGATCTTACTGCGTTTACTTTTCTTGAGTTGTCGAAAAGTGAATCCACAGCTTCCTGAAGCATTCTCTTCTCATTTCGAAGGATTACTTCCGGAGCTTTAATATCTATTAGTCTTTTCAGTCGATTATTTCTGATAATAACTCTTCTGTATAGGTCATTCAAATCAGAAGTTGCAAATCGACCTCCATCCAATGGCACTAATGGACGTAATTCTGGTGGAATTACCGGTACCATTTTCACGATCATCCACTCTGGTCTATTCTCAATTCGAGTTTTTGCATCTCTGAAAGCCTCTACTACTCTTAGTCGCTTTAGTGCTTCAGCTTTTCTCTGCTGAGACGTGTCTGTGGCGGCCTGGTGTCTTAGTTCAAATGAAAGATCATCGAGCTGAGTTCTAGCCAAAAGCATTTCCAATGCATCTGCACCCATCATCGCGATGAATTTGTTTGGATCATCATCCTCAAGAAGTTGATTTTCTCTTGGTAGTTTATCAAGAATATCCAGGTATTCTTCCTCGGTAAGGAAGTCTAATTTAGAAATCCCGTCTTCTTCTTTAACTCCAGGTTGAATTACGATGTATCGCTCGTAATAAATAATTTGATCCAACTTCTTGGTAGGTACACCAAGTAGGTATCCAATCTTATTTGGCAAAGACTTAAAGTACCAGATATGAGCTACAGGCACTACCAACTCTATGTGTCCCATTCGCTCTCTTCTTACCTTCTTCTCAGTAACTTCAACACCACATCTATCACAAATAATGCCTTTGTATCGGATTCTTTTGTATTTACCACAGTGACATTCCCAATCTTTTACAGGACCGAAGATTCGCTCACAGAAAAGGCCACCCATTTCAGGTTTATAAGTCCTATAGTTAATGGTTTCTGGCTGGGTTACTTCACCATGCGAGCTTTCCAGAATAGATTCTGGAGATGCAAGACTGATCGTAACCTTTTTGAAGTCGTTGTGAATTTTTTTGTTTTTTCTGAACGCCATGTTGTATATCAATAAAGCCTCCCGATCGCTCGGGAGAATGATTGTCAATAATTAATTAGTCCAAAGTAATTTCAAGAGCCAGTCCTCTCAATTCATGTATTAATACATTGAATGATTCAGGAATGTTTGGCTTATTCATGTTCTCGCCTTTAACGATTGCTTCATAAGCTTTTGCTCTACCAATTACATCATCGGATTTGATAGTAAGGATTTCTTGTAGAACGTTGGCTGCACCAAATGCCTCCAATGCCCATACCTCCATCTCTCCGAAACGCTGACCTCCAAACTGTGCCTTACCACCAAGCGGCTGCTGGGTAATAAGCGAGTATGGTCCGATACTTCTTGCGTGCATCTTATCATCTACCAAGTGACCTAGTTTCAGCATGTAAATCACACCAACAGTTACTGGTTGATCGAATCTCTCACCAGAAAGTCCATCGTATAGATAGGTTCTACCAAAGTTTGGCAGACCTGCCTCTTTCAATTCGTTCTGGACTTCTTCCTCAGAAGCACCATCGAAAATTGGAGTGGCGTACTTTCTATCTAGCTTCAATCCTGCCCATCCAAGTACAGTCTCATAGATCTGACCAATGTTCATCCTTGAAGGTACACCCAGTGGATTCAATACGATATCTACAGGAGTTCCATCTTCCATGAATGGCATATCTTCTTCACGTACAATTTTCGCTACAACCCCCTTGTTACCGTGACGACCGGCCATCTTATCTCCTACCTGAAGCTTACGTTTCTTAGCTACATAAACTTTAGCAAGCTGAACGATACCAGCCGGCAACTCGTCTCCTACTTCTAGTGTGAATCTTTCTCTCTTGAAATGTCCTGAAATATCATTTCGGTAACCCATGTAGTTTTTGATCAACATGAATATTGCGTCATTGATCTTATCATCAGTTACCCAATTTTCGATAATTAAATCAGAGATCAAGTTTGCCTCTTCCGGCACATTGTAGTTACTCTCATCTCTGTACTTATTCTTAGGTGGGAATAAGTTCGCTTCGATATTCTTTTTCGAAAACTTAACCCCTTTGCTCATCACTTCTTCACCAAACTTATGTTTGATTCCCTGACAAGTTTTACCCTCAATAAGCTGTGCAATCTTATCCAGCATTAATGCTCGAGCTTCAGATAATTGCTGGCTATACCTGTTTTTAAGTAATTCAACTTCTTTCTTAGCTCTCGCTCTTACATCTTTATCCTTCTTAGGTCTTGAGAAAAGTTTGGTATCAATTACTACACCTTTTAATGATGGAGAAGCTTTCAATGAAGCATCTTTTACATCACCTGCTTTATCTCCAAAGATGGCCCTAAGAAGTTTTTCTTCCGGTGTTGGATCAGACTCTCCTTTAGGTGTAATCTTACCAATTAAGATATCTCCTTCCTTTATTTCCGCTCCAGTTCTAATAATTCCATTTTCATCAAGGTTTTTGACAGCCTCTTCCGAAACATTTGGAATCTCACTAGTAAGTTCCTCTTCTCCTCTTTTAGTATCTCTTACTTCAAGTTCGAACTCATCAATGTGGATAGACGTAAAGATATCCTCACGAACTACTCGCTCAGAAATTACAATCGCATCCTCAAAGTTGTATCCTTGCCATGGCATGAAAGCAACCTGCATGTTGATACCGAGTGCAAGCTCTCCCTTTTCAGTTGCAAAACCATCGCACAGTGCTTGTCCTTGTTTTACTTTATCGCCTTTCTGAACGATTGGCTTCAAGTTAATGCAGGTATCCTGGTTTGTTCTTCTAAACTTAACAAGATCATATGTTACAACAGAGTCGTTGAACGTAATAACCTGCTCGTCAGCATTTAAATCATACTTTACAGTGATCTTATTCGCATCAACATATTCGATTATTCCATCTCTTTCTGCTCTGATCAATGCTCTTGAGTCAAGTGCTACTCTTTCTTCCAGACCTGTGCCCACAATAGGAGCTTGTGGTCTCATCAAAGGAACTGCTTGACGCTGCATGTTTGATCCCATCAATGCCCTATTCGCATCATCGTGCTCAAGGAAAGGAATCATAGATGCTGCAACCGACACAATCTGGTTAGGTGCAACGTCCATGTAGCTAACTTCGTCTTCGCTACAAAGTGGGAAGTCACCTTCAAATCTTGCTTTAATCTTATCATTTAAGAATTTACCCTTATCTGACAATGGCGCATTGGCCTGTGCGATGTTGTGGGTATCTTCTTCTTCTGCTGTCAAGTACTTTACATTACCAGACATATCTACAGTACCCTTTCCTACTTCTCTGTAAGGAGTTTCGATGAATCCCATCTGGTTCACTTTAGCGTGAACACATAGGGAGGAAATCAAACCAATGTTTGGTCCCTCTGGGGTTTCAATAGTACAAAGTCTACCGTAGTGTGTGTAGTGAACATCACGAACCTCAAAACCAGCTCTTTCTCTTGAAAGACCGCCTGGTCCTAGTGCGGACATCCTTCTCTTATGCGTAACCTCAGCAAGTGGATTCGTTTGATCCATGAACTGAGATAGCTGATTCGTTCCAAAGAATGAGTTGATTACTGAAGACAATGTTCGTGCGTTGATTAGATCAACAGGCTTGAAGTCTTCATTGTCTCGAACGTTCATTCGCTCACGGATGGTTCTAGCCATTCTAGCCAAACCAACTCCGAATTGTGAGTAAAGCTGCTCTCCTACCGTTCTTACCCTTCTGTTACTCAAGTGATCGATATCATCAACCACTGCTTTACTGTTGATTAGTCCGATCAAGTATTTTACTATTAGGATAATATCCTCAGTTGTTAATACTCTTCGATCCCAATCCGTATCGATACCTAATTTCTTGTTGATTCTGTATCTTCCCACTTCACCAAGATCATATCTTTTATCTGAGAAGAATAGGCTGGTGATAATATCACGTGCAGTTTGTTCATCAGGAGCCTCCGTATTTCTCAACTGACGATAAATCTGCTCAACTGCTTCTTTTTCAGAGTTAGAGTTGTCTTTCTGAAGTGTATTATAGACGATTGAGTATTCGGCGATATTCACATCTTTTCTGTGAACGATGATTGACTTTGATCCAGAATCGATAATTGTTTGAATATCGTCTTCTGTGATAATGCTATCACGCTCAAGTACTACTTCATTTCTATCAATAGAAACTACCTCTCCAGTATCTTCATCCACAAAATCCTCCGTCCAGGTCCTAAGTACCCTTGCGGCAAGTCTTCTATCTATGACTTTCTTAAGATCCTTTTCAGTTGCTTCGATTTCTTCAGACAGTCCAAAGAGGTCAAGAATTTCTTTATCAGACCCGTATCCGATAGATCTAAGCAATGTTGTAATAGGGAATTTCTTCTTTCGATCGATATACGCATACATCACGTTGTTCACATCTGTAGCAAATTCGATCCAGGATCCCTTGAAAGGAATAATTCTGGCACTATACAGAAGGGTGCCATTTGTATGCTTGCTTTGGGCGAAGAACACACCTGGCGACCTGTGTAGCTGCGAAACTATTACACGCTCAGCACCATTAATCACGAAGGAGCCTTTCTCTGTCATATATGGGATATTACCCAAAAATACTTCTTGCTCAATCGTTTCAAAATCTTCATTTTCTTCGTCGTTGCAAAGTAGACGAAGTTTAGCTTTTAGTGGAACAGAGTAAGTCAATCCTCTTTCGATGCATTCTTGAATGCTATACTTTGGAGGGTCCACTGTATAATCTACAAATTCCAATACGAAATTTTCTCGCGAATCCGTGATTGGGAAGTTTTCCATGAACACTTTATAAAGGCCTTCGCCTTCCTTCCTTTCGGCAGGTGTGTCAAGCTGGAAAAAGTCAACAAATGACTTTAATTGTACATCCAGAAAATCCGGATAATCAATAACTGATTTTATTGAAGAGAAATTTATTCTCGTGTTATTGTTGTTAGCCAAAGCTTACGGAGTTTTAGTTTTTAAAAATGAACAGGGAATTAGCATTATATACAAACAGGAAAAGACCTGATCCCTAATCCCGAAAATTTCGGGAGGGAGCCAGGCCTAAACCTTTGGTATTATGTGCTAATTACTTTAATTCTACTTCAGCACCAGCTTCTTCAAGCTGCTTTTTCAATGCTTCTGCTTCGTCCTTAGCGATTCCTTCTTTCACTGCCTTAGGAGCACCATCAACAAGCTCTTTTGCTTCTTTAAGTCCTAGTCCAGTAAGTTCTTTCACCAACTTAACGATAGCAAGTTTTGCGCCACCTGGAGACTTAAGGATCACGTCGAAAGAAGATTTTTCTTCTTCAGCTCCGCCTTCAGCTCCGCCACCACCAGCAACCATTACTGGTCCTGCTGCTGCAGCTGGCTCAATTCCGTACTCATCTTTAAGGATGTTAGCTAATTCGTTTACCTCTTTCACTGAAAGGTTAACTAGTTGCTCTGCAAATTCTTTTAAATCCGCCATTTTATTAAGTGTTAATTCTGTTTAAAAATTTTTAATTCTCTCGTTCTGAAAGTGTTTTAACAATACCGGCAAGTTTGTGCTCTCCACTCTGAAGTAGAGTAAGTACATTCTTAGCAGGCGATTGCAATAGTGTGACGATCTCTCCAATAAGCTCTTGCTTAGATTTCAAGCTAGCAAGTGCTCCAAGTTGATCTTCGCCAATAAATAAATCCGAGTCTATGGAAGCAGCCTTGAATTTTGGTCTGTCATTAGCATCTTCTTTCTTGAAGTCTTTAATGATTTTCGCAGGAGCGTTGGCAACTTCGTTAACGAACATAATGCCAGACGTACCCTTCAACACTTCGTCTAATGACGAAAAATCTCCATCCACATTTTCAAGGGCTTTCTTAATAAGCGTGTTTTTAACAAGCTTATACTCTACTCCTTTGTTGAAGCACATTTCTCTGAACTTATTGATCTCAGCTACTGAGAGACCTGAAGTATCAGCTATATAGAAATGATCTGTTTCCTTAAGCTTTGCTGTAAGGTCACTTATTAATTGTGCTTTGTCTTCTCGTGTCATAACTCTTATATGTTTGTTATGCTACTTTTATCAATTGCTATCCCACTACTCATAGTACTAGAGAGTGTAATCGACCTGAAGTATGTCCCTTTTGCAGAGGCAGGCTTCAATTTTGATACCGTCTGAATCATTTCAAGCGCATTGTCTTTGATTTTATCTGCTTCGAATGACACTTTGCCCACACTTGTGTGGATGATTCCGAACTTATCAACTTTAAAGTCAATTTTTCCAGCTTTTACTTCTTTTACTGCCTGTCCAATATCCATTGTCACAGTTCCTGACTTTGGATTGGGCATCAATCCTCTTGGTCCAAGTACTCTCCCGAGCTTTCCTACTTGTGCCATCACAGTCGGCATAGTTATGATAACGTCAATATCCGTCCATCCTCCTTCAATCTTTTTAACGTAATCATCCAATCCTACATGATCAGCACCAGCATCTTTCGCTTCTTGCTCTTTATCAGGTGTGCATAGCACCAATACTCTCACATCTTTACCTACTCCGTGAGGTAGAGATACTACTCCACGAACCATTTGGTCAGCTTTCTTTGGATCAACACCTAGTCGAATGTCGATATCTATTGAAGAGTCAAACTTGGTGAAGGTAATTTCCTTCACAAGTTTTGAAGCTTCTTCCAAAGAATACTCTTTCCCAACCTCTAACAGTTCTTGAGCTTTCTTTTGATTTTTTGTAAGCTTTCCCATTACCAAATATTAATTTGCCCAAGGGGCTTTACCTGAAATTTTCACGCCCATGCTTCTCGCAGTACCAGCTACTACTTTCATAGCAGACTCTATACTGAATGCATTCAAATCTGGCATCTTAGTCTCCGCAATTGTTTTGACCTGATCCCATGATACTGAACCCACCTTCACACGGTTTGGCTCGGAAGATCCTTTTTTCAACTTAGCGGCTTCCATTATAAGCGAAGCTGCTGGAGGTGTCTTTATTACAAACTCAAAAGACTTATCAGCAAAAATTGTCACTAGAACGGGAAGCAGTTGACCTGGCTTATCCTGAGTTCGAGCGTTAAATTGCTTACAGAAGTCCATGATATTCAGACCTTTCGCACCAAGTGCCGGCCCAACTGGAGGTGAGGGGTTAGCCGCTCCTCCACGAATCTGCAATTTCAAATAGCCTGATATTTCTTTAGCCATTTTTTAACTTATTAATCTTCTTTTTCTACCTGTATATAATTCAATTCGACAGGTGTATTTCTGCCAAAAATCTTAACCGTAACATTAAGCTTCTTACGATCCTCAAATACCTCCTCTACTGTACCTGTGAAGCCACTAAAGGGACCGTCCATCACTTTCACACTTTCACCCACTATGAATGGGGTATCAAGCTTCTCTTCATATTCCTCAACCTCGTCGACTTTTCCAAGGATTCTATTAACCTCAGCTTGCCTTAAAGGAATTGGATCTTTTGTAGTGCTACTTCCGGTTGATCCTAGAAAGCCGATCACATTCGGAATTAACTCTTTATTCGTAACCAGATGTTGAACCTCGCCATTGGAGAAGTCGGCTTGGATCAATACATACCCTGGAAAAAAATTTCTTTCTCTTACTCTTTTTTTGCCATTACGCATCTCATATACTTTTTCCGAAGGAATAAGTACCTGAGGAATATAGTCAGCCAATTCTTGTCGTACCACTTCATTTTCAATGGCTTCTTTGACTTTCTTTTCCTTGCCGCTAACGGCTCTAACTACGTACCACTTATGCTCCATCCTGTCCCGTACGTATTATAGTTCCTGATAAATAAATTCCATTAAATTCTCGAAGGCATAGTCTATAGCTCCAATCATGAGCGCAAAAATCAACGATGCTACGAGCACCAAGATGGCGCTATTTTGCAAATCACCATACTTCGGCCATGACACCTTATGTGTCAATTCGTCGTACGAATCTTTGAAAAATGTGATAACTTTAGACATAATTTTCCTTCATTTTTAGCACGGGAGGAGGGACTCGAACCCCCAACCAATGGTTTTGGAGACCACTACTCTACCAATTGAGCTACACCCGTAAAAAACAAGCAGTCCCAAAAGGACTGCAAATTTAGAGTAATCAGTTTGTATAAACAAATCCCGACCTACTTACGTATGTCGGGATAACTATTTATTAATCAAGAATTTCAGTTACCTGACCAGAACCTACAGTTCGTCCACCTTCTCTGATCGCAAATCGCAATCCTTTTTCTAGTGCAACCGGGTTAATCAAGTTCACTTCGATAGTAACGTTATCACCTGGCATAACCATTTCTACGTTTTCAGGAAGCATAATTTCACCTGTTACATCTGTAGTTCTCAAGTAGAACTGAGGTCTGTACTTATTGAAGAATGGAGTGTGACGTCCACCTTCTTCTTTTGATAGAACGTAAACCTCTGCTTTGAACTTAGCGTGAGGAGTTACTGAACCTGGCTTGCAGATAATCATTCCTCTTTTGATTTGGTCTTTTTCAATACCTCTCAAAAGTAGACCAACGTTATCTCCAGCTTCACCTCTGTCCAGAATCTTACGGAACATTTCTACTCCTGTAATTGTAGACTTAAGATCTTCAGCACCCATACCAATGATATCTACTGCATCTCCAGAGTTGATTACTCCTCTTTCAATTCTACCAGTAGCAACAGTTCCTCGACCCGTAATTGAGAATACATCCTCAACTGGCATCAAGAAATCTTTATCTATAGCTCTTTCTGGAAGTGGGATGTACTCATCCACTGCATCCATAAGCTCTTCAATTTTTCCTACCCATTTGGCATCACCATTAAGTCCACCAAGTGCAGACCCTTGAATTACCGGAATGTCATCCCCTGGGAAATCATAATCAGAAAGTAACTCTCTGATCTCCATTTCTACTAGCTCAAGAAGTTCAGGATCATCTACTAAATCAACTTTGTTCATGAATACAACTAGCGCTGGAACACCTACCTGTCTTGAAAGAAGGATGTGCTCTCTAGTCTGAGGCATTGGTCCGTCGGTTGCTGCTACCACAATGATAGCTCCATCCATCTGGGCTGCTCCAGTTACCATGTTTTTTACATAATCCGCGTGACCAGGGCAGTCTACGTGAGCATAGTGACGTTTTTCAGTCTGATACTCAATGTGTGAAGTATTAATGGTAATACCTCTTTCTTTCTCTTCTGGTGCGTTGTCGATCGCAGAAAAGTCTTTTATGTCTGCAAGTCCTTTTCCAGCTAATACAGCTGAAATGGCAGCAGTTAAAGTTGTTTTACCATGGTCAACGTGTCCGATTGTACCAATATTTACGTGTGGTTTCGAACGATCAAAGGTTTCTTTAGCCATGCTTGATAATCCTCGTTTGTTTAATTTATTGTTATTACTCTATTTTCTAATACTAATTCCTTGCACAAGAGCCAATGAGGGGATTTGAACCCCTGACCTCTTCCTTACCAAGGAAACGCTCTACCCCTGAGCTACATCGGCTAATTCTAAACTCTTAAGTCCGGAATTTTGAACCAAAGAGCTCAAAGACCCTGATAATTTCAGGGATTTGAGCGGGTGACGAGGCTCGAACCCGCGACCTACAGCTTGGAAGGCTGTCGCTCTACCAACTGAGCTACACCCGCTTGTTTTAAAATTTCAAATGACAAATGACCAAACAAGCAGTTCTGAAGTCTGGTTTTGAAATTTGGCATTTCAAAAATGGTGGGGAGAGCAGGATTCGAACCTGCGAAGGAATACACCAACAGATTTACAGTCTGTCCTCGTTGGCCGCTTGAGTATCTCCCCTAGTTTTAATTACTTTTAAGAACGTCTTTTTCCAGATGCTTTCCAGAAAAAGGATTGCAAAAGTATACGGTTTTTTCAACTAATCAAATTTTCATTTTTATATAAAAAAACTATTTTGCCTCCATCCAATGTTTTTTTGTGAAATCCTCGAATGTTGTGCTATGATTCAACTGTTGGTTGGCTTAAAAAACAGGTTTAATTTTTAATGCACAGTAGTATCCATATTTTTGGACTTCTTAATATCAAAACGCAATTCTAATGATAGAAGTAAAGGTCGATGACGGTAATAAAATCAAGGTTTCGAGAAAGAAGGACGAACTCTTTATAAATGATCAGTCCTTTGAAGGTGAGATTGTCAAAATAGATACACACTTATATAAAGTATATAAAGAGAATAAGATTTTTCGCGTGGAGGTTGTCGACTCGTCGGGGAAAGAAATTACCCTAAAAGTGAATGATCATCTTATGAATGTCAACGTTACCGATCACATTGATCAGATTTTAGACAAACTAGGGATGAATGTGGCTGCGAGTACGGCCGTGAAGGATGTAAAAGCTCCTATGCCTGGGTCTATCTTAAATATTATTGTGACAGAAGGAGCTGAAGTGAGCCAAGGCGATCAGCTACTGGTACTTGAGGCAATGAAAATGGAAAATGTAATTAAGTCGCCTGGTGAAGGTAAGGTTAGTAAAATACATGTCTCAGAAAAAGAGAATGTAGAAAAAAATCAAGTCTTGATTTCATTCGAATAATTTCAAGGGTACGGATATATATTTGCACGATTTCTTAAGACATAAAACCACAAAATGACCTACAAACGAATACTACTAAAATTAAGCGGTGAAGCATTAATGGGTGATCAACAGCACGGTATTGACTCGAATCGCTTAACTCAATATGCTGAAGACATTAAGAATGTGGTTAATGAAGGTGTTGAGGTAGCAGTTGTGATCGGTGGTGGTAACATATTTCGAGGAGTCGAAGCAGAAGCTTCTGGCATCGACCGAGTACAGGGCGACTACATGGGTATGCTTGCTACAGTCATAAATGCCATGGCGTTACAGAGTATGTTTGAGAAACATGGCATGTATACTCGTTTAATGTCCGGATTAAAGATGGAGCAAGTATGTGAGCCATTTATTCGGAGACGTGCAATTAGGCATTTGGAAAAAGGTAGAGTGGTCATATTTGGAGCGGGAATTGGAAATCCTTATTTCACAACTGACTCTACGGCTAGCTTGCGAGCTATTGAAATAGAAGCGGATGTTGTTTTGAAAGGTACGCGTGTTGATGGTGTGTATTCTGAAGATCCTGAAAAGAATCCCAATGCTGAGCGTTATTCGAAAATTTCGTTTCAGGAGGCTTATGAAAAGAATTTGAATATTATGGATATGACGGCATTTACTCTCTGCCAGGAGAATAATTTACCAATTATCGTTTTTGATATGAACCAGAAAGGAAACCTTCAGAAAATTGTGGCTGGCGAGGAAGTAGGAACCCTGATTAATTGATTATTTATAATTTTCACTTATGGAAGAAATTGAGATATATCTAGATACTGCTAAAGAAATGATGGAAAGTGCTATACAGCACACGCTTGATGAGTTTGCGAAAATAAGAGCGGGAAAAGCAATGCCAAACATGCTTGATGGAGTTGAGGTGGAATATTATGGAACTATGACACCCCTAAACCAAGTGGCTGGTGTAACTACTCCTGACGCAAGAACTCTGAGTGTCAAGCCATGGGAAAAAACAATGCTTCAAGAGATTGAGCGAGCCATCATTAATAGTAATCTCGGATTCAATCCTCAGAATGATGGTGAGCAAATTCGCATTAACATACCGCCCCTAACTGAGGAGAGACGACTTCAGCTAATGAAACAGGTGAAGGCTGAGGCCGAGAAAGGGAAAGTAAGTATTCGAAATGCGAGAAAAGATACGAACGATTCCTTGAAAAAATTGGACGGAGTTTCTGAAGACTTAATTAAGAGTTCTGAAGAGGATGTACAGAAACTTACCGATACATATAGCGCTAAGATTGATGCGCTTGTAGAGAGTAAGGAGAAGGATATTATGACTGTATAAACTAGTTTGACTTTAAGTACAATACTGAACTCATTCACCAATTCCGAGTGCTATTCGATTCTAGTCTTTGAAATACCCCTTATGATGTATCATTTGAGCCACAGAATCTGGCACCAAATATTTAATTGATTTTTCGTCTTTCACGAGCTTTCGAATCAATGTGGCTGATATGTCTACTTCGGGAGCTTCAATCATTTTTACCTGTTCTGAATTTGATAGTTCGCTTTGCTTGGAATGTGGCCTAGGGTAGACGATTAACCCAAAGTGCTCCAATATCTTATCATGGTTTTTCCATTTTGGGAAAGACTCAAGGTTATCCTCTCCAATGATCAACTTAAACTTTTTGTCTGGATATTTTTCCTGGAGCAGTGTCAGGGTATCGATGGTGTAGCTAGGGCGCGGCATATTGAATTCAATGTCACTAGATCTAAATTTATAATCATCTCCTATAGCGGCATTAACCATATCAAGCCGATCGAACTCATGGAGGAGATTCTTGTTTTTCTTAAATGGATTTTGCGGACTTACGATAAACCATACTTCATCTACATCAGTGGTTTCTTGCACCAGGCTTGCTATGATCATGTGCCCCGTATGAATTGGATTGAATGATCCAAAAAATAATCCTATTTTCATCTTATTCAGCAGTAAATGATTTTACAATTCTCTCTGCTTCATTGATCGCTTCATCCAAGTGTTCATTAAGAACTACTTGATCAAAATGAACCTCTTCCTTCATCTCCTCCGAAGCTTTACTAATACGCATTTTGAGAACTTCTTCGCTTTCTGTATTTCGCATTTGCAATCGATCACGTAATACATCTTTACTTTTCACCTTTACAAAAATAGAAATGGCTTGATCTCCCAGTATTTTCTTTAAGCGTATGCCTCCTTTTACATCCACATCAAAAATCACATGGTTTCCATCCGCCCAAATTCGTTGAACCTCACTTTTAAGAGTACCGTAAAAGGTGTCTTGATATACCTCTTCCCACTCCAGAAGTTCTTCTGATTCCTTTTTAGATATAAAGTCATTTAAGGAAAGAAAATAATAATCACGACCGTCAATTTCAGTCGGGCGCTTTGGACGTGTGGTCGCAGAAATAGAGAAGCGAAGATTCGGAATTCTATCCAGCAGACTATGTACTATGGTCGTCTTACCGGCTCCAGACGGAGCAGAAAATATGATAGCTTTTCCTTCCATCCGGCGAAGTTAAAATGATCACCTCACAATCTTACCCCGAATTTCATTTGCGAGTGCATTAGGGACAGATTTGTTGTTCATCTTGGTTTTTAGAAGTTGCCTTATCTGTTTTTCAACATTGTAGTGAGCAAAGCAGACCATACATTTTTCTATATGGGAATGAAAAAACTCTTCCTGAACAGGTGTGGCTTCATTATCCAGCATGAGATTTAATATCCTCAAGCACTTATCAAAATCACTACAACCACAATCGGGACAATCTGACATTTCTGGAATGTTATTTTTGTATTAGTATGGAATGGCGAGACTCTGAAAAAAGTTCAGATTAATTGTATCCCATAGATAATGCGTACGATCCCAGCTTCTCTCTTAACAAGTTTCTGGCTCTGTGCAGTCTGGACCTAACAGTTCCTATTGGAATGTCCAAAATCTTCGCCATTTCTTCATATGTGAATCCTTCAAGGTCACATAATATGACTACTGTTCTAAAATCAACTGCTAATGAGTTAAGAGCATTGCTGATCTCATCACCAATCATATCCTTGGTGGTTTCCATTCTCAGGTCTACCGTAGCATTGCTCGGAGTATCTTCAGAATTATAAAACTGCTCTACCTCCTGATAATCTACTTTGGAAGGTTGCTTGCTTTTCTTTCTATAGTCGTTGATGAAGCTATTTTTCAAGATTCTGTATAACCAAGCCTTGGCATTGGTTCCTTCCTGAAAAGAGTTTATGAAGCGAAATGCCTTCATATATGTGTCTTGAACTAAATCTTTAGCATCATCTTCATCGAAGGTTAGTCTATATGCAAAGTTGTACATTGAGTCTACATGAGGCATAAATTCCCCATCAAACACCTGTACTTTTTTTGATTCGGAATATGATCTTTTTACTGGAGTATCTACTTGATTGGTCATTTCTGCTTCAATTTACATGTATGTACATCAATATACGCTATTGATTTAGATTTGTTCTAAATAAGTGAATTCTTTTTAGAGATTTCAACTTAGTAACCGCTTTTCAATGTGATTGTTCAGTACCTGACACTCAACATTTGATTAGGGTCAAGTAGGTATTATCCAAAATCCTGCCAGCTCATAAACTCTGCCATTCAGTCAGATTGTAGCTATTGGAGATAAAAAAAGGATTCTCCCAAATGGAAGAATCCTTTAAATCAAGAATCTATAGTTCTCTAGTATCTGTAATATTCTGGCTTGAATGGACCTGCCACTTCAACTCCAATGTAATCAGCTTGATCTTTAGATAAAGTGTCCAATTCCACCCCTATCTTAGATAAGTGAAGTGCTGCTACTTTTTCATCAAGATGTTTTGGAAGCATATAAACTGCATTGTCGTAGTTTTCATGATTCTTCCAAAGTTCTATTTGGGCCAGTGTTTGGTTCGTAAATGAATTTGACATTACAAAAGATGGGTGACCTGTAGCACAGCCAAGGTTAACCAATCTTCCTTCAGCCAAAACGATGATATCGCTTCCGTTCACATTATATAGATCTACTTGCGGTTTGATCTCAATGTGAGAACCACCATGATTCTTTTTCAACCAAGCCATGTCTATTTCATTGTCGAAGTGACCAATGTTACAAACTATCACTTTGTCTTTCATTTTCTCAAAGTGCTCTCCTTTTATGATATCCTTGTTTCCGGTAGCGGTTACAACTATATCGGCTCGAGAGACAGAGTCTGACATTTTCTTTACTTCAAAACCATCCATGGCAGCTTGAAGCGCACATATTGGGTCGATTTCTGTAACGATCACTCGTACACCCGCACCTCTCAATGAAGCCGCAGAACCTTTGCCAACATCACCATATCCTGCTACAACAGCTACTTTACCTGCAAGCATTACATCTGTAGCTCTCCTGATCGCATCAACTAAAGATTCTTTACAACCATATTTATTATCGAACTTCGACTTTGTAACAGAATCATTGACATTGATTGCCGGCATTGGCAATGTGCCATTCTTCATTCTTTCGTAAAGTCTGTGTACACCAGTGGTTGTTTCTTCAGAAAGCCCTTTAATGTCTTTCACCAATTCCGGATATTTGTCTAAAACCATATTGGTTAAATCTCCACCATCATCAAGGATCATATTCAATGGCTTTCCATCTTCAAACGCAAAGATTGTTTGCTCAATACACCAATCAAATTCTTCGTCATTCATACCTTTCCAAGCATAAACCGGAACTCCAGTTTTAGCAATTGCAGCGGCAGCATGATCTTGGGTTGAGAATATATTACATGAAGACCATGTTACATCAGCACCTAATTCTACAAGAGTTTCTATTAGAACTGCAGTCTGAATAGTCATGTGAAGACAGCCTGCGATTCGAGCTCCGGCTAGCGGCTTCTCTTTACCATACTCTTCCCGAAGGGCCATTAGGCCAGGCATTTCTGCTTCTGCCAGTTCTATTTCCTTTCTTCCCCAATCTGCTAAGGCTATGTCTTTTACTTTAAATTTTTCCGTAGTTACGCTCATTATTTATATAGTTCTCGTATTGATTTTTCATTTTTTCGGAGTGCAAAGGTAAGTTTTAAAATGGCTAAATAAGAAACCCCACCTTAATCGGGTGGGGTTAAAAAATAAATTGCTTATGAAGAATTAGTTCGATTGTTGCTTTTTAACTGCAATAATATAATTATACAATCTTCCTGAGGAAGCACTAGCATGATCTTTCGACTTTGATTCGGTATAATCAGCATTTCTGAAATCTGGTCTGTAGCCCATTAGCATTCTTCCAGACCCACTAAATGTAGTTCTCGCACCTGCACAAGTAGTCACATAGCCATAAGGAACATTTGATCGCTCTGTATCAACACCTGTGCTGACGTATGAACTTTGAGGTGATGGTAAATGTCTTACAATATTTCCAAAACCAGGGATACTTTTTTTCAATCCAATGGCATATGCGGTAATCTTCGCTTGACTTCCTTTGATGTGATCTTTTGAGGACACTTTCCAGGTATTACCACTTGGGTAAGAAGAAGTAACCATGTTGCCTGAGCCACTCCAGTGTACTTTTACACCACCACCTACTAAGTGATATGCGTTGCTAACAGAAACTGTTTCAGAGGGATGACTTGCAGCTGTTGGAGTAGTTTCTTCTTTTAATATAACATGACTTGCCAATTGGGATCTTGTAAGGCCATTTACCCTCATTCCTACTGCATAAGCTACAATACTGTGAGTATCTGAGGTCAAATGATCTTTAGAGCGAGCTGTCCAAGTGCGTTTATTGGTTGAAGGGCTGCTTTCAGTAATGTATGCACCATAAGAAGCATTTTTCACCCAAGCGCCACCCCCAACAAGAACAAATTCCGGATCAACGTCAACAGTAACACTAGGCGCATGTTCCAATCCGGAGCTTTCATTATACCACACTCTGATTTCAATATCCCCTGATGCATCATAGCTTGGAAATGACTCTGCCTCAGGATTTACAATACCAAGATCTGAATTCAAATCTTCCTCAGCACATGAAAAGGTGATTAAGAGTAGTGAAAGCGCAAAAATAATTTTAGTGAGTTTCATAAAAAATTGTGATTAATGTGATAAAAAATTAAGCGTACTAAACTAGAATTTTTTATCTATATCACACAACTTTTTACGTTATCTGTTCTATCCAATAAATTGAATCTCTTTTATTCCAAAATATTTTAAGTTGCCATCTTGTTCAACAGCTAGCCTTCCTAAATGATCTATCCCTATTATTTCACCTTCAAACTCTCCCCGTTCTGACTTAAATATTCTTTTTTCACCCCTCCACATCAACAAGTCGTGATAGTCATTGAGTATTTCTTCGGTTTTTCCGGCTTTAAGCTTTAGGTACCATTTTTCAATATTGCAAAGCAACTTTTCAAGAATATCTTCCCGCTCAAAATCTTTACTTGATTCCATGGCTAAGGAAGTTGCAGTAGACATTTCAAAGCCTTTTTGGTTTACATTAAGTCCGATTCCCACAACTGATGATTCAAGCGTAGCTCCCCTTAAGTTATTCTCAATTAACACTCCTGCTATTTTTTTCTCATTAATGTATACATCGTTGGGCCACTTTAAAAAGATATTCCCACTTAAGAATTCTTTCAATGTATCAACGATGGCTAACCCAGTGATTAGATTCAGGTTAAATTGATTTGCTGGAGGGAGAAACTTGGGTCGTAGCAATAAGGACATCAGGATATTCTTTCCAGGCTCTGCAGTCCAAATGTTTCCACGCTGACCTTTACCACTTTGCTGCTCATTGGTATATACCAAAGTACCTTCAGGTTCATTGAAATTACGTGTCATCTGTACCAACTCATCATTGGTTGAGTGACATTGTGGCAGAAAAACAACTTTTTTACCTAAGAATAAGGGTTTGGCAAAGATTTTATGCAATAGAATTAATGTAACTTTGCGGCAAAATTAATTGTAAACTATTAGTGAATCAGCAGGTAAGTAAAGATATCAACTCGGAAGTGCTAAGTGAGTGGGTCGTGGAAGGGATGTTAGACAAGAAAGCCATCGATGTTGTGATCATGGATTTGCGACAGGTGAAACATGCGATTGCTGACTATTTTATTATTTGTAGCGGAAATTCGGACACACAAATTGATGCGATATCTGACTCAATAGAAGAGCAAATACATAAAAGGTCGAAACAAAATCCATGGAAAAGAGAAGGCCGACAAAACAAAGAATGGATATTATTAGATTATGTAGACGTGGTTGCTCATGTCTTTAATAAAGAGAAGAGAACATTTTACGGAATAGAGGAGCTTTGGGGTGATGCGAAAATTACCCGTGTTGAAGAGAACTAATAACTAGTCACCTCGTTTTACCATAACAGAAAATTTTACAGGAGGAACAAAAGAATGCCCGATAAGAAAAGAAAAGATGCACCAAAACCAAGGCCTGGCTTTCAGGGATGGCTAATAGGAGGACTACTAGCCCTTGTTATTGGTCTTACGGTATTTTCAAATGATAGTGGAGCGGTTACCACGACCTATCGTTCATTTGAAAAAATGGTGAAGTCCAATGATGTGCAAAAAGTAGTGCTGATTAAAAATCAAGATTTCATCGAAATCACGTTAAAGCCGGAAGCACTTAGTAATACTAAATACAAAATTGAGCTTGAGCAGAATCGCAGCATATTAGATAGTGGGACTGGCCCACATTATAAGGTTGAAATAGTTAGTATCGAAAAGTTTGTCAGAGACTTTGAGGAATTAATGGAAGATGTTCCTGAAGATCAAAGATTTGATTACAAAATTGAAGATAGAGGAGACTACACAAGCATCTTCTTCAATTGGGGATTCTTGATTCTCCTGATTTTTGGATTTTGGTTCTTGATGAGAAGAATGACTGGAGGCGGTGGCCCTGGTGGACAGATTTTCAATATCGGAAAATCAAGAGCTTCATTGTTTGACGCGGAAAACAAAGTTAAGATCACTTTTTCGGATGCTGCAGGCTTGGAAGAAGCCAAAGAAGAAATTCGTGAGATTGTTGAATTTTTAAAGAACCCAGGGAAATTCACCAAGCTTGGCGGTAAGATTCCTAAAGGCGCACTACTTGTAGGCCCTCCAGGAACTGGTAAAACCTTATTAGCAAAGGCAGTAGCTGGAGAAGCGGCCGTGCCGTTCTTCACATTGTCTGGATCGGACTTTGTGGAAATGTTTGTTGGTGTAGGTGCTGCCAGAGTTCGAGATTTATTTAAGCAGGCAAAAGAGAAGGCTCCATGTATTGTATTTATTGATGAGATTGATGCGATTGGACGATCTAGAGGCAGAGGGCAAATGCCAGGTTCGAATGATGAACGTGAAAATACGTTGAACTCGCTTTTGGTAGAAATGGATGGATTCTCTACAGATGCGGGCGTAATCATTCTAGCAGCAACTAACAGACCAGATGTTTTGGATTCTGCACTATTGAGACCTGGACGATTTGATCGTCAAATCAGCATTGACAAGCCAGACATTGTTGGTCGTGAAGCGATCTTTAAAGTTCACATTAAGCCTATACAACTTTCTAAGGATGTAGATACTAAGAAATTAGCCGCTCAAACGCCTGGTTTTGCTGGAGCAGAAATTGCAAATGTTTGTAATGAAGCGGCATTGATCGCAGCTAGAAAGGATAAGTCTAAAGTAGACATGATTGACTTCCAGGATGCCATAGATCGTGTCATCGGTGGCCTTGAGAAGAAAAACAAGATTATATCTCCGGAAGAGAAGAAAATTGTAGCATATCACGAAGCTGGTCATGCGGTAGCTGGCTGGTTCCTCGAGCACGCCGATCCTTTGGTGAAGGTGAGTATTGTACCCCGTGGTGTTGCCGCATTGGGCTATGCTCAGTACCTTCCAAAAGAGCAATTCCTTTATCAAACCGAGCAGCTTATGGACGAAATGTGCATGGCACTTGGAGGTAGAGTTGCTGAAGACATCATCTTCGGGAAGATTTCTACTGGCGCCTTGAGTGATCTTGAGCGAATTACCAAGCTCGCTTACAGCATTGTAACCGTTTATGGTATGAACGACAAGATTGGGAATGTTTCTTTCTATGATTCAAAACAATCTGATTACAACTTCACAAAGCCGTACTCTGATGCAACTGCTGAGCTGATTGATAAAGAAGTGAAAGCACTGATTGACGTGGCTTACCAACGAACGAAGAAGCTGCTTCTTTCGAAAAAGAAAGAACTTGAGATCCTTGCGAAGGAGTTACTAAAGCGAGAAATTATTTTCCAATCTGACCTTGAAGGCTTAATTGGTAAGCGTCCGTTTAAAACACAGACCACTTATGATGCTTTTACTAACGGCACTTCCGATAGTGAAGAGGCTGAGAAGAAGAAAGATAAGGAAGCAACTGAAAAGAAAAAAGATAAAGAAGAGAGTTTAGATAAAGTAAAGAATGACGTGAAGGAGGCTGTTGAAAAGGAAGAATCGACTACAGCAGAAAAAAGCGAATAATACATGAAGGTAAACCCTGAGCTTATCAGCTCTTTCAAGGAGCTACCTTCAAATAAAAAACTGTATTTCGCAAGCGATTTTCATTTAGGAATACCGGATGAAGATTCGAGCAGAGCTCGAGAAATGAAGATAATCAAATGGCTGGAGTACATATCAAATGATGCTTCAGCTATTTTTTTGGTCGGGGATATCTTTGATTTTTGGTTTGAATATAGAACTACTATACCGAAAGGTTTTGTTCGATTTCAAGGCAAATTAGCTGAACTAAGTGACAAAGGAATTCCTATCTACCTCTTTACAGGCAATCACGATTTATGGATGAAGGATTACTTTCCTTCGCAGCTGGGTGTTGAGGTTTACCAAAATCCAATCATACTAGAAGTAAATGGAAAGAGACTCTTCGTTGGTCACGGAGACGGGTTAGGCTCTGGAGATGGATTTTACAAAATTGTAAAAAAGGTTTTCACAAATAGGTTTTGCAACTGGTTGTTTCAATGGATGCATCCAAACATTGGAGTATCAATAGCGCAATACTGGAGCAGAAGAAGTCGCCTGGCAACCGGAATTCTGGATGAAGAATTCCAAGAAGAAAAGGAGCGTCTATGGCAATTCGCTGAAGAAATGAATAAATCGACACATCATGATTATTATATCTTTGGTCACAGACATCTTCCTCTCGAGCTACCTGTTGCAGATCATTCTACATACTTTAATTTAGGGGAATGGGTAAATCATTGCACCTATTTAGAATTTGATGGAGATCAAGCGATACTTAAGGTTTTTGAAGGTTAGTTTACTTCTGACCTTCTCAGCTCAAAGTCATGCCCAGATGTGGGAGAAAACTAATACCATTCGGTTAAAGGATGCACCGGTCGCTTCTGCCACAGACTTTCAAGGAAATTTGTATTTGGGATTTGCAGACGGGCGTCTATCCAAATATGATGCTGATGGAATATTTCTTGAGAATTTTTCATTAGCAAACAATTCAGCAATTTCCCTTATTGATGTTCAAAACAACCTTAAGCCTTTTATTTTCTATTTTGATATTCAACAGATCACTATCCTGGATCGCTTTTCATCAATCCCGAGGAAGTATAATATTTCGGATTTTGGTTCAGAGATTGGAATGATGACATGCCCCGCTCCTGACGCTGATTTCTGGATTATTGAAAACAACCCTCAGCGATTGAAGAAAGTCAACCCATTGAGGAAGTCAACGATTCTAGAAGTGCAAGTTTCTATTGGGGATTCCATTAGCCGAATGCAGGCTTATCAAAATATTCTTGCTATCGGTAGCCAAAACAAAATCCATATTTTTGATCAGTTTGGTGGGCTTTTGCATACGTTGAAGTTTGATACGCTGTTCAACTTTCAAATAATACGGGGCACATTGTTTGCCTTTACAAGCAAAGAGATTCTGGAGATAAATCCATTCAAGGGCACAATTGTATCTACAATAAATAAGCCGGACAATGCCGGCATAATGCTTAAATCAAGGAATGGCTTTTTATCGCTAAGAGACAATTCAGTCTCTTATTTCAAAAGCAATTAGTACAGACTACTTACCTCGATAAAGATCGAGTATTCGCTTTCTTAGTACAATTGTATACTTGGCGTTTATAAGCTGAGCTTCGGCTCGATTTTTATTGTTTAAGCTTTCCAGGTAGGAATAAAAATCTGTGTTCCCTGTTTCGAATCGCTTCTTTATAAACTCGAACGTTTGATTCAAAGCTTCATAATTTTCCTGTGCAGTTTTATAAGATGTTTGCGCAGAGACTAAGTCTAAATAATCTCTTTGTGCAGCATTGGTAACATTAAGCATAGTTTGCTCATTTTGGAGCTGTGCATTGAGCATTGTTACTTTAGAATTGTCAATACCGTTCTGGATCTGATATCTATTGAAGATTGGAATGTTTAAAGTAACTCCAACACTGTTACTTGGTGTATTTTCAAATTGTTCAAGGTACTCAACATCAACAAGAGAGGTGTAATTTCTTGTATGTGCTGCACCTGCAGTTAGAGTAGGGTAGCGATTGGCTTTCGTTTGTTTGAACTGAGCGTTTGCAGCTGACTCACTCTCCTCAGCACTCTTTAGAAGAAATGAATATTGCATTATTTCCTCTAAGACCTGATTATATGGATCATACTCTACTAAAATCTCTAAGCTTTGTAGGTCCAATGGCGCGATTTGTACTCCTGAGTAATTTTCCAATTGAATTGATTGCAACAGTGCAAGTAAATCGGATTGGTACTGATTTTTTAAATTGACATTATTTAGCTTTTCATTAGCTACTTGCGATTGGAAATTATATACAGTTTCAAGATTACCAACGCCAACGGAAACACGCTTCTTTTCTCTATCAAGTTGCTCTTCTAGAAACTCTAGGCGCTGATCAGATATACGAACGTTTTCAGTATCAACCAATACACTCAGGTAGTTTCTAATTACGGTTGCTTTAATAGCTATTTTACTGTCCTCCAATTGATATCTTGACGATTCGTATTCGTGCTTTCTTCTATTTAGAAGGTGGTGATTAGCAAAAGCACTAAACAACACCAAGTTAGAAGAAATAGAAGGTCGTGATGATCTACTTGTATTGGACACTACCTGACCAGAAAAGTCAATATTATTTCCATCAAAGTACGAGTACCCACCCGACGCATTTAAGTTTGGTAGAAAGTTATAATAAGCTTGACGCTTATTGGATTGAGCGCCAATCAAGTTATTTTGATTTTGCTTGATCGTCAAGTTTCTGCTACTCGCCATATCGATACACTCCTGAAGTGTAAGCACTCGAACAGAATCTTGCGCCATGGCGGATACACCGAATAAAAAAATAAGTCCGAAAATAAATTTTCGCATGGTCTTAAGGTCTTTGATAGGTTTTCAGAGGGTACAGTTATCCTGATCTGCCTAAACAAAGCAGACCAGGGAACTGACTGTGTAAGTATGAAGAGATTACACTAAAGCTTCTTTGGCATTGATGTTTTCAGATACAATCTGACCATCAAATAAGTGCACTACTCGGTGAGAGTATTCAGCATCTACCGGAGAGTGAGTCACCATAATTACTGTAGTCCCAGCTTCATTCAGCTCAGTAAGTAGGTTCATCACTTCTTGTCCATTTGCAGAGTCCAAATTACCCGTAGGCTCATCCGCAAGGATTAATTTTGGCTTAGCCACCACAGCTCTTGAGATCGCCACACGCTGCTGCTGACCTCCTGATAGCTGCTGAGGGAAGTGATTTCTACGATGCATAATTTTCATATGCTCCATTACTTCTTCCACTCTTTTCTTTCTTTCAGCAGCAGAGTACTTTAAGTAGATCAAAGGCAACTCAATGTTTTCAAAAACAGTAAGTTCGTCGATCAAGTTAAAGCTCTGAAATACGAAACCAATGTTGGCTTTTCTTAGATCAGCTCTCTGACGCTCCTTGTACTGAGAGATTTCCAAATCTGTGAAGTGAAATTCTCCTTCTGAGGGATTGTCCAATAGTCCTATTATGTTGAGTAGTGTTGATTTACCACAACCAGACGGTCCCATGATTGCCACAAACTCACCTTCTTTAATCGTAAGGTTCACTCCTGCAAGAGCGGTTGTTTCTATCTCATCTGTGTAGTAAAATTTCTTTAAGTCTTTCGTTTGAATAAGTGCTTTAGCGTTTTCCATGATTTATTGAGTTTAGTCTTTGGATTCTATTTTAAAATACTTTCGGTTATCTAATTGGTTACTTAATTACAAGAATGTCTTTGTCTTCATATCCTCTATATGAAGAGACAACAACTTTCTCCCCAGGTTGCAATCCTTCGACAACTTCATAGTATCGTTGATTTTGGCGTCCCAGTCTAATGTCTCTTCTTACAGCTTCAGTTTCATCTTCATTCACTACGAAAATCCAGTTTCCGCCTGTGGTTTGATAAAAGCTTCCACGAGGTATTTGCACGGCTGTAATGTTTTCACTTAGCTGCAATCTGATCTGAAGTGTCTGACCTCTTCTTATTCCATTCGGAATTGTATCGAAAGCCATGTCTACTTCAAAAAGACCATTATTCACTTCAGGATACACTTTTGTAATTCCTAAGCCGAAATCATTTCCGGCAAAAGTGAACGTTCCATTTAAGCCTGCATATATTCTAGATATATAATGTTCGTCAATAGTTGCACGAACCTTAAATCCATTTAGATCATCTATCTGCCCAATGTTCTGTCCGGTGCCTATAGATTCCCCCACTTCCACATCCACTGTAGACAATCTTCCGTCTATTGGCGCCTTTATATAAAGGTTTTCTAGATTTCTTTTGATCATGTTGAGGTTATCTCTGGTTCTTATCAAAGTCTCCTCTGTTTGTCTTATTTGGATGACTGCATTTAATGAATCAAATCGGTTTGACTCAATCTGTATTTTTCTATTATCAACCAATCGATTGTATTCTCGCTTGAGGTTTAGAAATTCCTGCTCCGATATAATTTTATCTTCGAACAGCTTTTGGCCTCTTTCATAGGCATCTCTTGCTGCATCTATTTGGTAATCTAGTTCGATCAAATTTCTGCGAAGATCAAATTGATTTCTTTGAAGGCTCAGCTTTGTGTTTTCCAGATTGTTTACCAGAATAGAGGCCTGCGTTTCTTCACGAACAAAGCTTTGAACTAAGTCATTATTAGCTAGTGCCAGTATGGTATCTCCTTTATCAATCAGGATTCCTCCATCATAATACTTCTTAGAGACTACACCACCTTCAATCGCATCTAATCGGATCGTTTTTATTGGAAGCACATTTCCGTCAACGGGGATAAACTCTTGAAAATCTCCCTCATGCACGGTGGCAATGTTGATTTTATTTCTTTCTACGTTGAGTCGCGTACCACCTCCTGAGAGGAAAAAATTGTAAGCAATAAAGACTACAAGAAGACCACTTCCACAATAGATGCTGATCTTTTTAATGGTCCACTTTTTCTTTTTAATCTTTCTGTCCATTTGACAATTTGGTCGTTTTAGGTTTTCGGACGGCAGTATGCCAATAAGGATGCCATTAATTGTAACAATCTGAAAAAGAGATAGTTAACTTCATTTTAAGCAAAATGTTAACAATTGGCATGTACAGAATAGTACAGAAAAGTGTTCGCAATCGATCACTGTTTATTAAAAATGGAGTGTGGGGATAAGTGAGAGTTCTGAAAAAGTACCGTAACGGCAAAAAAAAAGGTTCAGGAGGACTAACACCTGAACCCAAAGGTCAAAAACTCAAAATAAAAAGGACTAATGACTTCAATGTTAGCAAAAAATCAATTGAAAAAAAAATGAAAACCATAATGAATTTCATTCGTTATGATAGTTTTACTATTATATTTGATAGTCAAATAAACGATAATGATAGCAAAGCTACAAATACAACTTAGTTCAGCGCTCTATCTGAGGGATCCTCAGTCTAGTGATCTGGGTCAAAAAATCGTGCAAGAGAGTATTTTCCTTATCAATAAAATTGGTTTTGAATCCTTCACCTTCAAAAAGTTATCTACTCAAATAGGATCAACTGAGGCATCCATATACAGGTATTTTGAAAATAAGCATCGGTTATTAGTCTATCTCATTTCATGGTATTGGAATTATGTAGAATATAGAATCACATTCGAGACTCATAATATTTCCGATCCAGAAGAAAGATTAAAGATCGCGATCAGATTAATCTCAGATAAATTGAAGGATGATGATAATTTCCCCGGCATCAGCGAATCAGAACTTCAGCAGATCGTCGTAAATGAGTCTGACAAAACATACCTCACCAAAAATGTAGATAAGATTAATAAAGAGGGTGTTTTTAGAGGTTATAAATCACTTTGTGAAACTATTGCCTCTTACATGAGCGAAATCAATCCTGATTTTGAATTCCCCAGATCCCTAACCAGTACTTGTCTGGAGGCAGCCCACCAGCAGATTTTCTTTGCAGAGCATCTACCTCGTCTCACCGATATAAAGAAACAAGGAGATGCATATGACCAGAACTATCATTATCTAACAACTATCATTTTCAATTCTTTGAAAAAATGAATAACCAGCAAATAATCAGGTGTTTACAGGAATGTGCCACTAAGCTTAAGATGGATTTGAATATTTCAAATCTACAGGGCGTAGATATGATTCCCCGGCAATATGAAGCTGATGAAATCGCCGAATTTCAGAGAGATCTGATAGAAGCTGCCAATGATGCAGGTGTAGTCTTAATCGAAAAATACCTTCGAAGAGACAAGCTGGATGGGTTAATTACCGACAATACGACACCTCTTATCGTTTTCGTAGAACAAGAAGGGTTCTACCCTGCCTTTTTAAGAAAAAACAAGAAGAATAAAATATTCCTTGAGTTTATTACTAATGCTGGTGACTTAAAAACATTAGAGATAAGCAATCTGGATGAAGTAAGATTTTCATCTAATGGAGACGGTGAAGTATTTACGCTTTCCTGCTTTGCGTATCAAAGCTTCATGTCTGGGAAAGAAGACAAAAATATTTCGCCAGTAAGGAGATTATTTCAGCTTCTATCAGCAGATAAAAAAGATATCTTTTTTGTTTACGTATACGCCGCACTGATTGGTCTTGTCAGTTTGACGCTGCCTTTGGGTATTCAAGCGGCCGTAGAACTAATTTCTGGTGGAGTGGTATTTAGCTCCGTTTATTTGCTCATTGGTTTAATAATCATTGGAACATTAGGAACGGGCATTCTTCAGGTTCTTCAAATCACCATTGTAGAGTACTTGCAAAGAAGAGTATTTACTAAGTCTGCTTTTGAATTTGCATTTCGAGTACCAAGAATCAAGATGGAATCCGTACTCAATATGCACATGCCTGAATTAATGAACAGGTTTTTTGATGTTCTGACACTACAAAAAGGACTTCCGAAAATACTCATTGACCTTTCTACAGGTATTATTCAGATATTATTTGGCTTGCTGCTCCTTGCCTTCTATCATCCTTTCTTTATCGTGTTTGGGTTAGGATTATTAGGACTTTTATTTCTGATTTTCTTCTTCACCGGACCAAAAGGTCTTAAGAGCTCTATCAAGGAATCAAAATACAAGTACAAAGTGGTCTATTGGCTAGAGGAAATGGCCAGAACCTTGTATTCATTTAAGTTGGCAGGAAACACCATTTTACCTTTAAGAAAAACAGACTATCTGGTAAATAATTACTTAGAAAATAGAAGCTCTCACTTCAAAATTCTAATCTCTCAGTATGCCTTCATTCTACTTTTTAAGGCGATCATTACTGGAGGACTTTTGATTTTGGGTACTATTTTGGTAATCCAGAGAGAAATCACTCTTGGCCAATTTGTGGCCTCTGAGGTTATCATCATACTCGTACTGGCATCAGTAGAAAAAATCATCATGTATATGGATGTGGTGTATGATATGCTCACTGCTGTTGACAAAATAGCGCATGTCACAGACCTGCCTCTTGAGAGTACGGGTGGGATCGACATTCCCTCAAGTCAACTAAAAGATGGATATGAAGTGAAAATGGAGGACGTTTCTTATACCTATCCAGGTGGACAGGTTGCTTCGTTGCAAAACATTACTGTTGCAATAGATAAAGGTAAATCCCTTTGCATTAGTGGTGGTAGTGGTTCCGGCAAAACCACACTGACCAATATTATCGCAGGTATACATCAGAACTACACTGGAATCATGACCTATAATGGGTATTCATTAAGAGATTTGGATGCCACGTATATCCGGGATAGAATAGGAAAGAATGTCTCTCAAGAAGATATTTTTGAAGGAACCATTCTTGAAAACATTTTGGTGGGAAAACCAACATCAGATATAAAAAATGCACTTGACGCGATCGAGGATGTAGGGCTCAAAGACGACATTAACAGGCTGCCCGATGGTTTAAATACCGAAGTGCTTAGTGGCGGTAAAGGATTTTCATCATCCTTTGTGAACAAACTGGTATTGGCCAGATGCCTCGCTAAGCGACCTGCAATGCTCATTCTGAATGATTTTTTTAATAATTTCTCCAAGCGGGAAAGACTCAAACTTATTGAACTCGTTACTGATACTGAGAGAAAATGGACACTGATAGTGGTGTCGAATGACCCACTTGTCATGGCGGCATGTGATAACGTTCTTTTTCTTGAAAAAGGTAAACAACTAGCCTACGGCCCTTTCGAAGAATTGATCAAAAAAGAGGAAATACTAAAAGACATCTACTAATGGATCACTTAGATAAACTAGCAGAAACCCAACTGTATTCTCTTCGAACACTGAAGACCCCAGGCATTGGTCGTACAGTAGCTAAAGTACTTTTAGTTATTGTGGCAATCTTTATCATATTCCTCTTCCTGCCTTGGCAGCAAAACATTAGAGGTAAGGGAAAATTAACCGCTTTAAATCCTGGAAACAGACCACAAATGGTGGAGTCTGCTATAGCGGGAAGAATTACTAATTGGCATATTATTGAGGGAGACTATGTCAATAAAGGGGATACGCTTCTCACCATATCTGAGATTAAGGATAAATACTTTGATCCGAATTTAATTTCAAGAATTCAAGAACAATTAGACGCAAAAAAGAATGCGGCTGATGCTAAGGATAAAAAAATCGCCGCATTGAATCGGCAAATCGTGGCGTTGGAAAACGCAGTGAAAGCAAAAATGGCTCAAACCAAAAACAAGCTGCAGCAATCAATATTGAAACTTGAAGCGGACTCGCTGGCATTTGTTGCTGAGCAGGTGAATTATGAGAACGCAAAAAGCATATTTAGTCGGAATAAAAACCGATTTGACGCGGGCAACATCACCTTGACAAAATTTCAAGAAATAGAAAACAAGTTTCAGAATAGTGGTGCTAAGGTTCTTAAGGCCGAGAATGAATGGCTTCAGAGAAAGGCGGATTTAGCCAATGCAACATTAGAGTTGGCATCCGTTGAGGCTGATTATTCAGACAAAATCAGTAAAGCTCAGTCAAACCTGAATGAAACGATTGCAAGTCGGAATGAAACGCAAGCTCAAATTTCAAAAATGGAGAATGAGCTCACAAATGTGCAAGTGCGTCAATCTCAGTATCAAATCATTGCTCCACAATCCGGATATGTTGTGCAAGCAATAAAAGTGGGTCTTGGCGAAACAATTAAAGAAGGAGATGCGGTTGCAACCATTCTTCCTCAATCGGATGATATCGCATTTGAGATGTATATCAAAGCGATGGATATGCCTTTGATAGCGAAAGAAAGAAAAGTACGTGTTGAATTCGACGGATGGCCCGCACTGGCATTTTCAGGTTGGCCAAATGCATCAGTTGGAACTTTTGGCGGTATTGTAGCCATAATAGATCGAGTAGAAAGTAAGAATGGCATGTTTCGAATCATCGTAAAGCCGGATCCTGATGATGAAAGCTGGCCTGAATTGCTTCGAATGGGATCGGCCGCAAAAGGTTGGATTATGCTCAACAATGTGCCAATATGGTATGAGATATGGAGAAACATGAATGGCTTCCCTGCTACTATGTATGAAGACATTGAATCTGAAGCTAAAGATCTCAAAAAATGAGAGTGTTTTTATCCATACTATTAATACTTCCAAGTTTGCTGTTTAGTCAGGTGACCGCTGCAGACTCAGCTGCCGCTGATACATCTTTCTTATCAATAGAGACTGTGTTGAAGATGGCTCTCTCCTACCACCCTATAGTAAAGCAAGCTAATCTGCTAAATGACAATGCGGAAGCTACCATTCGTGAAGCGCGAGGACAGCTAGACCCGAAGGTCGAACTCAACTACGATCTAAAAGATTTTAAAGAAATTGAATATTACAATCTCTTGAATACCACATTCAAAGTTCCAACATGGATAGGTATTGATCCAAAAATTGAATTCACTCAAAACAGCGGACAGTTTTTAAATCCGGAAAATTTTATTTCTGATGTTACAGATAATCAGCAGGTTGCTCTAGGTGTCTCAGTCCCACTGGGAAAAGGATTGTTTTTTGATGAACGCAGGAATATGATTAAACGAGCAAATGCCTTCTCGCAGATTGCTGAAGCAGAACAAATCAAGGAAGTCAACAAAATACTATTCACGATCATCAAAGACTACTGGAATTGGTATCTATTCTACCAGCGAATGCAGCTAATGGATCAGGCGATAGATTTAGCTCAAAACCTTTTTGATCGCACGCTAATAGATTTTGAATTTGGAGAAGCGGCAGTTGTTGATACGCTCCAGGCGAAAATCAATTTGCAGAAGCGAACTGTAGATTTTAGAAAAACACAGCTGGAATACGAACTTTCCAAATTGAATATATCCAAACACCTGTGGTCAGAAAACCTTGTCCCTTTGGAATTATTCCCATCTGTCCTACCGGATTCAACCACACTATTCACAACTCCTCAGGATACTGAACTGAGAGGTGCAATTGAATTTGCCCTTACGAATCATCCTGAAATCGGAAAACTTGAGGGAAAAAGAAATCAGCTAGATGCTGATCTCCGATGGGCCAAGGAAAGCATAAAACCACAAGTGGATCTGTCTTACTCGCTGATTGATGCGCCGCTGGATCCAAACTTCAACGGAGGGTCAGTAGATTTTGGTGAAAATTATAAAATGGGTATAGACTTTTCTTTCCCCATATTGCTAAGAAAGGAACGCGGTAAGCTCCAACAGACTCGCCTAAAGCTCCAAAGCAACGAATATGAGCTTGCTCAAAGCCAAATCAATATAAAGAACGAGGTACTGGGAGCATATGCCCAAAGCAATGCTTTTCAAGATTTGCTATTCCAATATCAAGGAGTTTCTCAGAATTATCGTAGACTGCTGGAAGCTGAGATCATAAACTTGCAAAACGGGGAAACTGATCTTTTCAAATTGAATATTCAGCAGGACAAGTACATAGAAGCCCAAACAGACTATTTCGATGCTTTTACTAAATGGGAAAAAAGCAAAGCCGAATACTACCACATCACCGGCGTGCCTATGCTTGGATTAGCCGATGTGTTCAATATTGTAAATAATCAATAGCTAACTGTTCACTTTCGAACATTTATTTAATTACATTTAGTGCTAGAACTGCTTTAAGACCTATTTTAGATCTTGGCACAGTTGTAGCCTTTTAGATAATTACATAAATACAAAACCAAGTGGACGAAGAAATAAATAAAATTCTAATAATTGACGATGACGAGGATGTACTGTTAGCTGCCAAAATGCTGCTAAAGAAACACATCAAAGAGGTTGTCATAGAAAAAGATCCAAGGAAGATTCCTTTCCTACTCAACAATGATTCATTTGATGTCATTCTTCTGGATATGAATTATAGCCAGGATACTACCAGTGGTAAGGAAGGTTTTTATTGGCTTGAACAGATATTAGAGAAAGATCCACAAGCCGTAGTGATTCTCATCACTGCCTTTGGTGACGTGGAGATGGCTGTACAAGCGTTGAAGGCAGGAGCTACCGACTTTGTGCTAAAACCGTGGCAAAATGAGAAACTTCTAGCCACCCTTTCTAGTGCCTCAAGATTAAAAAAGAGCTATAAAGAGGTCTCACAACTAAAGCAAACCAGTAAAACACTTCAGGCAGATAGCAGCAAGGCTTTTAAAGATATTATTGGAGAAAGCGACGCGATCAAGAAAGTATTTAAGCTCATTGATAAGGTAGCAGCCACGGATGCAAACGTTTTGATTTTAGGTGAAAATGGAACTGGAAAAGAGCTCATTGCCAGAGCTATTCACCAAAAATCACTCAGGAAAGACATGCCGTTCATTGGTGTAGACATGGGCGCAATCACTGAATCATTATTTGAAAGTGAGCTATTCGGGCATAAGAAAGGCTCATTTACAGATGCGAAAGAAGACCGGGCAGGACGATTCGAAGTTGCTTCAGGTGGCACGCTATTTTTGGATGAAATTGGCAACCTAAGTCAGCCACTTCAGTCTAAATTGTTAACCGCCATTCAGAATAGAAAAGTAACCCGAATAGGCAGCAATCAAGAGGTTCCCGTTGATATCCGTTTAATAAGCGCTACAAATATGCCTGTGTATGAGATGGTGAATGAAAACACCTTCCGGCAGGATCTATTATATAGAATCAACACCGTAGAGATCCAGCTTCCACCTCTCCGTGAGCGAATGGAAGACATGGAGCAGCTAGCGAATCATTTCGTGAAAATGTATGCCGGAAAGTACCGAAAGACCATCGATGGTGTTGCACCTTCAACAGTAGGTAAGCTTCAAAAATATCCATGGCCAGGAAACATTCGAGAGCTGCAGCATGCAATAGAGCGCGCAATCATTATGAGCGACAATGGGCAACTGATGCCTGAGGACTTTTTCTTCCTCGCACAGAAGCCTGAAAGCAACCTTTCACTCGAACCAGACTCTTATAATCTGGACGATATGGAAAAAATCACTATACAAAAGGTGGTGAACAAGTATGAAGGAAATATTTCCAAAGCAGCTAAAGAGCTTGGACTCACACGAGCTTCCCTATATAGAAGATTAGAAAAGCATGGTTTATAAATCATTTAAAGTTCAGTTGATTGGCAGGATGGTTTTGCTCCTGCTTACCATGTTTTTGTTTACATCACTGTATTACTCTGACTCCTATTTTTTCACAAAATTTCTAGTTTTTGTACTTACCGCTTTTCAGGCGTGGTACTTATACAATTTTCTGGAAAAGTCGAATCGGGAGATTGTTCATTTTCTTGAAAGCATCCATTACGATGATTTCACAAACACCTATCCGGAAAAAAAATCTGGGTCCAGCCGAGACTTGCTGTATCATGAGTTCAATGAGATCCTTAGGAAATTTCGAGAGATCCGTGCAGATAAAGAAGCTCAGCATCAGTACTTGCGCACCATCGTGCAGCACATAGGCATTGGTATTATCACCTTTGACGCAGCTGGCGAAGTTCAGATCATGAATAATGCAGCCAAGAAGTTGCTCGATATCAAAATGATCAAGAATATCAATCAAATTGGACGTGAGCATCCCAATCTCCAAGACTCCTTCAAAGAATTGAAAACTGGTGGCAGAGATTTGATTAAAATCACTAAAAACGATGATGAGGTGCAGCTAGCTGTGTATGCGATTGAGCTTTCGCTTCTAGGAAAAGCATTTAAACTCGTGTCCATTCAGAACATTCAATCTGAGCTGGAAGAAAAGGAAATGGAAGCATGGCAAAATCTGATTCGTGTGCTTACTCATGAGATCATGAATTCCGTAACTCCTATTTCATCATTGGCAGCTACAGTAGAAACAGAGTTGGATGAATTTCTGAAAAATGGGAAGAATATAAACGAGATCCCGGATGACACTATTCAGGACTTTTATCTATCGGTCAAAACGATCCACAATAGAAGTGAAAGCCTGATCAAATTCGTTTCCGACTTCAGAAACATGACTCGAATCAAGCTACCATCATTGGCGCCTGTAGAGGTTGAAGATATGATCAAGCATGTGTTGATGCTCCTAAAACCGGATTCCGAACAATCAAACATCACAGTCAATTGCTCAGTTAAACCGAAGTTGAAAGTGAATATTGATAGAGAGCAGATAGAGCAGGTAATCATCAATGTGGTTAAGAATGCCATTCAAGCATTAGCTGCTGCAGAAAAAGAGAATAAATCGCTAACAATCACCGCAATGCCAACTGATGGTGGTGGTGCTTATATTTCCGTTGCTGACAATGGGACAGGCATAGAGGAAGAAGCTTTGAAGAAAATTTTTATCCCATTCTTCACCACAAAGAAAAACGGATCCGGAATTGGGCTGAGCCTTTCCAAACAAATCATGAGGAAACATGGCGGTAACATAACGGCAAAGTCTCAAATCGGTGAAGGCACTGAGTTTCTACTTAAGTTTGCGAGCTAATAACTAGCTCAATTTGAAATATATTTTCATTGTTCAGGGAGAGGGACGCGGGCACATGACCCAGGCCATTTCATTATTCCAAATCTTAAAAGAAAATGGACATGACATTACTCATGTGATTGTTGGTAAAAGTAAGAATCGAGAGTTGCCAAAGTTCTTCATAGATCAAATTGAAAGCCCGGTTTCGCAGCTAGAAAGTCCCAATTTCGTCACAGACAAAAATGCTCGATCTGTTAACGTATTCAAGACGCTCACAACGAATTTGAGAAAGTATCGAACTTTCGTCAAAAGTGTTAACCAGATTGATACCATAGTTAAAAAAGAAAAACCCGACGTTATCATCAATTTCTATGATTTTCTGAGTGGTTTGTATTTCATGCTCAAGAGACCCAAAGTCAAGCACGTTGCACTGGCGCATCAATTCCTACTCAACCATTCCACATTTGAATTTCCGAAAGGACGCTTTTACGATAAGTCGTCCTTGCTAGTCGGTAATAGATTGGCAGCCTATGGCGCCGATAAAATTCTTGGGCTATCCTTTCAGCCTATGGCCGACGAGCCCGGCAAAAAACTATTTGTAGTACCTCCACTCTTAAGAGAAAAAGCCAAGACTATTAAGCCCTCTCTCGGCGATCATTTTCTAGTGTACATGGTCAATCACGGTTATTCATCCGATGTTAAGGCTTTTCATGCAAAGCATCCAGAAATACCCATTCATTGTTTTTGGGACAAAAAAGATGAACCGAATGAATTGAAAGCAGATGAGACACTTACCTTTCATAGACTCGATGATGATAAGTTTATACAAATGATGGCAAGCTGCAGAGGCTACTTAACCACAGCCGGGTTTGAGTCTGTATGTGAAGCCATGTACATGGGCAAACCAATTTTAATGGTACCCGTGAAAGGTCATTATGAACAGGCCTGTAACGCTTTGGATGCAAAAAAAGCTGGTGCTGGAGTGTCCAGTGAAATTTTTGATCTGGAAGTTTTGTTGAATTATCTTCCACAGCATAATGATGTGGGTGATAAATTTAGAAACTGGTGTGAAACTTCCGCTAAGAGGTTTCTCGAAATGTTGACATAAGATGATATTAAAATATTCTGACAATCCTTTCAAGCAAGTCTTTGGGATCGCGTTCTACAATCGAAAAAACATATTCTTATTTACGATCATTTCCATCATTGCTGTATTTCAGTATGAATTCGGTGAAATATTTGATTTTGAGCCGGTGACCCTACCCGTTGTTCCTGTAACCATTCTTGGTGGCGCTTTGGCCATATTTCTTGGTTTTAGAAACAACAGCGCCTATGATCGATGGTGGGAAGCCAGAAAAGTATGGGGAGGAATTGTCAATGCAAGTCGCACTTTTGGAGTGATGATATGCACCTTTTCATCTACACACTTTTCAGATGAAAAAGTGAAGGAAAAAGCGGTAATTACGTGGAGAAAAGAGCTCATCACAAGACATATTGGCTGGCTCTATGCATTAATCATGCATTTGCGAAAGCAGAATCATTGGGATGATTTGGAAAAATACCTTCCGAAAAAGGAAATTGAACGAATTAGAAAAGTGCATAATAAGCCGACCCAATTGTTGCACCGACAAAGCGAGAGACTTCAGGATGCCTATAATGAAAATATCATTGAAGATTTTCGTCACATGGAACTGGCCAACATCATCAAAGAGTTTTATAGCCTTCAGGGCATGGCTGAACGTATCAAAGGCACAATCTTCCCTTATTACTACAACTATTTTACGGGTGTTTTTTTATGGCTTTTTGTGACCTGCCTGCCCTTTTCGCTTGTGAGCGATATGAGTTGGAGCGCTATTCCTATGTCAATTGCGATTTCGTTTGTATTTACCATTTTAGAAAAGTCCGGTGCTATCACCGAGGACCCATTCGAAGGACGCGCAGCTGATACGCCAATCACTACTATAACCAGAAACATTGAAATAGATTTACTGGAAATGATTAATAGCGAAACAATTCCAGCACCAATCGAACCCACCATCGGACGCTTCGGTGTGAAGTATCTTGACTAGCTTGTTTTCTCATGGCAATTATTAGTAAGAAAAAAGAAATTTTTCCGATAAGTAGGGCACTTCGCACTTACATCAAAAAATATGATCGAGAGATGGACTTGCCGATCTATTATGGCGATTTACTTCGCTATGACAATTCCATCCCTCTGTATGACAAGTCAGGTAATGATACACTGTGGGAAACCGTATTCTTCCCTCAAGGGGACATGAATCATATCAATGCTTCCTTGAAAAAAGTTTACGCCATCATGAAGGCAGATGGAGATCTGTCGGTGATGGATCACCTGATTATTGACAGGGTAGATTTATGCGCCTATGGCAATACTCAACCCTTTAGAGTTAGGGTAGTAAATCAGATAAACGACAACTTTGATTATTTCTATATCAAGAATGCAGATGCTTCCAGAATCTATGGTCTTGAGCTAGAACACCTATTATCTCCAAATAAAATAAGTTATGTAGTTAATAAAGAAACGCTCATAGAAGAACACATTGTTGGCGTGCCTGCGGAACTGTTTATCAAGCGGTACCTGGGAAGTGCAAACCTGAATGAAATTCGTTTGGCCAAAGAATTTGTGAAGTTTAACGAACGTTGCTTTGTACGCCTCCTCGGCGATATGCATAGCAGCAACTTTGTAGTGGATATCACGCCTGATTTTGAAGATGTGGAGTATCGACTGAGGGCAATCGATTTTGATCAGCAATCCTATGAAGGGAGACGAGCAATCTATCTGCCACAATACTACACCCAGAATAACCCCATCATTAAGATAGGTTTGAAGCACATGACTCCAGAAACCGTGCGGCAATATCAGCGAGAAGAACGATCAAACATCGCCAACCGATTAAAAGTGGAAAAGAAGCGTGTGGATGATCTGCTTTCCGCCATGAAGGAAGACCATCTATCAAAGCCTGAAAACATCAAAAAACTGAGGAAAGAATTAGCGGAATTTTATGAAGATGAAGGGTTTCTTTCTTGCGAATGCATGGGAGATTTGGTAGACATGAGTCTGCAAATGCTCACTAAAAAGCCAAATCTATACAAGGACTATTAGGTGCCAGATACCTGATATTTAGGAAGGTGAAAAATGAAGGTACTTCCCTCATTTGGTGCACTGATCAACTGTATGGTTGTATTATGCACCTTTCGCTCTTCACCCAACACTTGATATTTGGAAACTATCTATAGAGCCAGTGCCAGATTCAGATCCTGCCCCAGCAGCTACAAAAATTCTGGCCGGAGCATTTGATGGTAACTCAGCTAGTCTGGGTACCTCTACGGTGGGTTCAAATTTCGAGGGATCCACAGGCAAATACATCATAGCTGCACCGACAGGAACTGGAGCTACTGAAGAAGAATTTAGTGGTATTTGGTTTCTTGATAACAGTTCTGGCTCTGCTGTTGCTGGTCTGGACCTTCCGGCACTTGAAGCTGGATGGAAATATGAAGGTTGGGTTGTCATTGACGGCACGCCGTTGACTACAGGTACATTTACGGATGCCGGAGCTTCAGATGAGTCTTCACCATTTAGCGGAACAAATGCGGGCCCGAGTTACCCTGGGGAAGATTTTCTCAACAATGCGCCAAGCGGATTGACTTTCCCAACTGATTTGAGGGGTAAAACAGTTGTAATTTCCATTGAGCCGGATCCCGACAATAGTGAGGCTCCCTTTACACTGAAGCCATTAGCGGGAATGATCCCTGCTACACTTACAGGTGTTCATAGTATAGATAATAATGCGTCTGGTTCGTTCCCGACAGGCAGCGTTAGTAGATAAGGTGATTTTTGGTTGCTAATAGCGAAACCCCGACAAGAAATTGTTGGGGTTTTTTATAGTAGGTAAACTCCATCCCCGAGTCGTACTTCTACATGCTCTTTTATGGTGGTAGAAAGCTCGTAGCCTTTGTAGTTCGCATATATTGGAAACCTCCCGTGAGTCCTTAAAACCAGAACTGCAGTCTCTACTTTTTTAACCTTTAAGGTCAGCAGCTTAGTCAGGCTATAAGCTAAAGTTCTCCCGCTATTAAGTACGTCATCACACAAAATAACAGTCTTCTTATTGAGATCAGAGACATCACCATCTATGATAATATCCTTATTTAATGGGTTTTCCTTATCGAGTGAAATGGTGTGGCAAATTGATTTTTTGCCGGCTATTTCTGCCAATGTCTCATTTATCTGATCAGCGAGCTTTCGTCCTCCAGAATCAACCCCTACGAGTACAACATCTTCTTTCATGTTGTTCTCATAAATCTGATAGGCAATCCTGCGGATGATTTGATCAACCTTGGCTTGAGAAAGAATTTGATTATTACTCATTTTCAGGTACAGGCATTACTTTGCTGTCCTTGAAAGTAGATAGTATTATCATTGATTGCAAGCCATCAACTACCTCAATTTCTGATACTTTTTCCAGCATCAATTTTTGATACGACTGTATGTCACTAGAAATGATTTTCAGAATGAAGTCGCCCGATCCAGTGATGTGGTGACACTCGATCACTTCTGGAATCGAATTAATTTCATTGATGAATGCGTCGATGTTCTTCTTATTGTGTCCTTTCAAGGAAACCTGAACGAAAGTGTGTACTCCCAACCCAACTTTATCGGTATCTAGTTTTGCATGGTAGCTTTTGATAATGCCGGAAGTCTCCAGCTTTTTCACTCGCTCCAATGTAGGAGCTGGTGAGAGTCCTATGTCTTTTGAAAGTTGAGCATTAGTGATTTTTGCATTTGCTTGTAAAATGTCAAGAATCTTGCGGTCGATCTTGTCTAGTTTAATACGCGATGATTGTATCTTCATGTGTGTTTGGGATTTCTGTGGTCGTTTATTCCATTGAGGCGGAAGTCCACATGGCTAAATATTCATTCTTGGTTGTAATTTCCTATCACTCATCCAATGACAGAATTTTATTTGTCACAAAGTTAATACGATTAATAAAAATTTTGATGACCATTCAAATAAACTACAAACCATTAACAATTAATTGACAATAGACCCTAACGAGGGAGTCAAATTAAAGTTTAATGACTTTTTTTCTATGTATGGTACCTTGAATGTCTACTAGCACATAATAGATCCCGGGATCAAGCAGGCTCATGTCGATAAAGAAGTTATTGAGTCCTTCTGAAACATTTTCGACTTTTCTTATTTGCACCTTGCCTGCCGAATTGATTAGCGAAAGATTGGCTGTACCGCTTTCATTTACAATTAATTTAAGTCTGAATTGATTTGTAACCGGATTGGGGAAAGGGTCTTCTACTTTGATAACTGGATCAATTGTAAGACACTTTTCATTGTTTACCGGCTCAAGATCCTGATAGTCCACATATTGTGAGGATAGCTTGACACAGAAATAAGCTGGTTCAGAAACAGTCAAAGGGATGCCAACATTGAGGCTCACTAGGCTAGTGGCACCCACATCAATAAACCCCACAATTTGTTCAGTAATCGCAAAGGTGTTTTCCAGCACGATCTGTGCATCGATAATTTCAACGGGCAAATTGCTGAGGTTTTGAACTTCCAAAAATATTCTTCCAATGTTGTTCTCACTTACCAACTCAAAGCTTCCTATCGCCAAATCAACCTCTGGAATGGCAATTAAAATTTGCTGACTTACGGTGTCGTTGCAACTCAGGCTATTTTGAGTAACCAAGCTAACATCATAACCTCCAGCTTCCGAAAATGTAATAAGTTCTGAATTCGGATTGGTGCTAATAGGCTCTCCATTTAGCAACCATTGATAGGATACTCCGCCTGTGGAGGTGTTCGTGAATGTTAGCTGATCACCTGGGATTCCGAAAGTCCTTGAACTGGTAAATGAGGATTCTGGAGCATTATTGATTACCAAAGATTGTGAAGCACTAATGATACATCCGCTCTGTGTTTCTAATTCAAGTGTTAAGTCGTACGTATTGTCTGACAAATCTGCCAAAATAACTTGAGAGCCATTGCCAACATTTTCACCATCGAGCATCCACCTTCTTGCCACTACCGGATCAGCCGAGCTTGTAGATTGATCTGATGCTTGGATCAGTTGGTTATCACACTCTCCTTCGATACTAAAATCAACGGTAGGTAGTTCAATAATTTCAATGGACTTAGTGATGGTTTCAGCGCAGAAATTCTGTCCTGTTACTTCCAGTGTAACATCATAATTTCCAGCGTCTAAAAATGTGTGTTCTATGTCCTGCGTGCCATAGTTCACACCATCTACTGTCCACAACCAAGAAACAATTGGATTACCCGTTGAACTGGTGTTATCTATAAATGATGAAGCTTCTCCCTGACAACCCAGCGTAATAGCAAAATCGGGAATAGGTGATTCTAATACTTCAATATCCTCGCTATAAGAGGACTCACATCCATTCGAACTTGTAACATCCAGACGAATATTTTTCACTCCTGTACTTTCAAAAACAATTTGTGGGCTTTGTTCGGTGGAAACCTCAACATCATCTAAATACCACGTCCAGGATACCAGATCTGCATTGTCTACAGTAGTCAGGTCAAAAAATTGTGTCCCGTTTGTAGAGGTGCATGGAATATCGAAATCAAAGTTGATTTGTGGGCTATCTGAAACAGCTACCTCTATGACCTCTGTGTCATCACATCCTTCAGCATCTGTTGCTGTAAGTGCAACAAAGAAATTTCCTGCTCCAGTAAATATATGACTAGGGTTGGTAGCCGTTGACATAAACCCATCTCCAAAATCCCAACTATATGATATTGCGTCAGTGCTTGTATTGGTAAACTGCATTGCTTCATTTTGACAAACAGAAGCCGCAAAGAAATTGGCTGTAGGACCCGGGGTGATCATTAAAGTTTGCTCTGTTATTTCAATACATCCTGGAATACTAGATGTGAGGCGAACGGTTTTCTGTCCTTCCGTTTCGAATGCGTAGACCGCATCTTTTGTGTTTGCAGTTGCTACTACCATACCTGATGGCTCGTCAATAAACTCCCACAGATAAGCTAATGGGCCAGTATAGGCTCCATCACTTGTTGTGTTGGTAAAGGTAAAATCCGCATTGATGCAGGTTTGAGCTGATGAATAGGTGTATGATGGTGAAGGTGGTGGGTCGTAGATTGTAATTTCTTGTTCGAAAAAATTATTACACGTGCCATCTGAAACATCTAAGCGAACCGTGTAGGTTCCAGTGCCTAGTCCAGAGTAATCAAATGATTGATCTGCTCCTGTCATATCTGTCACATCGATTATGTCATTGCCATTGAAATCCCATTCATAAGTAGTTAGTCCTGTATTGGAAGGTGAGAATGTCACGAGTGAGTTCACACAGACGTTATCGGAAGTGAATGAAATTGATGGGGCAGTTTGATTAAGTACTGTAATTGTATCCTCATGAACAAACGAATTTCCGTACTGATCATAGCCTGTCAATTCAACAATATAATCTCCATCAGCTGTGTATTGGATTGCTGGTGATCCTTCTGAGCTATCATCCAATGTCATTGTGGAGCTACAATCACTAGAAAAGGTTATTCTAGATAGGTTATTATTAACATTATTCACAGAGAACCCAACCCAAGTAGGTGTAAATTTCGCAAAATCCAGAGCTATATTATTTGCGGAAAAAGTATTGCTAAACGTGCCTAAAGATTCATCACTATTAAGGATTGTAAGATCATTCCCAAAATTCAGACGATGTAGGCCTGATGAGGTGAGTGCATATGCAACATAGACTAAACCTTCCTTGTAAACCCTCACTTTGGTCGGGTTTGTCACATTAAGCAACGTGGAGTAAGATGGCTCTGCTAAGAGATTATTCCCAAACGATGCTAGAATAATTTTATCAGAACCAACATCTGCAATCAGCTCATACCATCCTGAATTCGTTTTTATCAGATCAATTCCCCTTGTATTGGTTATATCTGCTTCTAAAGTACCTATATCAACAATTGTATTGCCGGTAGCCGTTGCTAATGAGCTACCCAAATCAACCATTGAAATTTTATCTCCATTTGCATCAGCAACAGACATAATCCATCGCGAATTATCATCGTCGTATTCCAAATCCAAATCGTAGATAAAAAGCCAGCTACTCAGGTCTCCAAGGTTGTCAGTAGAAAAAGTTGCTGCTCCAAGACCATCATCAAATGTCACTTTGATTATATCTCCATTTTGATTGGCAAAGAAACCATACCATATGTCTGATTCTTTCGCAAAATCGATTGCATTGGGTCGGAGTGAGCTTTCACCTAAATCACCAATACTCACAATATTCGGGGTTTCTTCCAATAATGAGGTCCCATATTCTATTCTGAAAATCTCATCTGTAAGCCTGCTTCCGGCAAACCCATACCAAAGACCGCTATCATAGACCAGACGAAAACTTTGAACTGAACTAGCTCCTGTAATAGTGCTAATATCCCCAACTTGATCAATGTTTAGAAGGTCTTCATGACAAAAGTCCCATCGGTAATCTGTTAGCAAGTTGGTAAGGTCCTCAATAGGCAGTGTCTCTGTCAGACAAATTTGATCCGGAACGGTAAAATCCGCGGATTGCCCTCTTACTGAAGAATAGAGGATTAACGGTATGAGGATACCAATAAATAATTTCCAACTACTTGATGACTGCTTCAAGTTCATTATCAGCAAAATTACTGGTTTCCAATTCGTTACACTTTTGATTAGTCGAGTAGATAGTACATTTTATCTAACGCCAAATTGATGAGAATTGAGCGTTTCTGTAAGCTTTTTCGACCAAAAATCCACCCACTCTTATTATCCATTCTATCAGACGAAATCAAATTCCTATCTGCACTTGAACCAATAAAAGGTCAATGCTTCTATTATAAAGTCGAAACCACCGATTCTCTGAGTATATTCAACTAGTGATTTTAGTCAAAACTGAGCTTAGCAAATCAGATGTATTTGAAAGCTTTCGAAGGTTCAATCCTACTTCTCTGCATCTATTTTGCAATTCTTCTTTATTGACTGCCATCAAGGTCAATAGTTTTTCGTGTACCAAATTGGCTGATTCCTTTTCAAGGTCTTCCAAAACCACGCCAACTTTATATTTATTGGCAACAATATCATCTTCTGAGACACCTGAGTTAACAATATACGGTAATCCACATAGTAGATAGTTTGCTGTCTTGATTGGTGTTCTATACTTCTGGGAAGGCAATGATGGAACCGCTAGCAAGCCAATATCTGCTGCACAGACATACTGATTAATTTCATTATAGGGAATGCTTGATATGAGTGTATAATTACCTTCAGATATGCTCGACTTTTCAAACAAAATTTTTAAGTCGGCTAAATCATTCGGAGTAATCACTAAAAAATGATAATTGCCAGATGCACTATAAAGGTGTGAAAAGAATGTCACAACCTCTTCAGCTGAGTAATAAATTCCATCAAATTTGCCTAGGTACAAAATCGCAGTTTCACGCTCTGAAATGTTATATTTTGTCCTGATTTTATTTCTGGCTACCGAATCGATTGAAAATTTTTCTTCATCGACACTTACTGGCATAATATCAATGGGACATGTCGCTCCCCAATCTTCAACTAGCTTTTTGGTATACCTGGTAGGTACAATAAGGTGAGATGCCTTCCTTACCTGGTACTTTTCAAAGTAGTTTAAGACCTTAAAGCGTAAAGAATCAGACTTCCAAATCTTAAAATCTACTTGATAAAGACTATGTGGTTCGTAGCAATAAACGATCAGTTTTTTTCTTAGAATCGTAGCCCAAATCGCGGCAATTGAACCGGAAAGCGAGGCAAATCCCAAAATTGCACGGATCTTATACTTGTATGAGATTGATAAAAAAATTAAACCAGCCGAAAGAACCATCAGCAGTTTACTTAAGAGAAAAAAGACACCTCCTGTTCTATAGCTAATTGGCCTCCAATCAATTCCTTTTTCTGATAATTGTATCTTTTCCTTTTTAATTTCTTCAGGAGAAAGTTTGTATACATCCTGTTCAAGCGTTATCAAAATGAAATGATACCTTGACTTGGCTCTGACATTAATATCGATCAAATACTGAAGCCATAATCCTTCACAAATCGGATCTTTAAGGCTTTGATAGCACGGAATAATTATTGTCTTTCTAAGAGCCATTAATCAAAGTTCAATATTGGGTTTTGCGATTATTAGCAACTCTTTTCCATCAGCATTTCCAACAACTTGACTTTTTTGATCCCAATCATTTAGGATTTTCACATCGTAATCCCAATCACCTGTTAGAATTAAGTAAGGGTTATTTTTAAATAGGAAGCGAGCAAATTCTATATTCAAAAAATTGGGATGTAAAAATCCCCAGTTTACGTGCCAGATGTTTGGCTCTCTTCTCCGGTATTCTTCGCTCCCATTTGGACAAAACGCCATAAATAACCCGTCTTGATTGAGTAATTCCCGGGATAAGCTTACAAAGGATTTGATATCCGTTAGGTGCTCAATTACGTGAGAGCTAAAAACAAGATCCATCTCACCCTGGAGATCATTTTGATTGGTAAATATTTGTACTCCCAAGTTCTGGCTCCCAAACGTGGCGCGAGGCTTTGAAAGCTCAAATCCAATTGCATCATGACCAGAGTTTCTCAACTTGAAAACATTGTATCCCCAGCTACATCCATAATCGATGACTTTGCATGATTCCTTTTTCAAAGGTTTTATGAATCTATCATAGTCCTTAAGATTTGAAAAATTCTGCTCCTTTAACTCCTGGAGATTTTGTGCTTCAGGGAGTTTGGTCATCATGTGAGTATCGATATAGTATTCTTTTTGATAGAATTTTTTTAACCAATTAGGATCGTCTTTTGGATGACGATGATTTAGCGAGCAATTATCACATTTGAGCAATTGTGTAAAAAGATACTTCCTATCAATTCTCTTAAATTTCTTATTGCCACAATATGGGCAGGTCTTCTCCTGAAAACTGTGGAGAATTGATCTTAAAAGATATTTGAGTTTTTGAATCATCGTTTCATCAATCGTTTAAAAAATATCTGTGGAGAATTGATGAAAGACTTAAAAGCAAAAACAACGAATTTCCCAATGTTCTTTTCATGGCCTAAGTAGCTTTTAGCCAATATTAAATACATATTGGAAAAACATGATTTCATAAACCTTTCGGATTTGAACAACTGCGACTCCTTAGCTTTTTTAAATACCTTGATTGTATCAGTCTCCATAACTTTTATATTGCCGTGCATGTTATTGGAATGAATTCTATAAAGAAGCATTGGCTCTTCAACCTTCCCAATTTCAAATTCTGCTGCGCTGCGAATGTAAAAATCCTGGTCTGCATTATTAGATAATTGTTCATCAAATGCACCAATGGTCTCAATGAGTTCTCTTTTAACTAGTATGCCGCTGGGTGGTGAGATAATATGCTCCTTCCATGCTAGCAAGTCATCCAATAGCCATCCTTCTTTTCCTTTCTTAATCTCTCCGGTACGGTTCCCCTTTTCATCGATTATCAGCAGGTCGGAGTAAACAAGTCCCAAGTGAGAGCCATCAAGTTTTTCAAAACAACGGATCAAGAAGTTCTCGTGCCAACAGTCATCAGCATCCAGAAACGATAAATACTTTCCTTTAGCGTCCTTGATCCCTGTATTTCTAGCTGATGACACCCCTCCATTCTGTTGATCAACCACCCTGATACGAGTGTCTTCTGAAGCAAGCTCATTTGACAAACCTAAGGTGCCGTCCTTTGATCCATCATTTACTATAATGAGTTCCCAATCTTTATACGTTTGATTTATAACGGACTTAACTGTCTGCTTTAGAAAGTTAACGGCATTGTATGCGGGAATAATTACTGAAATCATCAGCTTAATAATATACTGCCTGCCTGATCTAATATACTCTGAAAGGTATATTTTTTCGCATATGATATACGTTGATCTTTCACGTTTTGGGTTTCTCCGGACTTAAGAAAGCTGGAGAGTTCGTTAATCAGTTCATCGTAATCGTTTGACAAATACATAATGTCTTTATTCTTTTTGTATTCCTCAAACTCAAAACTAAATACAGGCTTTCCCTGAGCAAGGTACACCAGTGTTTTGTGATGATGCACTGTATTCGCATGGTAGTTCATATTCATAAAAGACATACAAAAGGACGCCTTTGAGATATAATACTTGAGGTCCTTGAAATGCACTGGGCCTGTGAGTATTACATTTTCATACTTCTGCTCTTTGAATATGCGATCAAAAGCTTCATTATTGGTCTCTCTGACAGGGCCTACAAAAACGAATAACTGTTCCGGAAATTTTTGAATGACTTGCTCATAAAACTCAAAATCCATTCTATGGTCTATTACACCTAAATAGAGTCCAAAGCTGGAATGTGATATATTAAGTTCCTTTTCGCGAGTGGGATCCAATTCAAACTCATCTTGGGATATTCCATGAGGAACCACATGCTTGGGCTTTTCAAACTCATTGAATTCATCTAAAAAAAGCTGTGAGGTAGCGAATAGGTAATCAGATTTTCTGCACAATTGCTTCTCTCCGTAATACTGAAAATAATAGTAGTCCACACAATGGTAGACACTTACATCTGCACCCAAAATCTGAGGATCGTATAGTCGGGTCGGATCAAAAGCCCAGAAGATAAACTTCTCAAATTCATTGTTTTTAAGAACTTTTTTTATTCGTCTACTTACAACCAGATTGTTCAAAAAATTAGTCAACTTCCATCTTGTCGGGATCCAATTTCCATAATCCAGAGTGCTCAATTGGTCACTCACTTTATTGATCACTACTTTGCTATCAAACAAATTTGTCAACCTCCACTTAGTGGGTGGATTAATAAAGATCACTCTATTGTTCCTAGATAGCTCGAAGGCATAATTCTGCTTAGAGTACCATATATCACCCCAGGGTTCATTGGAGGTTACTGCTATATTTCTGTTCTGAATTTTCATGAATCGAATGATTCTATAATAGCAACTATCCGCTCGGCAGCATTACCGTCCCATTTTTCTGGAATTCCCCCCCTTTTCCAAGCGCCTTTCAAGACTTCATCAATTGCCGATATTAGCCGATCCATATCCTGGCCAATAAGTTCGTTTGTTCCAATACTTATAGTTTCCGGACGTTCAGTATTGTCTCTTAAAGTAAGACAAGGGACACCTAGAAATGTTGTCTCTTCTTGAATACCCCCAGAATCTGTAATAACACCTGTTGATTCCTTTACCAAATTCATGAATTCATGATATGGCAAGGGGTCGCATATTATTATTTGTTTTGAAATCGATTCAATATCAAGTTTGCTCTTGGTTCGAGGATGCATAGGGAAATATGCAACTGCCTTGCCATCTATTGATTCTGAAATAATTTCTAAATATTTCAGAATACGGCTTGGCTCATCAACGTTTGATGGTCTGTGCAGGGTGATTACAAAATATGGTTGCGAAACATCAAATGTCGGTTTCTTAAACTTTTCAGAATTGTTAACGATCGAGTCAATCATAACATTACCAACAAAGTGAACTGAGTCAGCGTGATGACCTTCCGAAATCAGTTGGCGTGAGGCGTCCGTTGTGGTTGTAAATAGGACATCTGAAATGGAATCCACTACCATTCGATTGATTTCTTCTGGCATCTCATGATCGAAAGATCTTAAGCCTGCTTCTACATGAATAACTTTCACCTTTAACTTTTTAGCGACAATTGCACAGGCCAATGTTGAGTTTACATCTCCTACCACGAGCACATAGTCAGCAGGATTTGACTCTAGCTCTTTCTCAAAAGAAACCATGATTTTGGCTGTCTGCTCAGCTTGAGTCCCACTACCAACACCGAGATTAACATCTGGATTCGGAATATTTAAATCTTCGAAAAAACTGCCGCTCAATTTGCTGTCATAATGCTGCCCCGTATGAATCAGCTTGAATTCGATCTTATTGCTCTTTCTAATCGCATGAATAATTGGTGCGATTTTCATAAAATTCGGCCTTGCACCGGCGACTATAGTTATTTTCAATTTGAAATATTTATGGTAATTATGAGACAGATTATGATTGTAGCGAAAGAAACAAAGTTTAGTAATTTCCCTGTGCTATCAAAGCGGCGTAGTATATAGTGAATTTTGCCCAAGTTAAAGATGAGTATCCCCAAACTCGAACCAAGAATCATTGCAGTTATTTCGTTTCCAAAAAGAAACCCAAGCAAAAGGCCTAATACAACCATTGCAATTCTTATCAAATTGAACCCGAATAATAGCCTTTTTAGATCCATGGAATGCAACAAGCTATTCATAGAAACACCCAGAATCTCATGTCCAATATAAATGGAAAGTATGGCGGCTATTTTGCCTGATAGTTCCCAATTTTCTCCTAGAATAATGGGTAAAAGTGATGGAGTGATCAATAATGACAAAACCGCTGGAATGGTAAGCGACAGCAAAACAAGTCTGGTTGTTTTTTCTAAAAACTGAGTAAGTTCATTCCGTTCCATACTGTTGAACTTCTGGAGGAATACCGGATAGAGCGAATTTGCAAGGAGATTAATCGGGATAGCGACTAACCCAATGGCCATCGAGTAATTTCCAAGAGCACTCACATCGTAGAAGCTGATTATGGCTATTAAAATAACTTGTGCCGACAAGCGCTGGATTAGGTTTAATAGTGGGTAATAAGTGACATATGTAGAATATTTTCTCGCTACCTCCACTAAGTTTTTCAAAGACATTGCCTGGAAGAGAATAATGCGCTCTTTGACAAGGTATTTTCTTAGGTAGGCTGTGAACATCACGACATTCAACGAAATCTCTCCAAAAACCAGCCCAAGCGATATCCCTTTTAGGCCCAAGATTAGGGAGGTAATCTTGGAAATGATTGTTCCTATTAATCCATTTTTGGCTTGAATTTTAAAATCATTTTCCAGGACACTCCATTTATTTACCAATGTGGCAATTGAAAAAATCATTAACCCGATCCAAATGACAAAAACCAGATTTCCTGAGATTACAACAGCATCCAGATAGCCAATAATCCATCTAAATGTAAAAAGGTATGGAATGGAAATTATAGTGAAGAGGAACAGTGCCAACCAAAATAGTTTGTAAAATTCTTTCTTCTCCTTGGCAATCGCTAATGCTTCCTGATATCCTAGAGATCCTAGACTGATGAATATGTTCACAAATAACATGAAGATAGTCAAATAGCCGTACTCCTCCGGAAGGAATACTCTTGCCAGGATTGGCGTGAAAATCAGAGATATTATCTGAGAAATCACCTTAGATGAAAAAATCATCAAGGCGTTTTTTTTGAATGACCCTTCAGCCCCAATCTTCTCTTTTAACCAATAAATCTTCTCTTTTAAGCCCACTATGGTTTCATATTACGCCTGCGTTTCAAAAGAAGTTCGAATTAATGAATACGCAATTGCAAACTCTCAAATAAGGCTTTTTTAGTTTCCACTCATGAATTTGATCATAAATCCCAAAGAGCACATATCCATGAGATTCCATAATGCTTTGAATATCTGTAAAGGAATTGTGGTACGTATTTTTATAGTTCATACCTACTTCAATATTCAATACTTTTATCTTCCCCTCGCTTAACATTCCGCTGGCGCCTTTCAAAACTTCTATCTCAAATCCTTCCGTATCTGTTTTCATGTAATCTATTGAACTGATCTCATTTTCATTGCAAAAAGAATCAAGTGTAAGTATCTGAACTTCTACATTAGCATTGCCGTCATTGGTTTTTGCCAATGTCCACATTGCAGAATCATTTCCGTCGGAAGCATCGGAAAACTTTGCAACACCATTCTTTTCACCTATCCCTACGTTATATAGAAAGCAATTAGGGTCTGAAATATTTTTTTTTAGTTGTAAGAAAGTTGACCCAATTGGCTCAAAGCAATAAATTGCCGCCTCCGGAAAATACTTTCGCAAAGACTTAGCTGTTTGACCAATGTTAGCTCCAATATCAAATAAAATATTGAAGTGAGACTTACCAAGATAAAAGATGATATCTTCCAGGCAATCAACTCCTATTGGCTGCTTTTTATAAACGGAAAGTCCTGTTAAATTTCTTACGATTCTTCTTACTGTTTCTCCTAACATGCAATGAATAAATGGTGGTTAATTTCTTATTCAAGATTAACAAATTAAATTTAGTCATCATGCATACTATTCAACTATATGACCAAAATTGATCTAATGATAGTGGGGGCCCAGAAAGCGGCTACAACCTCTCTGAAGAATTATTTGGGCGAACACCCCGCTATCTTAACTCATCCACAACCAGAGTTTTCATTTTTTCAGACTGATGCAGAATATAACAATGGCTTTGACTCTGCATACAAAAAGGCCTTTGACACATCAGCTAATTATGATCGGTTAGTTGCCAAGTATGCTACTATGTATATGGAGCAAAGAGCTTTAAAGAGGCTTTATCAGCATAATTCGGAATGTCAAATAGTGTTTATCCTGAGAAACCCTGTCGAGCGGGCATATTCTGCTTATCAAATGGGGGTTTATAAAGGCTGGGAAAAAAGGGATTTTCCTGATATAGAGGACGTAATAAAAAGAAATGACAAAGAAGATCATTTCTATAGATTCTACTTATGGCCGGGATATTATGTGGATCAATTAAAGATTATACTAACTGTATTCCCGAAGAAGAATGTGAGGATTATTAAATACGAGAACCTATCTGAAGACCCTGAAGCTACATGTATAGAAATACTCGAATCGCTGGGACTAAGTTTTTCTAATGAAATAGATTTTAGCAAAAAGCATAACGTATCAAAAAAACCCAAGATTCAAATGATGGGTAGCATCTTTAATTGGATTGGAAAAAACAACCTGGGTCTTATTCCGCTCTTGAGAAAACTAATAGGACCTTCTCGTTTAGAAAGGATTGTGAATTACATATACAATCTAAATGATCAAAAAAAGAAAGATACGGATTCCCAAATTCCAATTGGTACACAAGAAGTGCTACATAACTATTATGCTAAGTCAATTTTGGAACTAGAGAATATTACAGGACTCCAATTTGAAGATTGGAAAAAGGCTACTAAGGTTTAGATTTAAGAAATCCAATAATGGCTCCCAGCATCGGATACATCGGTATTCGATATCGAACCAGAGTTCCAAAATTGAACGTACTCACTCCAACAGCAAAAGCAAAAACGAGAACAAATGTAACTGCAAATACCAGAAACGGATCTTTTGTTAAATTCCTCAGATTACGACGATACTTCGCGCTTATAAAGAAGTAGGTGATCAATAAACATTCAAACGCCGAAAGCAACATCAATGGGTTGTTGACTTCCCAAATAAAGGGTCTGAAAACTGATACGATCACTCCCTGTGGAGCCATTCTCAAAAGTCCAACCCAGGTACCATCATGTTCACCTATTGTATAGCCAGATCCGGCATCCTTTCCTGTCCAATACCTAATGTCATTGGCTGTAATTCTAGCCCTTTCTGCAAGGCTATCCAATTGATACCTAGAGTTATAATTACCCACCTGATTGGATAGAAAATAGGCGGGCGCAAGGACACAAATTAATATTATGGGTGCAATTAAGAGCTTCAACACTAAATTTTTGATGGGAAGTATCCATCTGAAATAAATCCAAACGAAAAAAGATGGAATTAGTGATAGGAGTATATATGGCTTTACTTCATTAATAACTAAAGTACACAGGATGATTAGAATCAGATTAAAAAGCCGATTTTGGCGACCAGAAATGAGTTTTAAAAACAAACTGATGCACCAGCAGGTCGCTGCGAAGGCCAAGGTATCTTTCATTATGCCTGAGCCCCAAATGATCACGGAGGGTAAAAACAAAAGGAACAATCTCAGATAAAAAACTGAATTGGGATACCTCTTTTTTAGAACTGTATATAAACTCCAGCTTCCACTAAAACCAATTAGACCAAAAAATAATGCAGTGGCTGAATATGTATGTCCTGTCAGGAGGTCAAAAAAACCAGCCACTCTAACTACAAACATTCCAGAATCTGATCTCGAAACCCAAATATTACTTACATATTGATATAAATCCTGCGAAGAGATGTCTCCAAATATTAATCTAAGTCCATCCAAAGGATTGTCGTGAAAGGCTTTCCATATCCAATAGCTACCGTGTTGCCAATAGGTGAAGGTATCTCCCGAAGAATAATAAAACTGATAGACGACTCCTAAGGCAATTGCTCCTATCATTCTGGAGGAAAGCGCTAGCAGAAATATTTTCTTTTCTGATTTTTCCACAAAAAATCTACTCAATAAGTAGGCAATGAGAATTATCGCAATGAAATAAATGGGCGTAATAATCAGATCCTTTATGTCCATCGCCGTGTTTTATCTATTTTGCTAACTATTACTGAGAAATTGCATTGAGCCATGGAGGAAAAAAATCAATTACTAGATTTCGATTTATTAAGCCAAAGATTACCAAAAATAAAGGAGCAGTTTCAAAATGCTAAACCTTTTAGATATGTAATCATTGATAATTTCTACCCGATCGAGTCAGCTGAATTGATCTTAAGTGAATATCCTTCAATAAAAAATGGCGTATGGGATGGTAAAACATACGTTGATCAAAAAAATAAATTTCAAAAAACCGACTTTGAAGATTCTCCTAAAATCAAGCAGGCATTTGATGAGCTTAATTCGCCTAGATTCTTAGAATTACTCGAGTCTGTTACTGGGTTCAATGAAAAACTCATCGCTGATCCAGATCTTTTTGGCGGAGGCCTGCACCAGTCGATCAAGGGTGCATTTCTAAATGTTCACGTTGATTACAATATTCATCCAGAAACCAAGTACCACAGAAGGCTAAATACCCTTGTGTATATGAACAAGGACTGGAAAGACGAATATGAGGGTCATCTCGAGCTTTGGGATCTTAGATCTGGGAAAAAAGACCTGCTTGAGAAGATATCGCCGGTATTTAATAGGTGTGTCATATTCGAAACCAATGAAATTTCATTTCACGGCCATCCTAAACCTTTAAATACGCCTTCAGATATGAACAGAAAATCTATGGCCTTATACTATTATACCCAAACTAGGCCGGAGGATGAGATTGCATCAGAGCACAATACAATTTATGTCAATACTGAAGGAACCTCAGGAGCGGTAAAACGTTTCATGAACGGTATTAAAACCGCAATAGAAAGAATAAGCAAATAGGTATTTGCTATTTGAAATAAGCACTTAATGTATCTGCCACCACTTTGCCTCCTTCCGGGCTCAAATGGCAATAGTCGATAAATAACTGATTTGACTTATAATCCGGATTGTTGAATATCGGATTAAGGTCAACAAAGTTTACCTTAAATTCATCCATCAAATTGCCAAGCTCCTCTTTCACAACAGGGTAGAGCCATTTGACATTCTTATCTTCATGCAGAAATGAAGTTTCAGCACCTGAAAGTAAATTCTCGTCTCTAAGCACTAGCATAGGTTGAAGGCACACAATTGCATCAACACCACTAGCCTCTAATATCATGAGATTCGTTTTTACAGATCTCAAATACCCTTTATTTGCCGCTTTTTTATGATTTTCAACTACTGTTTCTTTATCGACCTTATTGATCGTATTTTTCATGTCTATTTTTGTATTATTCCTGATCGCATCGTGTTGCAACTTCCAGGCAAAATAGCCTCGGAAAAGTGCGCTATAGTCAGCCATCCAATAGGCGAAGTAATCCAATTGTCCACCTATCGAAGGCTCTTGGAGTCTATTTTTCCAAAACTGATAGCGATTGTCCATATAAAAATTATGCTCCGGATTGTTGGCATAGTGATCGTTAGCACCATCAAAAAAGATGATCATGTCTGGATCATAATCTAGTAGTTCACTAAGCAAATAGGCTGTATGCTGAAATACTTGATATCCTGTAACAGCTGCATTAATGATTTCATAATTTAAACTATCTGACCTTTCATTGAGTATGCCTTCCAGAAACGAATCGATTGTTTCATCTGGATAGATGTGACGAATGGGATACGGAGCTGCGCTAGATATGCCATGTGCTGCTGATCCACCCAACAAAAATATTCTATATGTATTGCTTGGCTTTTCCTTTGGATAATCCTCTGACTCTCGAAAACCCTGCTTGTTGATTTTAATCCATTCTCCATTCTCATCACCTTCTGTAAATCCGGGTACATGCTCAAAGATTCGGTATGAATTAAATTGGAATTTTTTATCTGAGGATTTTTGCAAAACCTGTCCAAGGTAGAATCTAGCAATTAACTCGAACGCTATTAACGTGAAGATCAATAGATAAAACACATAGCCTATTTTTTTCCATATCGATTTAGCGGAGGCTTTAGTCATAATTTCGATTTGTAGTTACCAAGGTTTTTCAAAATCTCCCTTTGTAAACTCTGTTTTGTTGCTAACGAATGTTGATGTCTGATTGCCCTTGAGCATAAGCATATTCTGTTTCCTGAAAATACGGGAAATAAGGGCAATGGGAGTGAGGAAAATAAAAAAGACCAATGAAAGCAAAACATTAGGCATGATCAAACCTAATACCCACGCTATTTTCATCCATAAGTAATCAATGAGCTTCGCAAAGCGAGTGGAAAGAATGCTCAACGCCCCAATCATAATCGCCGAGGTAAGTAACCAATTATACCCCCAGAGCCAGAACATGATCAAAAACCCCGTAATGATCACCAAAACGGTTTTGTGATATTCAGTTTTTATTCCCTGCATTTAGAATAAGGTGTAGATAAAAGGAGCCAAAGCACTGCCACCACCAAAGACGATAATGACGCCCAAGAGTAGTAAGACTATAATGATTGGTGCTAACCAAAACTTTTTTCGCTCTTTCATAAAGAGCCATATGTCCTTCAAAAAATCCATAATATCATTTAATGGTCACAAAATTATAAAAACTAATCAAGCTTAAATTCAACCAACCACTTGTCTTTATCTTTCCAATTTGGCTGTTTCGTCTTATCAAAAACAAACTCATTGACAACCAAGTAGTCCATATCTGTACTCATGAAACAGCGATAAGCATCATATGGAGTACACACAATAGGCTCACCTCTTACATTAAAACTGGTATTCACCAACAATCCACATCCAGTTGCTTCTCTAAATGCATTGATCAATCCCCAATATTGTGGGTTGGTAGATTTACTCACCGTTTGAATTCTGGCAGAAAAGTCAAGGTGAGTGACAGCCTGGATCTCGCTCCTTGCATGATAAAGTCTCTCCCAAAGTGGGAGTTCATGATAATTATCCGGCAGTTTTCTTCTTATAGCCTCCTGTACTGGTGCTACCAATAGCATGTAGGGAGATGGATTTTCCAACTCAAAATACTTGCTTGATTCTTCTTCTAAGACTGATGGTGCAAATGGCCTGAATCCTTCCCTGTATTTGATCTTAAGATTCAATTTCTTTTGCATTTCAGGTACTCTCGGATCACCCAAAATGCTTCTATTTCCTAGTGCTCTTGGACCAAATTCCATCCTGCCTTGAAACCAACCAACCACTTTCCCCGCGCCAATTTTGGTAGCCACATCCCTCGCCAACTCACTGGAGTCTTCATACTTTTTGTAATTGGCCTTTACACGCTTGCACATCTGAGCAATCTCTTTGCTTGAGTAATCCGGCCCTAGATATGACCCTTTCATTGCATCCGTTTTTTCCACCCTGAATCTAGATTCCTCAAAATACATGTTACTCACTGCAAAGGCTGCACCCAAAGATCCACCGGCGTCCCCTGATGCTGGTTGAATGTATACTTCATCAAAAATTCCCTCTTTTATTAGTTTGCCATTGGCGACACAATTCAACGCCACGCCTCCTGCCATGCATAAATTATTCGAATTCGTCAGTCTTTTGGCTTCTTTTGCCAGCAAAAGGACAATCTCCTCGGTTACTTGCTGTATTGCCAAGGCCAAATTACAATGATGCTGCTCTAATTCGGCTTCTTCATTTCGTCGTTCAAATCCAAATAGCTTTTTCCATTTATTGTTATTGGTCATTTTCAAACCAGTAGCATACTTAAAGTACTTCTGGTTTAGCCATATTGAACCGTCTTGTTTTATGCTTACCAGGTTTTCTTTGATGATTTCCATGAATTGATCCACTTGATCTGAATCTGGATTGCCATAAGGTGCTAACCCCATCAGCTTATATTCACCTGAGTTAACGGTAAACCCTAAATAATAGGTGAAAGCGGAGTAGAGTAAACCCACAGAATGTGGAAAGTTTAAATTCTTCAGGATTTTGACACCCCTATTGCTTCCGATACCTATGGTAGCTGTACTCCATTCTCCAACTCCATCAATTGTCAGAATGGCTGCTTCTTCAAAAGGTGACGGGTGAAACGCGCTTGCTGCATGAGAAAGATGGTGTTCCGAAAAAAGAAGTTTTAAATTTTTCTTGTCATAGGCTCCTACTTCTTTCAGACCATCATAAATTTGTTTTTTCAGGAAAATTTTTTCTTTTAACCAAACTGGAATTGCTTTTAAAAAAGAAATCAAACCTTTTGGTGCGAAAGCATAATAGGTTTCTAACAATCGCTCGAATTTTAACAACGGCTTATCATAAAAAACCACAGCATCTAATTCGTCAATCTCAAGCCCGCATTCATTGAGACAATATTTGATTGATTGAATAGGAAAATCCGGGGTATGTTTTTCTCTTGTGAATCTCTCCTCTTGAGCTGCTGCTACAACCTCCCCTCCTATTACTAATGCCGCTGCTGAGTCATGATAGAAAGCGGATATGCCGAGAATTTTTTTCACAAACTAATCTTTAATGATTGGGTAATGATATAATATGAGTTGTTGAATAAACTAATCAAAGTGGTAATATGGTCTCGCTAGATGCACCTGCCTTGATCTCTTCATGTAGCTTATCCCCAGGTCTTAAACCTATAATTTCAATTTCGCATTCAGGTGCAATTTCTTTAGCTAAATCCAAAATTTTATGCGTCTTCATATCTGGTATAAATGGACCTTGATCTTCGGAAGTAAGCGAAGCCAAAATAAATTGTGCCGCTTCGGTTTGTGAAATAAAAAAACGTGTGGCATCCGGATGAGTCACTTTTATTGTACCCGTCTTTTTTTGACGTTCGAAAGCCTCAAAAACTGAACCACGCGCACCGATAATATTCCCTAACCTTACAATCTGATAGGTATTGAATGAATCATTGGCTTCTGCAAAAATTCGTTCTGCCTCCGCTTTTGACCTACCATATACACCTATAGGACTCACAGCTTTATCAGTGGAGATAAGCACGACTTTGCTTATTCCATTTTTTTTCGAGGACTTAACCACATTTTCTGTCCCCAGCACATTTGTCTTCCAGCATTCATCAGGGTTTTTTTCTGCCATTACTACATGTTTCAATGCTGCAGCATGGATCACATAATCCACTCCTTCCAATACCTCATCCAAACGCTCCTGGTCTCTTACGTCGCCAAGCATGAATTCAAGAAATGGGAACCTTTCCATAGGAAAATCATCCATCATTTCAAGTTGCTTAATTTCATCCCTGGAATAAATGATCACCTTCCTTATATCTTCCTCCGCTTTGGCTAATTCCTTTACCAAAGCTCTACCAAGCGTGCCTGATCCACCAAGGATTGCAATATTTCTTCCTTTAAAAACTGACATTCATCGATGCTCTTTTAGCAAATAAACAAATTGATACTAACATAGCACTCTGAAATTCGACAGATTGCGCATATGTGTGGCATAACAGGCTTCAAAAACTTTTCAAACCGTAGTGACTTAGCTAATTCACTCAAAAAATCAACAGATTCTTTGAATCGCCGAGGACCTGACTTTCAAGCTACTTATTTAAATAAATCAATAGGCCTGGGTCATACCCGCCTTTCAATCATTGATACGAGCAGCAGAGCCAATCAACCTATGTCAGACCAGTCTGGAAGGTATACACTCGTCTTCAACGGTGAGATTTATAATTTTCAAGAACTGGCCAAAGATCTTTCTATAGATTTTAAATCAAGTTCAGACACGGAGGTTCTACTTTATTTGCTTATAAATGAGGGTCATAAGTGCCTTGAAAAACTCAATGGTTTTTTTGCTTTTGCTTTTTATGACTCTAAGGATGAGACCCTCCTTATTGCCAGAGATCGGATGGGAATCAAGCCGCTACACTATTTCCAGAGCGGAGAGTTTTTCGCCTTTGGTTCTGAACTGAAGGCTATTTTTAGCTATCCCATACCTAGAAAGATAAATAAGCAGAGTCTATATGCTTACCTTCAGTTCACCTACCTGCCAGGTGAGATGAGTATGATCTTGGGAGTGAAAAAACTGCTCCCCGGTCATTTCATTAAAATTGAGAATCAAACAGTTTCAGTGAAGCCATTTTTCACAATAGACCAGCCAAAACTCTACGAAGAGTCTTATGAAAATGCTCAGGATGATTTAGTGAAACTCTTTGAAGAATCCGTGCGGAAAAGAATGATTGCTGATGTTCCATTGGGTGCTTTTCTGAGTGGCGGCACCGACTCGTCAGCAGTTGTTTCCATGGCATCCAAGTTTAACGAAAATCTTAGCACATTCTCCATTGGATATTCAGATCATCCATTCTTTGACGAGACCCATTTTGCCGAGTCTGTAGCCAACAAATTCAAAACTAATCACACAACCTTTTCGCTTACTAACAATGATCTGTTAAACAGTCTTGATGACATCATGACCTACATTGATGAACCGTTTGCAGATTCATCAGCGATTCCTACATATATTCTGTCTCAACGTGTGAGTAACAAAATGAAAGTCGCATTATCTGGAGATGGGGCAGATGAGCTATTCGGGGGTTACTATAAGCATCTGGCATTTCATAAATCTCAGAAGAGAACTATAACTAATGCTTTAATCAAATCATTAAGTCCATTGCTCTCAGCTTTACCCAAATCAAGATCTACTAGTCTTGGTAATACATCCCGGCGATTGGCTAAGTATGGCGAACTTTTGAGATTGAGTTCAACGGAAAAGTATTGGCACCTTGCGTCATTTAATACTGATCCGAGTCAATTCTTGCACGGTGATCATAGCGAGGCGCTTTTACATTTAATTCATTCAACACATCCACAAGATTCTCTGGATCTTAATGGATTCCTTGATTCAGATTTGCGAATGGTTTTACCAGGAGACATGCTTACAAAAGTAGACCTCATGTCCATGGCTAACAGTCTGGAAGTTAGGGTGCCTTTTTTAGATAAAGATTTAGTGGCATTTGCCAGATCATTGCCAGCAGACTATAAAGTGAGGGGGAATCACCGAAAGCGAGTATTGCAAGATGCTTTCCAACATATTCTACCTAAAGAATTGCATCATAGATCTAAAAAAGGATTTGAGGTGCCTATGTTACATTGGTTGAGGAATGAACTTAGCTCTGAAGTGGATCAGATAGTATTCAATGAGGCGTACTTAGAATCACAAGGAATTTTTGTAAAAAATAAGGTCTTATCATTGAGAAACAAGCTTTATTCTAATAGCCCAGAAGATGTCCATGCAACTATTTGGACACTCTATGTCTTCCAAAGATGGTATAAGAAATGGATCGAATAAAAGCTTTGTTCCTAGTTCTCCACCGGAAAGATCGTTCGCCTGGTCAGAGGTATCGACACGAGCAATATGTGGGCTACCTTGAAGAAAAAGGGATTGATTGCGCCTTTTCACCACTTTTAATTTCAGAAAAAGAAGATCAAATATTTTATGGAAAGGGCATGCTTCTTAAAATTTTGGTAGGCTTAAAAGCATTATGGAGAAGATATAAAAGTATCAAGAACGCTGGTGAATTTGATGTGGTTTACATCTACCGAGATGCCTTTTTCTTTGGGACTTTTTTTGAAAAGTGGCTTAAAAAAAAAGACGTTAAAATTATCTATGATTTTGACGATGCAATCTGGCTAGGCGATGAAAATCCAAATCAAGGCATTTTTAATAAACTTAAAAATCCAGACAAAGTAGCAACTATTAGCTCCCTCGCAGATCGGGTAATTGTGGGTAATACATATCTGAAAGATTTCGCATTGAGATATAATAATGAGGTTCACATTATCCCGAGTACCATTGATTTTAAGAAATATACAAAAGATTTTAAGCCAAAAGAATCGGTGTGCATTGGGTGGACCGGCAGCTTTTCTACACTTAAGCATTTCGAAACAGTAATTCCAGCGCTTGAGAAAATCAAACAAATATTTTCTGAAGAAGTCTATTTTAAGATCATAGGCGAGCCATCATTTTCACATCCTTCCCTAAAAATTGAGGGAGTAGCCTGGAAAAGCGAAACAGAAGCTAGAGATCTCTCCGAATTGGACATTGGCTTAATGCCTTTGCCAGATAATGAATGGACCAGAGGAAAATGCGCTATGAAAGGCCTTCAATACATGGCTCTCGGGATTCCAACCATTATGTCTCCAGTGGGTGTAAATACTGATATCATTCAAGATGGGGAAAATGGATTCCTTGCCGGAATAACAGAAGAGTGGGTAGAAAAACTTTCCATCTTGATTGAAGACAAAAAACTAAGAACAGAAATTGGAAAAGCTGGTAGAGCCACCGTGCAACAAGGTTATAGTGTAGAAGCAAACAAAGACAAGTGGCTAAATGCCTTTCGATTTTAGAGCTTTTTTAAGCGTTCTCGCGCTGCTTTATGTGCCGAATGTTTCCTCTTAGCTGCTTTCTTCACCTGAATGTAATAGTCTCTTGCTAATTCTTTGTCATCTTCTGCTTCTGCAATCTGCCCAAGATGTAACAAAGAATAGAAATAGTATCCCATTTCAGTAGCTTCGGCCTCCTCAGCATAAATCAAACCTCTTTGATAATATTTTTTTGACTCCTCATAGTTTTTTCTGGTTTCATTCACCTGTCCTAGAAAGAAGCATGCATACCTGCCACTATTTGATTCATATCCGACTTGTGCGCTATCTATTCGTTGCAAAATCTCAAGAGAAACCTTCTCTACTTGCGAATATCTTCCAGCTTGATAAAGCAATCTCGCATAATACCTATGGAAGTAGGAGTTTCCTGGAAATTGAGAGTTTAAATATTGAGCCACCTGCAAGGCTCCAAGAATATCATTCTCTTCGTTGGATAAAATTCTCATGAGATAATACTGAGCTTCTGTCCTTGAGTAAAAAGCGTTTCGTGCTACCTCTTTAAGTTGACCAATGCCTTTTTCTTTATCCCCTTTTGGGAAAAAAGCCATAATAGGACGAAGTAAAGGATATTCTTCCCGAATCCATTCTGCATAATAATTGAATAGTGCATCGCCAAACAACAGCTCCGGGCTGTATTCCTCGTATCCTTGGCATTCGCGCAAATATTTTAGTGATCTACTCCCGGCCAGGGCAGCTTTCCGAAATTCTCGTCTCTCAGAATATAACCTACCTTCAAATGCATATGCAGCCGCCAGAAAGAAAGCTCCTTCGATCTCATTGTAATTATCTCTAACATTTTCAGCCAGATACTTAGTTGTATCCATGTATGCCAGAAATTCTTGGTCCCATTTCTGAATATTATAATTTGGTACAATCTGCCACCAGTAATTGAGGCCTTTCAGTAGGTATGGAAGCGGATGCCATGGATACTTTTTTTGTAAGTAATTGAAATGATTGTGGGCCTTAGTAAACTCAAAATTGTACATTGAATTGATCGCCTCAGTAGATTCAATCTGTATGAATGGGTTAACCAATAAGCTATACCTCACGCTATCGCCATCCGACTGATCCTCTTGCCGTTGAGCATACACTCCTGCCGAGAGTAGGATTAAGGAACACATGATGATATTTTTGACGTGTAATCGCATCAATCGCAAATCTAAATGACGAATCGCTTAAGTAAGTATCGAAAGCAATTTCTTGAAGACTGGTTTGAATTCAACGGTGTTGGCATGTTTATCATTATATGTCTCGCATACATTGCTTTACTTTTTGTAAAAAGAATCTTTATTATCGATTCGATTGCTGCCTTTGAAGTGTTAAACGAGCGGGGAGATATCTGGGTATTCGACATTTTATATGGCATTCAATATTTGAGTGTCCCGGTTTTTCTTGCTTGGAAATGGACCTGGACCACACTCACATTGTGGATAGGATGTTTCATGTTTGGTTATAGACTTCATTATAATCAGTTATGGAAGATGGTCATGCTCGCGGAAATCTTCTTCTTTCTACCTGAAATTGCCAAAGTGCTTTGGTTCACACTTTTCTACACAGATCCGGACTACAACGATTACATGGCCTTCTACCCGCTTTCACTTATCAACTTAGTAGATTACACACAAATCGCTCCAAAATGGCACTACCCGCTTAAATCGATTAATGTTTTTGAAATACTTTACTGGCCAGTTCTAGTGTTGGGTATTTATTTTCTGAGCGGAAAAAAACTTAGTATATCCGCTTACATAGTCGCCAGTACCTATGCCTTATTTTTTATTGTCTGGCTATTCTTTTATGTAGCTGTTTATTGATAAAAGATGTTAAAAAGGTCATCCAATGAGATTTATGTCCGTATAAAACCCACATTCTGTTAATAAGGATTTTCAAAACCTTGCAAACCAATTAGTTATTGTAAATCTGCGGGCAAGAAGGCCAGTTATCTTCTGGTTAATTGCTATTTTCGCCCCTCACATATTTTCAACTATGGGATACCAAAAAATCAACATAATAACCGGATGGGTCACTTTCTTGATCGCACTGGTCACTTATTGTCTTACAGTGGAGCCAACGGCAAGCTTCTGGGATGCCGGTGAATTCATTGCTTGCTCATATAAACTTGAGGTACCTCACCCTCCTGGAGCTCCATTCTTTTTGCTTACCGGAAGAATGTTTTCACTTCTAGCAGGTGGAGATGTTACTCAAGTTGCATATTGGGTAAATATGCTTAGTGTGATGAGTAGCGCATTTTTCGTACTATTCATTTTCTGGTCTATCACACACCTTGCTAAGCGAGTGTTGAAAGTGAAAAATGGCGAGGAATCCACAGCTGACACCATTGCAATTATAGGTACAGGACTGGTAGGAGCTTTAGCTTGTACATTCTCCGATTCTTTTTGGTTTTCTGCGGTAGAAGCTGAGGTGTACGGGATGTCCGCATTCTTTACCTCATTTGTCTTCTGGGCTATCCTAAAATGGGAAAATATGACACAGGAGCAAGACCGAGCTCGATGGCTTATTTTGATCGCATATATGATGGGGCTTTCAATTGGAGTCCATTTACTGAACTTGGTCGCGATACCTGTTCTTGGCCTAATCGTATATTTCAAATACTACGAAAAAGTTACTCGTAAAGGGATCATTTACACAATGCTTATATCTGCAGCAATCGTACTGATTGTTCTAGAGGGAGTTATCCCCGGACTTCCATCAATGGCAGGGAAGATCGAAATCTTATTTGTGAATTCCTTTGGTCTTCCATTTGGATCTGGTGTGATCTTCTTTGGAGTATTGGTTTTAGGAGGCCTGGCATATGGCATCCACTATTCTATCAAACACAATAAATACGTTCTGAATACCTCGTTACTAGCATTAGCTTTCATACTCATTGGCTATTCTTCGTATGCGATCGCAGTAATCAGAAGTAATTATAACCCACCAATTGACGAAAATAATCCTGAAGAAATTATCTCTTTCGTTTCCTATCTAAAAAGGGAACAGTATGGAAGTAGACCTTTGTTTAAAGGACCTTACTACACTGCGGACCTTATCGAAAACAAGCAAGGTGCTCCGGTCTATATGCGTGGGGACGACAAGTATGTAATAAAAGATTATAAGGTTACGCAGGTTTTTGATCCTGAGCATACCACGATTCTTCCAAGAATGTACAGTTCTGCCGGGAATCACGTTCGGAAGTATCGGGAAGTTACCGGACTAAGAGAAGGTGAAAAGCCAAGTTGGGGAGACAATTTTTATTATCTCATCGTGCATCAGTTAGGACACCAATACTTCAGATACTTTATGTGGAATTTCTCCGGAAGGGAACATGACATTCAAGGAGCTGGATGGGTTGGCTTAAGTGGAGCCTTTGACGATTTGCCAGACATTCTAGAAAACAATAAAGGAAGAAACATCTACTTTGGATTACCGCTTCTGCTTGGACTTTTTGGCATGTTTATCCAGTATAAAAAGGATGTGAAGCTGTTTTCGGCAACCGCACTCCTTTTCATTATGACAGGTATTGCCATTGTTTTGTATTTAAATACACCTCCAATTGAGCCCCGTGAGCGTGACTACATTTATGCCGGATCCTTCTACATTTTTACTATTTGGATAGGTTTTGGTGTGCTCTTCTTATATGATCTACTAAAAGGAATTTCGAAAGAAAAGAAAATTGCAGCTGTATTGGCTTCAGTCATTGGTTTGACTATTCCAGTTTTGATGGCCAGCGAAAACTGGGATGATCACGATCGATCAGATCGATACTTTTCTGTGGATGCAGCTAAAAACTACCTTTCTACAGTAGCTCCAAATGGCATCATATTTACAGGCGGAGATAACGACACATTCCCATTGTGGTATGCTCAAGAAGTGGAAGGCTATCGAACTGATGCTCGAGTACTGGTGCTTAGTTATTATAACACTGACTGGTACATACAACAATCTGCCAGACAGGCATATGAATCTGACCCAATTCCATACAGCTTACCAATTGAGCGCTATCAGCAAGGTGGTGTGAATGATTTTCTACCGGTTTTCGAAAGAGAAGAATTGAAAGGCAATGCAATCAATGCTAAGATTTTGTTGGATTTTATTGCGGATGAAAATCCGGCGCTTCAAATGCAGGTGAATAGTTACACGACTTACAATACCATCCCGACGCGCACTCTTTTCTTAGACGTTGATAAGGAAAAAGCTAAGAGGATTGTGCCTGAAGATATGCATGATAACATAGTTGACCGAATGGTGATACGAGTGAAAGGAAGAGGATTGGAGAAGAAAGATCTGGCCTTCCTGGACCTATTGGTTAATGCGGACTGGGAGCGACCAATATATCTGAATAACACATCTATCTCACAGCTAAATTTGGACCTCAAGAATTTCGTAGTTCAAGAAGGCATGGCATATCGTGTAGTACCTGCTCAAAGTCAGAGCAATAGAGCCGGATCATATCCGGTAAATACAGATGTGATGTATGACAATGTGATGAATAAATTCACATGGACAAATCTTGATGATCCTAGCGTATATTATACTCAAGATTACCTGGGATTTGTATTAAACTCACGATCCACATTCAACACCTTAGCTGACAACTTAATATCAGAAGGTGACTATGAAAGAGCAGCAGCAGTTCTGAAGAAGTGTCTTGAAGTAATGCCAAATGAGTCTGTCCCTTATGATATATTCAGCATGCAGCAAGTTGATATGCTGCTACAAGTTGGGGAGCTGGAACTGGCTGAGCACATTGCAGAAGTGACCTCTACTTATGCCACTCAGTATCTAGACTATTATTTTGAGACGGGCGGTAGTCCTGATTCCAATGAGCTACAAAGACAGATACTCTCACTGAATGAAGTCGCACGGGCTTACCGCGCTAATGGCGATCGGGAGAAGGCTGCCTACTACGAGGAGTTATTCAACAACTACTACACCAGGCTACAGGCTAAACAGCAGCAGTAAAAAGATTATAGATAATACTTAATAAAATTAACCTTCAACATTGTGTTGGAGGTTTTTTTGTTTAAGCAAAAAAAGGGATAGAGAATTAGCGCTTTAAAAACTTATAAGCCTTTCGAAACCGCTTTGCTTCATCCTTTACAATCAGGAAGTAGTAGCCAGTTGCCAAATCTTTAACTTGAATTTTGTATTTACCAATTCCAACTTCCTCAGGCTTTATTTGAAGCTTGTTTCCAATCATGGAATTCAGCTCAAATTGTGCATTGTCAAAATCACCTTCTACTTGGATGAAAATATGTTCAATTGCAGGATTGGGATAAATACTTATTTGCGCTTCTTGAACCTGATCCACTCCTCCCTGAGCCAGAGCGACTCCACTAAGAGCGATTGCGAACGTTAATATGATCAGTTTATTGCGCATTGTTAGTATACAAATTACGCATTTTTTTTCATATTGTTCCCTATGGCTATAAAATATTAACCGTTAATTAACGTTAATCAGGGCATTTTGCATTGGATTTTTCACAGAAATAATTGATTTAAACCAATCGGCGTTGTTTTTTTCTTCCATCGAATAAAATCGTGATCTTATCTAAATGTAAATAAGACTATCCGGATAGGATATGGAATAACTCAAATCTAGACTTTCAGCCACTGACTAATGAACTTAATGCCTTAGGTATGAAATCGATAATTTCAGATGCGAGTATCCATGGTGTTTGCAATTGTCTAACGGCCTCATCTCCCGCTGAACCGTGCAGATAAACAGCCAGTCTTAGCGCATCAAATGGTTCCAATCCCTGAGCAAGCAAAGCTCCTGCTATGCCGGTCAATACATCACCACTACCTGCAGTTGCCAGTCCAGGATTTCCTGTTGGATTGAAATATATTATTCCATGAATATTACATACTGTCGAGAAAGCACCTTTTACAACTATGTTCAATTCCTTTTCAACGCAAAATGTCCTTAACATCTGCAGTTTCTCAAAATCATTGCTCCATGTTCCTACCAGGCGTTTAAACTCCCCTGGATGCGGTGTGAGAATGGAATTTCGAGGGATTTTTTTTATTAAATCCGGATGCTCAGCGAGTATGTTAATCCCGTCCGCATCAATCACCATAGGTTGATCATATTTTTCCAGGAATGCGCGCATGGCCTGTGCGGATTTCTCAGCAGTTCCCATACCAGGCCCGATAGCCACGGTGTCTGTAGTCTCTAAGATGGACTCAATGCATTCCTCACCATTGTCTGGATTTACCATGGCTTCAGGGATGCTTGTTTGTAAAATATCTACACCACAAGATGGAACGTGCACGTTTATCAGCCCGGCACCTGATCGCATAGCTCCTCTGGCACACAAGACTGCAGCACCCATTTTTCCTTTGCTCCCCGCCACTATCATAAGCCTCCCCACTTGACTCTTATGAGAGAAGGTTGAACGCACAGGAACTAGCTCTCGTAGTTCATTCGCCTCTGATAGCCTAAACTGTGTCTCTTGCTGTTGAAGAAAACCTTGATCCAGTCCAATATTCACCACGCGCCACTCACCTACATGCTTCGCGTATTCAGGAAGGAAGAAAGTCAGCTTTGGAGTCTGAAATGAAATTGTATAATCTGGTTCAAAAGCAATCGTATCTAGAGGTAAAGGTTGGTCAGCAAAAAGCCCTGAAGCAATATCAATGGCAATTCGTTGTACCTCCTGCCCATTTAAAAATATGATCAAGTCATGAAACAAGCCTTCTACAGGACGGGATAGACCGGAACCAAAAATTCCATCTATGATGATAGATCCATTCTCAATATTCGGAAAGTCTTTCTGACTTTCGATTTTCTTTGTTTTGGATACCTTTTTAAGATTGATTTTAAAATCGGTACTTCCTTTATCAGACTCACCAACAATATACACCTCAATCTTCCACCCCTGCGCTATGAGTAGACGAGCAATGGCTAAACCATCACCTCCGTTATTTCCTGTTCCACAAAAAATGTAAACGCTACTTTTTTCTGGATGAAGTCCGAGAAACTTATTCACGAACGCTTCACTTGCACGTTCCATTAAGTCTATTGACGCAATTGGCTCGTGAGCAATCGTGAATTGATCCGCTTCCCTTATTTGCTGCGCGCTTAGAATTTTCATATCGACTAGCGATCTACTTCGCCCATATTAAGATCCATAGATCCTAAGATAGCAAACAAATCGGCTAGCATGCACCCTTTACTAATCTCCGCGATTACGGATAGGTTGCTTAGGCTTGGGGAGCGAGCCTTACATCTCAGTGGCTGGTCTGCCCTTCCGTCGGTTCTAAAAAAGAAGCCTAATTCGCCTTTCGGATTCTCAGCTCTGACATAATAATCTTGTGCTTTGGGTCTGATCTTCTTAGGTACAAGTGCCCTTGGATCAAATTCTTTGGTTCGCTTATGCTCACCCAATAACTTTTCAGCACATTGCTCGATGATGCGAATGGATTCCCAACACTCCTGGTAACGTACCCAATTGCGATCCCAGCAGTCACCAACTGTTCCCATTTTGCCTGTCCCGATTGGTACTTCAAAATCTATTTCCGGATATACAGAATAGCCGTCTACTTTTCTTAAATCAAATTTTAAACCTGAACCTCTCAGCATTGGTCCGTTTATGCCATAATTGATCGCTAAGTCTGAAGACATTACGCCTATGTTGGCCGTGCGTTCAATAAATATCTTATTGTTGATCAAGAGTGTTTCTGAGTCTTTGAGCTTCGGCTTTAGATAGTCGACAAACTCCTTTGCTCGCTCCTCAAATCCAATTGGTAAATCGTAAAATAAGCCTCCGACCCATATGTAGTTATAAAGCATGCGTGCTCCGCTTGCCCATTCAAGCATTCTTAAAATATGCTCTCTATCCCGCATCATCCATAAGAATGGAGTAAATGCACCAACATCCATTCCATAGGTTCCAATAGCGATGAAGTGTGAGGCAATTCGATTCAACTCAGCAACCAGTACTCGAATGTATTCTATTCGCTTAGGGATTTCTTTTTCTATTCCCAACATTCGCTCCACTCCCATCACAAATGCCCATTCATTGTTCATCGCAGCGACATAATCCATGCGATCTGTATATGGTATGGTCTGATTAAAAGCCAACGACTCGGCGTGCTTTTCAAAGCATCGATGCAAATAGCCCATGTGTGGAACCACATCTACCACAATCTCTCCATCAGTTACTACCTCTAAGCGTAAAACACCATGCGTAGATGGGTGCTGAGGCCCAAGATTGATAATCATTTCCTCGGTCTTGAGGTCAGATTCTCGATATTTCAGAGGTTCTGACCTATGCAGCGGAGAATTAGAGATTGAGAATTGAGAACTCATAGAAAATTATTCATTTTCACTTTTCCATTTTACAACTACGTCATGATATTTCTCTTGCTCCACATAATCCTTTCGTAACGGATATCCTTCCCAATCATTGGGCAAAAGGATTCTTCGAAGATCCGGATGATTGTTGAAGTGAATACCTAATAGGTCGTAAGTTTCGCGTTCAAGCCAATCCGCAGTTTTCCATATATCGGAAACAGAATCGACACTTGGGTTTTCTCGTGGAAGCCCCACCTTCAACATCAAATGGAGGTCATATGGGATGCTGTACAAATTATAAATGACTTCCATCGAGTTTTTTTCCTCTCCATTATCCAACCCTGTCAGACACGAAAGTGAATCAAAATACGTCTTATCATTCGAATGCAGAAGGTCACAAACATGGTGAATATGATCAGCGGAAATGATCAAAGCTTGAGGCGTAGCTTCCAAATCCTCACCTAGGATAGCGCCTGGAAGCTGATTTTTAATCAAAGACTTTATCTCTTCAAACTGCATCTTTCTTCATCAATTTTTCCAAAGCCTTTGGTGCAAGCACAGACTCTGTTCTTATTTTTTCCTGAAGCTTTAAAAAGCCACCAATAAGCGCTTCAGGTCGTGGTGGACATCCCGGCACATATACGTCCACAGGAATCACCCGGTCTACACCTTTCACCACATGATATCCGTGCTCCCAATATGGACCTCCACAATTTGCACAGGATCCCATCGATATAACATATCTAGGCTCTGCCATCTGTTCATAAAGCCGTTTTACTCGGTCGGCCATTTTGAATGTCACTGTTCCGGAAACAATCATGACATCCGCCTGTCGAGGTGAATTTCTTGGAATCACGCCGAATCGATCCAGATCATACGCCGAAGATGCGGTCGACATGAACTCTATTGCACAACAAGCCAAGCCAAAACCTACTGGCCACAGACTACTTAGTCGTGCCCAATTAAGTAGATCATCCAATTTGGAAACGATGACACCACCTTCACCGGTCTTTAGTCCTGCTATAGTTTCTAATTCTTTGCTCATTTATATCTATCGTAAGCATTCGATGGAATTCGCGATTCATAATCAGTTGCTTTCGGCTTTGGCCTCACCCACTCCAGCATCCCTTTGGCCCAGACATAAGCCAGTCCAACCAATAAAATCCCAATGAAGATGAAAGTTTCTATCATCGAAAATTTACTCCATAATCCATTGGTCTCTGCGACCAGGCTTTCATCTCCAAAGACGCTTGCCCAGGGGAATAAAAAGACCAATTCAGCTTCGAACAAAAGGAAAATCAATGCAACAATGTAAAACCTAACATTGAACTGTCCCCATGCATCTCCTGCTGGTTCTTCGCCGGATTCATATGTAGTCTGTTTTTCAGGGGTAGGCCTGTTTGGTCTGAGTATTCTTCCTAAAAGCAATGTCACCATTAAAAAGGCTATTCCACCGACGAAAAAGAGTAAAACCGTTCCAAATCCACTGATTTCGATCATGATGGGAAATTACAAGTAATCTGCGAAACATCTAAAGCTGAGCCTGAATTCGATGATTAAAACTTCAGCGGATCCAGATGCTTAAAGTGACCATTTTGCTTGATTCGCTCTTGAGCATTTTGTGCTCGCTCCAATGCGGGAAGAAGGTGCTTAAGATGCTTTACGGCATAATTGAGTCGTTCGTTTTCATCTATTAAATGAAGGAGTTTATATTCTTCTTCCGGCTTCAATCCAATCTTGTGTCCAATGTCGTAAACAGATGTGATTGTAGAAATGTCCGGAACATCAGTTTCTCCTAGCCACCCAAAAAGCTTAGCTACCATTTCTTTGAATTCATACAGCAAATTCAGATCCGTTTCCTCAACGCTAATTGGTAAATAATCAACACTTCCTCCGGCATACTCTTTATCTCCCCATGGATTCCAAAACTCATTTACGTTAAAAGCCTTTAAGGCTTTCGTCTTGATATCCATCCGGCCATCATCATAGGTTTTGGTTATCTCAATGATTTCAACTTCTGTTCCTAGTTCGATTTTATTAAGGACGTATGCAGGTATTCCAAAGGTCAAATCCTCTGCGAGACACTCATTTATAAGCATTTTATATCGAGGCTCGAAAATATGCAAGTTGACCGCCTCACCCGGAAAGGCTACGATATTCAACGGAAAAAGTGCTAATTCGCTCATAGTTGAAAAAAACTCTGAACTACGAAAATAGTTTGGTACTTTCGATCATCCATGAAGATCATTCGAATAAATAAAGGCAAAGCTGTGAGTTTGCCTATTAGATTCACAGCCGTGGTGTTGGTAGTTGTGCTTACGATCAAACTTATGGATTGGCTTCCTGAGCCATGGTCTATACTCACTGCTATGCTCATTTGTACGATACTGCCTGCTTTATGGTTTGCCACCAAGGTGATTATCATTAATGCAGATAAGAAAACAATCTTTGATGGTGTCTGGACGATGGGGAGAAAACTTGGTAAACCTGTTAAGTATCAGGCGATCGAAAAAATATTCATTAACAAAGTGAAGACTAAACAAACCATGTATTCACTCTCAAATCAGCAGAATATTATTGCAAATCATGAATATAGAGCCTACTTAAAGCTTGATAATGGAGATAAGTATTATTTGATCAGTCATCCACTTGAAGAGCGAGTAGAAGAAAAAGTGACAAAAATCAGAAAGAAGCTTGCGATAAATTGAACACAAAAATTCCTTTCGATGGTTAGCTTTGCGAGACCCAAAAATTCAACATGGCAAAATTTCATACACTAAAGGTTAAAGAAATCTCAAGACCTACAGAAGAATCTGTAGCGGTTACATTTGAAATCCCGGAAGAATTACATGATGAGTTTTCTTTTACACAAGGACAACATCTCACTTTAAAGAAAGATATCGATGGAGAAGATATTCGTCGATCATACTCCATATGCTCTTGTCCAATCGATGAAACCTTGACGGTTGCAATCAAGAAGCTGGAAGGTGGCGCCTTCTCTACCTACGCCAATGATGTGCTAAAGGAAGGTGATGAAATTGAGGTAATGCCTCCGCATGGTTCATTTTATGTGCCTCTCGACCCTTCCAATGCCAACTCCTATGTTGCTTTCGCTACTGGAAGTGGTATCACGCCGATCATGTCTATCATCGAGACAACCTTACGTACAGAGCCGGAAAGTGAATTCACTCTTTTCTATGGAAATAGACGCACAAGCACCATCATATTTCAAGAAGAGCTGGAAGCGTTAAAGAACCGATACATGGGGCGATTTAGCTTGTATCACATCCTTAGCAAAGAGCGGCAGGAATCAGACCTGTTTAATGGACGAATTGAAGCTGAAAAAATTCAAGCTTATGCACGTCTATTTTTTGACCCGAAAACTGTAGATCATTATTTCACATGTGGACCGGAAGAAATGATGCTTGCCGTCCAAAGCGAGTTAAAAAACTTGGGTGTGCCTGAGGAACGTGTACACCTTGAGCTCTTTACTTCTCCTGTTGGTAAACTTGGAGGAAAACAAAAAGAAGTCAAACACGAAAAATCACTCGCTGAAATCACAGTGGTTTTGGATGGAAATAGCATGACCTTTCCATACGATTCGGATAAATCCATTTTGGATGTCGCATTCGACAATGGAGCAGATCTTCCTTATGCATGTAAGGGTGGAGTGTGCAGCACGTGCGTATGTAAGGTGGAAGAAGGAGAAGTAGAAATGGATGTAAACTATGCGCTTGAGCCGGATGAATTGGAAAGAGGTTTAGTGCTTAGCTGTCAGTCTTATCCTAAAACAGATAAAGTGAAGCTGAGTTTTGATGTTTGATATTGGTTAAATCGTCAATTGGTTGATAAGTAAACAATCCAATCAATTTCTATAAATTCTCAGGCTTCAAAATCAA